>JBDGQN010000051.1:3245-7326 GCA_042219055.1 Salinibacter sp. | reverse complement strand
TCCGGTCCGACTCCATGATCGCATTCACGATGCGGATGTCGGCCAGCCCTTCTTCGCCGGGGACGATGGGCGCCTCGCCGTCCTTTATGGCACGGGCGTCGTTGTCCATCTGACGGGCCTGCTGGTCGCGGCCACTGGGCCGGAGCCGCGTGCCGTCGCTCGTCTTGCCCTGCACGCCGCTGTAGGACTGGAACGGGCGCAGGCGGCACCATCCGTCAGAATACGTCACGTCGAGGTAGTTCGTCGACTTGCCGAAGCTGGTCTCCCCCTTTGCGATCACGCCCCCTGGAAACTCCAGCGTGAACTCGGCAAACTCGGGCACTTCGCTGTACATCTCCTCCCGCTCGGACCACGTGCGCCCCGTCACGGCGATCGGCTCCATCCCGGTGGCGTAGCGGGCCGCGTTGATGGGGTAGACGCCCATGTCGTAGAGGGCCCCGCCGCCCAGCTCCGCATCGCGCCGCCAGTCGTCGGGGTCGGGGTGCGCCCCGTCGTAGCCCGCACCCGTCTCCACCGTCTGCACCGCCCCGTACGGCTTCTCCTCCGCGTAGCGCATGACCTGCCGGTTGTTGGGCTCGTGCTGCAGCCGGTAGCCAATGGTCAGTTGCACGCCGTTCGCGTCGGCGGCGTCGATGACGGCCCGGCACTCCTCGGCGTCCATCGCCATCGGCTTCTCGCACCAGACGTGCTTCCCCGCCTTGGCGGCCGTAATCGCGTCCCGGGCGTGCACCCCCGGCGGCGTCACGATGTAGACCACGTCGAGGTCGTCGTTATTCGCGATGTCCGGCAGCGTCTCGTAGCTGTAGACGTTCCGGTCCGGAATGTCGTAGCGCCGCTGCCAGCGCGGAATTTTTTCGGGCGAGCCGGTGACGATGCCGCGCAGCTCGCAGTGCCCGGTCCGCTGCAAGCCGGGCGCCAGTTGCCCGCCGGCGTAGCTCCCGAGGCCGCAGAGGGCCACGCCGAGGGTCTCGTCGCGGTCGGGAAGAATGATGGACGGAACCCCGATCGTCGAGGCCGCCAGGGCCGCTCCCGATTGCTTCAAGAACTCGCGTCGGGACGTGTCGTCAGGCATCACGGACGGTTGTTTCTGTGGTAAATACGACCCGGCACACAAACGATTCCCCACTCGAAGTTTTCCTTCGCGCCCCCCGAACGCCGTGCGGCCCCAACTCACGCCTCCTCCACCCGCCCCACGTGTCGTGCCTTGAACCCGATGCGGTCGTCGTAGCCGTGCGTAGACATGAGGACCGGGTAGAAGTCGGCGGCGGCCCGGCGGGCCGTGCCATTCTTCTCGGCGAACACGTCCCCCTCCTCGACCCGCCGGAAGTTGTCGGCGACGAACCGAAAGCCTCGCCCGGGCGCCTCGTCGAACACCTCGTACACCTCGGGCCTGGTGCGGACGTAGGGACGGTCGATGAGGCCCTCGGCGGCCAGAAAGTGGAGCAGAACCTGGTGGGCCGTGGACGCAGCGCCTTCTTCGTCGTAGTACCCGCACTCCACGGCAACGCCCTCGACGGGCTCCGTCACGCCCCCACCAAAGTGGCTCATGTCCACCACACGGTCGAGCCCCGTCGACCGCGCAAGGCGGCGCGAGGCCGCATCGTGCCCCGTCACGATCGCGTACGGACAGCCCCGCGATTCGGTGGAGTGAAAGTCGAGAACTTTCGTGCCCTCCAGTTCACGGCGCAGGGAGGCGGCCAGGCGCTCCTCATGCTTTTCACTGTCAGGGTCGCCCGGCATTACGCGGTTGAGGTCCGCGTCGCAGAAGCGATAGCCCAGTTTGAAGGCCCGCTCGTTGGCGAGTATAAACTTGAGCGGAGCCTGCAGCGTCACATCGCTCGACTTGAGCCGGTTGAATGCATGCCAGCCGCAGGTCTCGTCGCCGTGGACGCAGGCCACGACGGTGTGCTCCGGACGGCCGTCCCCGAGGGTTTCAACGTGCATTGTGGTGTTATCGTGTGAGTGTACTGCCAATCAGTCGCGATTGTCGATGACCACCTCGTAGTGAGCCACCTCGTCCTCAAACCGGCGAAGTAGCGATCGGGCGGCGGGCGGCACGTGTGCCTCTGACGGATTCTCGCCCACAAATTGCCGAACGACATCCATCGAGGCAAAGCGCAGAACCGTCATGAACGCCACCTCCCCTCCATCCGGCCGCCGATATACCGCCGCTCCGCGAAAACCGTCCCCACTTTGGGCGGCGATGTCGGGAAGGATCTCGGTTCGGAGCAACTGTTCGTACCGATCCGCATCTTCCGGGGCCGTCCAGCCCCGCCATACGCGAGCAATCATGGGAACTCAGTGTCGGTTAGAAAAACGGGGACGTTGCCTCCTCCTCAGCCATCCGTCGCGAACAGATCGGACTCGCTCACCAGCTTGCCCTCTTCGAAGAACGACGTGCCGGCCTGCGGAGGACGCAGGACCGTCGCGCCGATGCCAACGCGGCAGACCGCAACGACTCGCTTCCGGCGTGTGGACATTCGGTGGAACGAAGGCTTGGAACGGCAATGCGTCGTCAAAACGAGGAGCCGTCCCTTCCGGGTCCCTTCTCGAAAGCAAGGTCCCCCGTTAGCCCGGTTTTCTCACGAGAGGCGTAGCGCAGCACAAGAGGCGGTTCAAGATGCCCTTTGCGCACCGCAGGCGATGCATCGCATCGTCGAGGAGTAAAAATGAGCAGATTAGGTCGCCTCTAAAGCCGCAGTAGCGTCCCGTGAGAAATACGGGTTAGCCCGTCGGCTCTTCCGTCGCCGGGACCGGCGGCACCTCCACGGAGGGATCGCCGTCCGAGGTCGCAGGCACGGCCTCTTCGTCCACCGCCCGCTCCACCTGCCGGTGGAAGCGAAGCACCAGCAGCACGGACGCTGCGGCGAGGCCGACCACCAGTCCCCACCACAGTGCCTCGGGGCCGCCCCCGCCCCGTACGCCCCAGAAGTACCCGGTGGTCAGGCCGATGCCCCAGTACGTCACCATCGCGATGCCCATCGGCACGCGGGTGTCCTTGAGGCCCTGCAGCGCGCCGTGGGCCGCCACCTGCAGGCCATCGAAGAGCTGAAAGACCGCGGCGATCCCGAGCAGTTGCACGGCCAGGGCCACCACCGCGGCGTTTTCTGGAGCCGATAGGTCGAGGTAGAGGCCCACGAGGGGACGCGGCAGCGTCCAGAAAAGCACGGCCGTGCCAATCATGGTGAGGGTCGCCAGTCCCATCGCCACGCCCCCGGCCCGGCGCGCCCCCCTCTCGTCGCGCGCCCCGGCGGCCTGTCCCACCCGCACGGTGCCCGCCATGCCAATACCGAGCGGCACCATAAACGCGAACGCAGCACACTGTATTGCAATCTGGTGGGCGGCCAGCGCCGTGGTGCCCAGCGTGCCCATCATCACGGTGGTTACCATGAAGAGGCTCGACTCGATGCCCCGCGAGGCCCCCATCGGCGCCCCTACCCATGCGAGCTCGCGCAGATACGAGGGATCCGGCTCCCGGAGGCGCGTGAACACGCTGTGCTCGGCGAACGGCTCGCTCCGATGGACGAGCACTGCCAGTGCCGCAAAGAGGAACGAAAAGACGATCGTGCTGGCCCAGCCGGTGCCTGCCAGCCCCAGGGCCGGGAGGCCCCAGTGACCGAACATCAGCAGCTCGTTGGCCCCGATATTGACGGCCACGCCGACGAACGAAATGATCGTGACGGGCAGCGGGCGCGAGAGGCCTTCCACGAAGCTCCGCAGCGCCGCGAAGCCCAGAAACGGCAGGATGCCCCACCGAATGGCGTCGAGATACGCCGTGGCCCCCTCAATGGCGGTCGGCTCCTGCCCGGTCCATCGCAGGACGGGCTCGACGTTGCTCAGGATCAGCAGAATGACAAGGCCCAGCCCCGTCGCCAACCAGAGCCCCTGTCGCACGCTGCGCCCCACCGCCCTCGGATCCTTGGCCCCCACGGCCTGCGACACCAGCGGCCCCACGGCCCGCACCATGCCCATCCCCATGATGGCGAAGAAGAAAAAGACCGTATTCCCCAGCGCCACACCGGCCAGCGCCTCCGGCCCCAGCCGCCCCACCATCACCGTGTCCACGAAGCCCATGGAGATG
>JBDGQN010000051.1:0-3122 GCA_042219055.1 Salinibacter sp. | reverse complement strand
AACGAGTAAAACGCAGGCAATGAACGCGGCTTCCCTCCTCCCGTTCGTCGCCGCTCCCGGCACGAGCCCTGCATTTCGCTAAACTTCCTCGTCCGCCGGGCTCCCGCCCCGCACGAACCGCGCAAGGAACGTCTCCGGCCCCCTCGTCTCCTCCGCAACACCCTAACACAGACCTGAGACACCGGGTGAGACACCGCCCGAGAACGTTGCTTCTGTGAAAGGCCCATCTCCCGCCTTGTACCCGGCTCTGGCGCCGTCAGACCGCGATATTGTAGACATTCTGCAAATCGACAGCGTCCCACGGAGTCCGGAATGCAAATTGTCTCCCTATAGGGTGTTGCAATCGTGCGAAACCGTTCGCCCCGCGACACGGCCACGGCGGTCGACCTCTCGACCGGCCGGACGCAGACTGTGCCGGTCTCGACGCCGCACGTCTCCCTTATTCACGCTGATATCGCTCGTACAACACAGCACTCACGACCCATGAAGATTTCACGCCCCCGACTTGTCCCTCTCGTTTTCGCTCTCATCGCGGCGGTTGCCCTCGTCGGCTGCGACTCGACGGGGTCCTCCCCCAACAACAGCGGCACGGTGAAGGTGAGCTTCTCAACTGCCTCCTCATCAACACAATCGACCACCGCGCTCGCCAAGGCCGCCTCCGACTCTTTGGTACTCTCAGGGTCGAACGGCACGCTGACGATCACCGACATTCGGCTGATCGTCGACAAAGTAAAGTTGAAGCAAAACACGGACAGCACGGGGGCAAACGGCGCAGAAATCGAGATTGAGCGGGAAGTGGAGGTCGAGCAGCCCCGCTTCCTGGACCTTCCTCTCCAGAAGTCTAAGGTTTCCCCCGTCGCGGCCGGGGACATCCCTGCGGGCACCTACGACGAGTTCGAGTTTGAGGTCGATGATCTCGACGATGACAGCGATGGAGAAGGAGACGATGACGCCGACGACGAGGGAAACGTTCAGGGACTGCTCACGGACATTCGTAAGGAGTTCCCGAACTGGCCGAAAGACGCAAGCATGATCGTTATCGGCACATTTACCCCCACCGGAGGCACCCCGACCTCGTTCTCCACATACTTCGAGGCCGAAATCGAAGTGGAGCAGATGCTGACCCCTCCCATCGAGGTGAACAGCGAGGGCTTCTCCCGCGAGCTCATCGTGCGGCTCGATCCGGCACGGTGGTTTGAGCGCAGCAACGGCACCATCAAGGATCTCTCCCAGTTTGACTATGGAGAGACCGGAACGGTCAAGGAGCTCGAGGCTGAGTTTGAGCAGGGTGTTGCTGAGATCGAGTACGGCAACTAGAGACACCGGCCCAGTGCCCTCCTCCTTCTCGACGATCCTCCCCGCCCGGGCAGAGCACACGCTCAGTCCGGGCGGAGGTGTTTTAACAGCCGGAGGGCCGCCTCGTCGACCGTCGCCGAGGGGAGGGCCGTGTTTACCAGCACCACGACACCGCGTCCGGTAGCCCGATCGAGGCCGACGAAACTCCGAAAGCCGCCAGTCCCCCCGTTGTGCCACACGATGCGGTGTCCGCCGTGCTGCGTCTCGTGCCACCCGAGCCCAATCCGCGTAGAGTCCGAATCGGTGGCGGCGTGGGGACGGAGCGCGCGTCGCATCGCTCGTTCGAGCCTCGACGACGTGTCCAGGGCGGCGCGAAGGGCGCGGCGGTGGGCACGGAGATACGCAAGCATGTCGGCTGCCGTGGACCGGAGCGCCCCCGCCCCGGCCAGCGCCGCGAAGTGCCAGGGCGGCGTGGGCACCCCGAGGCGGTTGTAGCCCTGCGCAAGGCGCTCCTCCTGCTCGGCCATCAGGTCGACGCGCGTGTCGGACAGGCCCAGCGGATCGGCAATGCGCCGCCGCACGAGGGCGGCGTACGTCGTGTCGGCCCGGTGGGCGAGCAGGTGCCCGAGCAGCCCCATTCCGAGGTTCGAGTACTCGTACTGCGTGCCCGACGCCCGCGGCAGGGTGTAGTCATCGAGGAAGGCATAGAGTGCGCTGTCGCCATAGGCGGCGTACGGGTCGAGCCGCGAGAAGTCTCCCTCACGGAGGTTTGTGGGAAGACGCGGCAGCCCGGAGCGGTGCGTGGCCAGGTGGGCGAGGGTCATCGGGGCATCGCCGACCGAGTCCGCCCGGGTGATCTCCACCGAATCCGGGAGCAGTTCGGACACGGGCGTCGTGGGCTGGAGCCTCCCCTGCTCGATGCGCTCGGCCAGGAGCAGGCCCGTGAACGTCTTCGTGACGGAGCCAATCTCGAAGAGGGTGTGGGCCGTGGGCGCAGTGCCGGTGGAGTCGACGGCGCCGTAGGTGTGAGTCGAGGAGCGGTCGTCACGGAGTAGTCCGATCGCGGCACCCCCCGGCCCCTCCGCAAGCGCATGTCCGACCGAGTCGACAATGCCCGGTGCAGGCTGCGCGACGACGGGCCCGGCAAACAGAAGTCCGGCCGCGATGAGTCCCAGAACGAAGCGAGGAAGCGTCCTGGCGGAAGATCCGCTCATTGCATTGACAGGGTTTGTGCGTGAGACGGATGAGTATGAGGTCGCCTCTCCGTCAGCTCCCGCCGGACGGCGTCGGTTCTTGCGCCGCCTCGACCGCCCGCTTCAGCGCCTCCGGCTCGTCGGTGCCAATGCGGAGCTGCTCCTGCCTCCGCACCGTCACCTCCACGGCGTCCAGCCCGGACACGTTGTACAGCCAGCCGTGATGCGTGTAGCGGATGCCCCACCCGTAAAGCGCCGAGTTGCGGACGACCTCGACACTGATGATATCCTCGAGGGCGAAGCGCCGTGTCCAGAAGCCCGGGCCGAAGTAGAACAGCAGTTCCCGATCGGTCACCTTGACCGTCAGGCTGGAAAACAGAACAGCAAGGACCCCGAACGCACCAAGCATCGCGTAGGCGAACACGCCGATCTCTCCGTCCTCGACCATGAAGGCGTAGTAGATGAACGGCAGAACGGCAAGCGCAAGGCCTCCCGTCACGTAGCCAACTTGCGTGTGCTCGTATCGCATCGTGTCGGTGGAGTCTGTTCGGGCGAACAGTCTGTTCAGGCGAGCAGAAGGTCTTTGTCTTCTCGGTCGTTACACGATTCCCTACTGCTGGCCCGGCTGCTGGA
>JBDGQN010000050.1:0-5308 GCA_042219055.1 Salinibacter sp. | reverse complement strand
CGCAGGGCCGCCAGGGCCTCTCGCCCGTTTTCGACCACGTCTACGTCGTGCCCGTCCTTTACGAGGAACGGTCTTGAACTCGCCGTCCTCAAATCGTGCGATTGTTCTCTGGAGGCCAATCCAGAGTCGACCCTGGTCGTCGACCGAGAGGGCACGGACAGCGTTGCTCGGCAGTCCATCCGCGGTGGTAAACCGCTCGAAAGAGGATCCGTCGTAGTGGAGGAGGCCGTCCCGAAGGGTTGCAAACCAGCGATCGTCCGACGAGATCTCGGCGATGTCCGCCGTGAGCCGGGCGGGTTTGCCCTCGACCTGAGAGTAGGAGACCGTGGACCCGTCGTACGCAAACAGCTCCGTCCGAGACGCAATCCAGAGCGTGTCGCTCCGGTCGTAATAGATGGTCGTCAGTTCCTGATTGAGCTGCTCGTCTAGCTCGTCTACCGGGGTAACGGTCGACCCGTCGTAGCGGCTGGTCCCATCTCGCGTGGCGATCCACAGGTCCTCGCCGGGTCCGCTCGTCACACCCCAGACGAGGTTGTGCGGCAGCCCGTCGGCGGTCGTGAAGGGGGTGAAGGGCGTCGGGGGATGTCGAATGAGGCCCTTCCCGTCGGTCGCGAGCCAGAGGTTCTGGTCGCGCTCTTGGAGGAGGCTCCGAACAACGACCCCGTTCAGTCTCTCGGAAAAGCGCCGAGGCGTGCCCCCATCGGCTTGGCGATGCAGTCCGTCTTAGGTTGCGATTCGGAGGGGGCTACCGGGCACGTCCATGACATCGAAGATCTTGAGGGAGGCCGTGCCGGGGAAGCGTACGATCCGCAGCGCGGTAATGTTAACTGAAAGTTTAGGTTTGGGGTGAGTCCCACCCTAAAACTGGGTTTGCAACACAGATCTTGAAAGCAAGTCTCGTGCCCAAAATAAAAAACGCCCTGCTTGCGGAGAGTGAAGCAGGGCGTCGTACCAATCCGTGAGCTCCGGGAGGGCGACAATCAGGCGTTTGTGGAGGCCTGCGAGGTGGCGGCCTTCCGCTTGAGGGCCGAGAGCCAGCGCGTGATGTCGATGTCCTTCGGGCAGGCCTCGTTGCAGTTGAAGATGGTGTAGCACTTCCACAGGCCGTCCGGCGAGTCGACCACGTCGAGCCGCTCCTCAGCCCCATCGTCGCGGCTGTCGAACGTGTAGCGGTAGGCCTTGAGCATGGCCGCGGGCCCGAGGTAATCCGGGTCCGCCCAGGTAGAGGGACAGGCGTGGGTACAGGCGCCGCACATGATGCACTTCGTGGCGTCCTCGATCATCGCGTGCTCCTCCGGGCTCTGCTCCCGCTCCCGCTCCGGCGCGGGCCCGTCGGTGATGAGCCACGGCTTCACGTCGCGGTACTTCTCGAAGAAGCGGCTCTGGTCGATGATGAGGTCCTTGACGACCGGAGCGGAGGGGAGCGGGGCGAAGGTGACCGTGTCGCCGTCGCCGTCGACCAGGTCCTGCACGAGGACCGAGCAGGCGAGCTTGTTCTCGTCGTTGATCTGCATCGCGTCGGAGCCGCAGATGCCGTGCGCGCAGCTCTTGCGGAAAGACAGCGTGCCGTCAATGTGCCACTTGATGTGGAGCAGGAGAGAAAGGGCGCTGTCGAGGGGGTCGGCCGGCACCTCGTACGATTCCCAGTGCGGCTCGTCGTCCTCGTCGGGATTGTACCGTTTGATTTCAACGTTCAGCTCCATGGGTTGCTCGCTCCGTCAATGCTGTAGAAAAGGGTGAGGCGGTTTCGTTGATGTTGAGTTGGTGGGTAGTGGGTTGGTGGATGGTGGGTTGGGGAGGGATGTTGATCAGTTCGGGTGAGCTTCCAAAATCATTCCACCATTCAACAATCCATCATTCACAAATTAAGTAGACCCTGGGAAGTAAGTTAGTAAGGAGCGGTCATTTCGAGCGGAGCGAAGCGGAGTCGAGAAATCTTATCGAGGATCGGGACAACTGATAAATACACGCCTCCGCGAACCTCGGGGAGATTCACCCCAGGAGCACTCGGTCACTGCGTTCCCAGCGCTCCGACTCCCTTCTCACTTCGATCGTCGGTCGCTCAGAATGACTGCCTTTAATGTACTTTCTCGGGTCTACTTAACTAACGCACCAACCCACCAATTCACCAACGAACCAACAATCGTCAATAGCTGCGTTCCTTCGGCTCGAATCGGGTGATCACGACCTCCTTGTCGTCGAATTCGTAGTTGCCGTCGCAGTCGCTTCGGAAGAGGGTATGCTTAAGCCACTCGTCGTCGTTTCGCTCGTCGTAGTCTTCCCGGGAGTGTGCTCCGCGGCTCTCGGTTCGGTTGCGGGCACAGGCCGCGATGGCCTCCGCGTAATCCACCATGTAGCCGATTTCCACGGCGTCCATCAGGTCGGTATTGAACTGTTCACCCTTGTCCTCCACCACGACGTTTTTGGCGCGCTCACGGTACTCTTGGATGCGGTCGAGAGCGGTCGAGAGCGTGTCCTCGTTGCGGAAGACAGACACATTCTCCATCATCGCCTCCTGCAGGTCGGTGCGCACGTTGACGATGGGCTCCCCCTCGTCCCTCGTGTTGGCGAGTAGGTCGTCGAGCATCTCGCGAGTGTCCGCCTCCGGGTTCTCCGGCAGCGGGTCGTAGTCCTTGCCCTGTTTTACCTCCTTCGCCATCGAGATGCCGGCCCGGCGGCCAAACGCCACGAGTTCAAGTAGGGCGTTGGTGCCGAGGCGGTTCGCGCCGTGGATGCTCACGCACGCGCACTCGCCGACAGCGTAGAGGCCGGGCACAGACGTGCCGCGCTCGCCTTTCTCCACGTGCCCGTCCTCGTCGGTCGGAATGCCGCCCATTGCGTAGTGGCACGTGGGCACCACCGGAATGGGCTCCTCCTTCGGATCCACGGCCATGTAGGTCCGAGAAAACTCCGTCACCTCCGGCAGCTTATTGTCGAGGACCTTCTCGTCGAGGTGCGTGAGGTCGAGGTGAACGTAGTTTTTGTCCTGGATGCCCCGTCCCTCACGAATTTCCTTATAGATGCACTGGCTCACCATGTCGCGCGGGGCGAGGTCCTTCACCGTCGGCGCGTAGCGTTCCATAAAGCGCTCGCCCTCGCTGTTGCGCAGGATGCCCCCTTCGCCGCGGGCCCCCTCGGTGATGAGAATGCCGAGCTTGTAGAGGCCCGTGGGGTGAAACTGCACGAACTCCATGTCCTCCAGCGGGATGCCGTTGCGAAGCATGATGCCCATGCCGTCGCCGGTGCTGGCGTGTGCGTTGGACGTGGTCTCGAAGGCCCGGCCGTAGCCGCCTGTGGCGAAGCAGACCTGCTTGGCGTGGAAGGTGTGGATTTCGCCGGTGAGAATCTCGTAGGCCACCACGCCGGCGCACTCCCCGTCCTCCGTCATGATGAGGTCGAGCACCTGGAACTCGTCGTAGAAGCGCACCCCCTGCTTCGTGCACTGGTCGTAGAGCGTGTGCAGGATGGTGTGGCCCGTGCGGTCGGCAGCGTGACAGGAGCGCTTGACGGGCGCCTCGCCGAAGTTGCGCGTGTGTCCGCCGAACCGGCGCTGCGAAATTTTGCCCTCTTCGTTGCGGCTGAAGGGGACGCCGTAGTGCTCCAGCTCTACAATGGTGCGGGGCGCATCTTTGCACATCGCCTCGATCGCGTCCTGGTCGCCCAGGTAGTCGCTGCCCTTCACCGTGTCGAACGCGTGCCAGAGCCAGTGGTCCTCCTCTTCGTTGCCGAGGGCCGCGGCGATGCCGCCCTGCGCCGCCCCCGTGTGGGACCGGAGCGGATGCAGCTTCGACACCACCCCGACGTCCGCCCCGCCTTCTCGGGCGTAGAGAGCGGACATAAGTCCCGATCCACCCGCGCCGACGACGATCACATCGTGCTCAAAAGTCATAGTGTTGGTATTGCGTGTTTCGTATTGCGTATCTCGTGCTGCGTATTCGTATTGCGTGGAGCACCGCGCGGCCCGAAGCCTTCGAGCACCATTGGGGGCTCCAATACGCAATACGTACTACGCAATAGCTTTTGTCACCACCCGGCAGTGATCACCGAATAGACCCCGATGATGAGCAGGCCGAGGGCCACGGTCCAGGAAAGCGACTTTGCCACGAGACGTCCCATCGGGTTGCGGATGTAGTCGGTCATGACGTTGTTCAGGCCGTAGAAGCCGTGGTGGAGGGCGACGACGAGGAAGAGAATGTTGAATCCCTTCCACAGCACTGCGTAGACTGGATCGTTCAGACGCTGCATCACCACCTGGTAGGGCGTTACTTTCGCATCGGCCCCCATGCGGGCCTTTACCGCTTCCTTTGCCGCCTTCGGGTACTCCGGCATCTCACCCTTCTCGGTTACGACCTCGGCGGTGACCGAAGCGACCTGATGGTCGTAATGCTGCACCCAGAAGTGGGTGATGAGCATGAAGATGAGAAACGTACCGGTAATGCGGTGCAGAAACCAGTTCAGCGCGTTGCTCTTGGAGGAAGCCATGGCGGATGAGGACCTGAGGGAAGTCGAGAGCGTCGGGGCGGGAGGACGGCGTCAGAGGAAGAGCGATGGCATGGAGCCGGGTCCAAAGATCCATTCGCCCAGGGCGTAAATGGACGGCCAGCCCCCCACCAGGATGATGACGAGTGTCACGATCCCGAGCGTCACGAACAGCTTTTTCTGCTTCGGACTCCAGCCCAGGAAGTCGATGAGCACGATCCGTAGCCCATTCATTGCGTGGTAGGCCACCGCCACCAGCAGGGCAAACTCTCCGACCTTGAAGATGGGACTGTGGTACTTGGCGATGAGTGCGTTGAAGGTCTCGGGATCACTCAGTGACTTGAGTCCCCAGATGTGAATGATGAGGTACACGACGAGCCCCACGCCGGTGAGGCGATGCATAATCCAGGCAAACATGCCGGTTCGGACGTGATACCACTGGAACCGGCTCTCCTGGTCGGCGGTCGCGTCTGTGCTGGGGGGGGTCGCCGTGGGACGTTCCTGGGTGTCGACAGCCATGGGACTGGGGGATTGTAGCGGAGTGATGCCGTCGTATCCGGTATTAGAGACGCACGCAAGGAGGCGTGCTCCGTTCCGGAAGATGGGAATCCGTTTCGGGATCCGAACAGCCCCTATCGCTCCTCGAGCGGAGCCACGGCTCGGTCGTGGACGCCTACGTACTGGGCACGGGGGCGGATGAGTCGATTGTCGGCCCACTGCTCCAGGAGGTGGGCGGTCCATCCGGCCGAGCGGCTCAGGGCGAAGATCGTGGTAAAGAGGTCGGGGTCGAGGCCGAGCTGGTAGTAGATGGAGCCGCTGAAGAAGTCGA
>JBDGQN010000005.1:0-7324 GCA_042219055.1 Salinibacter sp. | reverse complement strand
GCTAGTAGGTGTAGTCTGCCGGGTTCCAGCTCTGCGGGGCGGCGTAAGCTTCTTCCTTACCGATGTTGTCCACTCCGCCAAAAGTATAGTTTTTGATCCCGAGATTTTGAATCTCGCTACCTGGAATGGGGAACTGCTGCGGCGTCCCGCGCACGAGATCGCCCCAGCGGCGGTCGTCGTAGTACGCCAGATTCATCGCCGAGCAGTACTGCTCGATGGTCTTCTCGTATTTCACCATTGACCACAGGCTGACCTCGCTGTACCCGTTCTGCGGCCGTCCATTCTTCGGGGGGTCGTCCGGACTGCCCGTGGGGTTCCCGGTCGTCGCCTCCGGAAGCTTGCCGCGCTCGACGCGAGTGTTGTTGATAAGCTCGGCGACGCGGGACGCGGAGCCACCGGTTCGGAGCAGCCCCTCCGCACGGAGGAGATCCATCTCGGCCTTCAGGATGTAGTTTACAGGGCCAACCAGATTCGCTCCCTTATTCGGACCCACGTTGTCGTTCGTGTTGATGTCCGGCTGAGTCACGCCGTTCGTGAGCCGGACGCCGGCGTAGCGGGACGCGAAGCCGTTGAGGTACATGTAATCGGTCCCGGGCTCATCCCATTCCTCGTTTACACGATTGCCGTCATTCGGCCGGTCCGTGCCTTTCACGCTGTCCGGGACGGCACCGACAATGCGTCGATCCTGCGTGTGAATGACAAATTTCGGTCGCTCCTCACTCCGGGGCGCCGGGTCGGTAGCGAGCCACTCGCCAAAGCTCAGACCCGAGGCTGCGGCCGGCTTGTTGTCTGCAGGGCCGAGGTGGTAGTAGCTCATGCGTCCCCAGCCGTCGCTCTGCCCCATGAGCCACTGGTTGAAGTTCCCCCATTTCGTAGGGCCGAGCCCATCAAGCTGGATCTGAAAGTTCTCTTGGATGCCGTTTTCGGTGTATCTTACAACCTTTTCCCAGTTGATGAGACCCGGGGAGTTATTCGTAAGCGCATTATCGCTGGGATCATGCTGTGCCTCCTCAGGATTTCGTGGAACAGCCGTGAGGAAACGTGCCTGAATCGACCGAACGAACCTTACAAATTCGCTGCTCGTCATCGGGTTGCCGTTGATCCAACCGCTCGGAAGCTGAAACTGATTGTTTTTCGAGATCTCGACGGCACGGTTGAACATCTTCATAGACTCCTTCATGACCCGCGGATAGGGCTGAAGGGAAGGCACTTGGCCACTGTCAAGGCTATCGGACCGCACGACGAACGCCCGGTCGAACATCGACGCAAGGAGTGCATGGGAGATACCCTGCACAAATTTTCCAAAAGCGAGAGCCCGTTGTTCGTCAATCTGGTCGAGGAATTCCTGGTCATCGTTCTCGATGGCTGTCTGGATGGCCCCAATCGCGTCGTTCGCTCCCGAAATCGCGCTGTAGCCTCGGTTCCATGGGAATCCGGTGTGCTGGGCGTCCCCGAATGAGGGAGAGTTGTTCCACTCCTTCCGGGGAATCTTCCCGAGGATTCCATTAGCGGCGAACCCGCCACGAAATTCATTAGCCGCATTGCTGAGGCCCTGCCCTGGAGACCACAGGTAGTTTGCACGGTAGTATCGGAAGAAGGCATCACTAGTGAGGGACACCACGTCCTGTGGATTCGCCAAAGCCCGAGCCCGCCCTGGCTGATTCGGGTTTCTGTCGACACTTAGGAAGTTATCGCACCCTCCGGCGGACAACAGAAGCAGCAGGCAGATCCCGACACTCAAGGATCGGGCCGTCGAAGAACGTTGAATCATTGGATCAATCATGTTGGGAAAGAATCTCAAATCGCGAAGAAGTTAAGTGCGTGGGGGCCGGATGACCCCCACGAGGCCCATGCAGGACATCTTAGAAGGTCAAAACCATCTTCGCGCTGATGCGGCGGTACTTCGGATAGTCCGAAAGCCCGTCGTGCCGCTGCTTAGTATTCCCGGTACTGGTGACTTCCGGATCGTACCCGGAGTACTCGGTGAGGGTGAGAATATTGTTCGCAGCGATACCGACCGTAAAGCGCTCGACGGCGTTCGCGGTGGCGGCGCCGAAGAGGCCACGGATCCGGCTCTGGTTGAGCGTATACTCCGCGGACAGCTCCCGGAGCTTCAGGTAAGTACCGTCCTCCACGTACCGGTTGTTGTAGGCCCGGAACGCGTTCTCGTAGCTGTTCGGCTTCTTCTTTGAGGCGGGCTTGTTCGCCTGGTCGACCGTGTGGTGGTTCGGGGACGCCCAGTGGCGGTCGAAGTTGTAGATGTCGAAGTCGAACTCGCCCTGCCAGAGCATCGAGAAGCTGAAGCCACCGATGTCGAAGCCCGTATTCCAGCCGAGACTGAAGGCCGGCGTGGAGTTGCCGATCTTCGTGTCGCCGGCGGGCTGTCCCTGGGTGAGGGCAGAGTCGGAGGTCAGGGCCAACGGATTGCCCCAGTCGAAATCGGCCTGCCCGTCCCCGTCGATGTCGACATCGGTACCCCAAAGACGCTTCTCGATGCCATCTTTCCAGCTGTTGCCCGCCCCGACCGGCACGAGGTATCCCTCATCGTTGACCGCAAACTGGTCGCTGAACTGCTGCCATTCTTTGGGGAGCTCACTCTTACTGGTGAGGTAGTAGTTTCCGAAGATGGCTCCCAGGCTGTTCCCCTCATCGTAGATGAAAGAATTCCCCGGCCCAAAGCGCAGCGGTGTCCGGTCCCACTCCGTAATCGTAGATTGGGTACGAGTGAAGGTAAGGCCGGTCGTCAGGGTCGTGTTCTCCCGATTCAGGACCGCCACGTTCAACTTCCCCTCCAGGGAGAAAGACTCAACAGTTCCTGCGTTTCGAACCTGCGATTGGTACCCAAGATATCCGGGCAGTCCCACGTTTAGGATCTGATTTTCTACGCGTGAGGTGGCGTAGGTGAATGACCCGGAAATGCGGTCGAACAGAGCAAAATTGATTCCCAGGGACTGCTCAACTTGGTAGGAGGGCTCTAGGTTGGGATTTCCAAGTTGCTGCTTTGAAATTCGCCCTCCTGAAACTTGGAATGTCCGAAATTTGTCGTTGAATGCGGGTTGCCCACCTCCCGTGCCGTACGAGTACCGAAGTTTAAGTTCTCCGACTTGACTAATCGGCCACCAAGGCTCCTGAGCGATGCGGTACGCGCCCCCGACACGGTAGTAGGTGTGCCAGCGTTCGTCGGCCCCGAAGAGCGAGCTCCCGTCCCGCCGGACGAGTGCATTGAGGACGTACCGTCCCTTCCAGTCGACATCCGTCGAGACAAACCCGAAGAGTGACCGCTGGTCGCTCTGGCGGGATCCGGCCGTGATATCCTCCACTTCAGGGTCATTCGAAATATTGTTGAAGCGATAGACACCCTGGGTCACGAACTGACTACCCTGCGCATTGAATGTACGGAAAACCTGGCGCTCAGCCCGGACTTTCGCCTGGACGCGGGTGTTCAGTCCGCCTATGAATTGACGGGCAGCGGTTACCTTCAGGTTGGCGCCCCAGGTCCGCGACTCGTCAGAATCTTTGGTCAACTGACCCTGATTCTTATTGCTCCGGGGACGGCTGGTCTGGAAGCCTTTGGGATAGATCTGTGTGAAGTTCCCATTGAAGGATTTTAGGCTAAAGAGACCTTCGACAGTCAGGAACGGAGCCGGGCGGAGCTCAAACTGCCCCGTTCCGACAAATCGCTGACGTTCGTCTCTCCATGTCACCGTCTGGTTCGTATAGAGCGGGTTTTCCTGACGAGCCGTGGAATCGGGCTGGACCACGTACTTCCCGTTATCCTGCTTCTGGAGCATGCTCACTGTGGGACTGGCGAAGTAGAGCACCGGCCACGGGTTGAACGCTCCATTCTTGCCGGTGACATCGTCCCGCGCAGCGTCCGTAAACAGGATGTTCGAACTGAAGGTGAGCGCGTCGGAAAGGTCGTGGTCGAGGTTCAGGCGGGCATTCCGCCGGTAGAACCCTTTCGCCTCTTTCATCGGCCCTTTGTTCCGGACGTTACTCAGAGCAATGCGGAAGTTTGTCTTCTGGCTCCGGTGACTGAAGGACAGGTTGTTTCGGAGGAAACTTCCGCGGTCGAAAACCTGATCGACGTGGTCGAAGTATTGTGGGTACTCATTGTCCTGAAACGCAACTGGCGTACCGTTTTCACGACCGATACTCCACTCCTCGAAGTCCCGGTCGGCGTTGGCGTACCCGGCCTTCAGGACCTGCCCGTTTTCTGTTCTGATAAAGTCACCGGGCTCCACCTGCCGGCCTTGCGGGTCAACGAACGACGTCTTCGCAACCTCCTGATTGGTATACCGGCTCTGCAGATTGACGTTTGGAAGCTGGGTGAACCCGAACTGGCTCCGGAAGCGCACCTGACTGGTTCCCTGACCGAGGTCCTCCCCACTCTTGGTGGTAATCCGGATGACGCCGTTCTGGGCTCGCGAGCCATAGATTGCCGCGGCGGCCGACCCCTTGATGACCTCGATGCTCTTGACGTTGAGGGCGTCGAAGTCGACAAGCCCGCCCGGAATGACGGCCCCGTCCACGACGTAGAGTGGACTGTTGTCGCCCGTAACACTCGTGATGCCACGCAGCCGAATCTCCGGTCCGGTCCCGGGCGTGCCGCTTGCATCAAGGACCGTGGCGCCCGGAACCTGTCCGCGAATTGCCGCGGCGGGGTTGGTCACCGCCGGCACGTCCGTCACTTCCGCCTCACTCACCTTATCGACCGCGTAGGGCACCTGGGCCTTCCGTACCTTTTCGCCAGAGCCGGTGATCACCGTTTCGTCGAGCTTGAGCACATCCTGCTGCATCTCCACACTGATCTCCTGCGTTCCGGCCTCCAGCTGAATGTCCCGCTCTACATTCTGATACCCTACAAACTGAAAGACAAGAGTCACTTCTTGTCCCCGCACAAATCGCGCTTCTACCTCTAACGAGTATTGGCCTTCGGCATCCGTGGCGGTACCAGCCACGGAGGCGCCCAATTCACGGATGAACACGTTGACCCCCGGGACAGGATCGCCCGAGGAGGCCTCGGTGACTGTTCCTGAAATTCGAGCCGGTTGCGCGAACGCCAGATTCGGGATGAGCAAGCTTGCCACGACGAACAGTCCGGCGAGCGTTGAGAGCAGAGTTCGGTCGATTCGCATAGCGTCGAAATAATAAATGAGCGAGTCAAGAGAGCGTCCCGGCCGCGAGCGGACCGGCCCCAGTTTACCGTCCGTGTTCTGAATCGCTTCAAAAAGTGAAGGCCCTGTACCTCAAGACAGGGGTTAGGGGAGCGAGTGAACGAGAAAAATAACGTCCTAATCTCTTAGAATCGCTTTTGTAAGCGCATTTACAGATTTTGAACCGATTCAATCAGAACCTATCCTAAGTGAGAGGTCTTGCTTTCGCAAATTCTTCCCCGCACAGGAGTGTGAAGATAAGATAACTAACTCGTGCAGCCCATATGTAGGCGGGCCTAGGATGCTCACCTCCTCCATGATCACTGGTTGATCCTGGCACCCCTCCGACATATGTTGTGGTTGTCTTTCGAATCCAAAACTTTTTCCCGGTTATGCATTCATTGAATCGCTTCATCGTTCTTTGTAGTGCTCTTCTGATGCTCTTTGCCAGCGCGGGCGCGCTCACCGGCTGTTCGGGAGCCCAGCAGGGACAAAGCGGATCCACCATGACGGTGAACGAGGTCCTGCAGAAAATTCGAGATCAAGGGATGGTGGTGTCGCCTGTACGAAGCGCTTCGGGGGGCTTTGCCCAGGACGGCATGATCGCCGAGACGGAGTATGGGGATCGGATTCGCATTTTCGAGTTCCAGAATACTGCGTCGGCCTCCATGGAAGTTTCTCGGCGCAGCAGCAGCGCCGGATCCGCCCCGTACTTCTACCAAAAGGGAAACATCATGGTGGTGCATCGTGGAAACGATGACCGCGTGGCCAAGGTCTTGGAGGCTGTTTTCGGCCCCAAGAAGCGATAGGTGTCACCGCCTACTCTCATCCCCGCGGCACCTCCAATTGTATAATCTGTGGATTGACCCGGACCTCTGCTGTGCGGAGGAGCGATCGTTGAGCCTCCTGAATGGTCTCTCGACGTCGCTTGTCGAAAAGTCTCCACCGAGCCTCTCCCCGAGACATGAGGGGGGAGGTTCGTCGATCTACCAACTGGACGATGTACAGTCCCTGAGAGGTTTCAACCGGCGACGAGACGACGTCCCCCGAATCCCGGAGCGCTTCGATGGCCTCGACCATCGGCTTCTCGAAGTGATTTGCGGCCCGGTAGCGTGGCATGAGGCCCCCAACCTTGGCCGTGGGGGCGTCGCTATGCCGACGAGCGAGGGCTGGGAAGGCCCTCCCAGCCTCCAGACTGTCAAGGATGGCCCGCGCCTGCTCTCTAGGCGGTTCGGGCTCCCCAGCCGACGCGCTCGAATCCGACCGGAGATAAATGTAGCGCAGACGAACCTCCTCGTGGCGTTGCTTTTGACGGAAGTTCCGGACTTCAGACTTGGTCGGGGGCTCGGTCTCCTCGGCGAGGGCCGACTGGAGTTTCTTGATGCGCAGTGTATTCACTTCCTTCTGACGCAGCGAGTCAACCGAGATGCCCTGTTTTGCTAGGGCCGCCCGGAAAGCCGATCGGTCCTCGTAGCCCTGCTGGTGGGCCCGCATGCGACGGGCCAGCCGGGTGCTGTCGATTTCCAGTTCCCGCTCACGGGCTTCCCCCTTCATTACGTGCCGTAGCACGTAGCCCCGAACCGCGGTTCGATGCAGACGGGTGTCGTCCCCCCCTCCTCCTTGGTTCCGGCGCAGAGACGCGAGCTGTTCGCGGTACGTGGCCGCCGGAACCGTATCGCGACCGTAGGGGGACTCTACCACCAGGGCAAGGGACGTGTCGTCGAGGGGACTTCTTAGGGAGTACGGTGGTGCATCGGATCCCTCGTCCGTGCCCGTCTCCGAGGTGCATCCGCCTGCGGCCATCAGCCCCCCCAGAAGCAAAAAGACCGCGGTACTTCGACAAATCAAGAACGGCAACGGAAACCGGATCACAGTGCTGAACGGTGCTCAAGGGAGAATTGTCGCAAGAGGGTGCTCGTGCGCAAGGTGCAAATCTTACGGGCAGGTCTTCCCCATATCCAAGACCTGTCACCTGGGCCCCGAGCTATGATCGGGGGCACGCTGAGTTTCAAAAATGGGCTGCCCCGAGGAAGTACAGACCCCCTCTACGCCTCCGTCCCGGATGCGTTTTCTCTCCGATCCCTCGGGGCCCGAATCGTTTCAGGCGGTAATGACGCGCTCCTCTTCCGCTTCCGCAAAGCGGTCGTAGTGCTCGCTGAGACGCACGC
>JBDGQN010000049.1:0-26761 GCA_042219055.1 Salinibacter sp. | reverse complement strand
TAGGTACGTGTTTGTACACCCACCCTGCTGTTCACCCATACGTAGCTGACTCATCCCTTCGAACCTGACTTTGTAATTCTGTTCTGAAATGGGTTTATCCCTTCTGTCTTCAGCCCGGCGACGGAAGCCTGACTTTATTGGCATCGGTGCCCAAAAGTCGGGAACGTCCTGGCTCTGGAGCCGACTTAGAGAGAGTCCTGAAACGGCGCTCCCCCCCGGAAAGAACTACACTATTTTGACCGGTCAGTGAACTACCTGTCACCGAGTTGGCTCGCTGACGCCCATCCGTTGCGCCGCCTGTTCGGGCGAGAATCACACAACGCGCGCTTCCGGCGACTCGCATGGCAGGACTTGTATGGCGCGGCGCGCCGGCGAGACGGAGCAGCTTTTCAGTGGTACATCCGCTACTACCTTGGCTTCTACGATGACGACTGGTACCTGTCCCTCTTCGATCTGCCGGGAGCTGAAGAAAAGCTGACCGGTGAGATAACTCCGTCCTACACCCTGCTGAAGACCGACGATGTGAGGCGGATCCATACTGTCACTCCCAACACCAAAATTCTCCTTTTTCTACGTAACCCCATCGAGCGCGCTTGATCGCAAGTCCGCCACGACTGGAAACACGGCTACTTCGATCAAATCGACGACGTTGACACCGTCCTAAACTACATCGATAGTCCCGGCCAAGAGGCGCGATCTGATTACCTTGCCACACTGGACCGGTGGACGGCAGTCTTTGAACCTGATCAAATGCACGTCGCCTTCTTCGATAACCTTCGTGACGCCCCAGAGTACCTTGTTGAAGGTGTCGCTGACTTTCTTGGGATCGATCCGAGGCCGATGAAAGAGTCGATGCATAAGCGTGTAAACGCATCACCAAAAAAGGAAATGCCTCCAGCCGTGCGAGACCATCTCATCGAGAAGTATGCGACGGACCTTCGTAAACTGAAGGATCGACTTGGCGGCCGTGCCACCTCGTGGTATAACGAACTTTAGCCTCGTAGCACAACTCAAGTTGCGAGCATCTATTCCCTCAATGACGGAAGATCTTGGACACTCAGCTCCCCGTGCGGCGGACCGCCGAGAAGTGCCCTATTCCGGGATCTGCGGCCAGCCGTCCGCCGTCTCCCTGAAAACAACACTGTAGGTCGCAACTTGAGTTGCTTGCAGGTACGTCCAGGTTGCATATTGACTGATGCGAATTGTTATTGGATGCGACACTGCGAACCCGTACGTTGAACAACTGGCGCAATCCCTTTCGGCGCACCAAGGGGTGGAGGCGGCGACGGACAGCCTGTACCAATTCTGGCGACCTCCCGAGGGGACCGATGTTCTCCACATTCAATGGCCGGAAGCCCTGTACCACTGGAAGGATCCCCAAGTCTGGGAGGTCGCCCGCTTGGCGGAGATGCTACAGGAGTGGTCATCGAACACATGCATTGTAACCACGGTCCACAACTACAAGCCGCACAACATAGAGAACTATCAGCGACTCTACCGCCTCGTCTACCGGGCGTCAGATGGCATTGTCCATCTTGGAGAAGCCTCACGAGACTGGTTTTCTAAGCAGTACGACTTCGCCTCCGAAAAGCGCCACGCAATCATTCCGCATGGCAATTACTCCTGTTTCCCGGACGACGTTAACGACGACGAGGCACGAAAACGTCTTAATATAAGTGCCGAGGAATTTGTCTGCCTGTGTTTCGGAAAACTGAGGCATCACCGGGAGCGTGCTCTCCTCATCGAAGCATTTGAACGTCTCAGTGGATGGCGGAATAAACTGGTAATTGCCGGGGGAGGGGAGATACCGACCCCATCGAGACGGTCCTTCCAGTACTGGCGCATCAAATACGATCCACGACTTTGCATACATGACGAATGGATTCCCGACGAGGAAGTGCAGCTCTATCTCCGTGCGGCGGACGTGGTGGTTATCCCGCGGGAAGGCGTGCTGAACTCGGGCAGCGTGGCCCTGGGGTTCACCTTTGGACGCCCCGTCGTAGGGCCGGACGAGGGCGTCATCGGGGAAGTGCTCCGCAAGACGGGCAACCCAACCTATGAGTCCGGCAATGCGGGTGCCCTAGCTGAGGCGATAGAAATGGTAAAAGATTCTATCACGGGACTAGGAAACCGAAATAAAACCTATGCAATGGAAAAAATGAACTGGAGAAATATAGCTTTCAAGCACATAGAATGTTACAGAAAAAATAAACACTCATGATGAAAGTAAAAGTACAATATATAGAGTAAATATACGGAAAACAATGAATAAATTGAAAAATACAATGAAAATGGCTAAGAAAATAAAGAAAAAAGTCGCCCGTCGATCAAAGAGGTTGGCCCGTCGTCTTAAGCACGCCGGACGTCGAGCATACGTATCAGGCATGACTCGGCGAATCAGGAAAAAAGAAAAAACGTACAAAAAGTCAGTCCTTCTGATGTCGCCGAGCAAATACCCAGGAAGTCTTGGCGATGAGGCTATGCTAATTGGTGCCTGCGAATGGTTGCAAAATAAAGAGTGTACCGTCGGTGTATTGACTGATTATGATGCAGAAATACCTGATTATTTTCAGTGCTTCGACGAGACTGTTCGTCTTAGAGGGGCATATAGGAAAGGGCTGTCCTCCAGTCGAAGGTTCATTGACATCGCTCGGTCATGGGATGCTCTGGGAGTCTTCGGTGCTGACGTAATTGATGGTACGTACAGTGAAGAGAGGGCACTGGGAATGTTGATGCGGATTTATGAGGCGCAGCGTGCCGGAATGCCCTCACAATTGCTTGGCTCCAGCGTGAAAGATCGGAATATCAGTCCGCTTATCAAAGACATGGTCGGAGCAATCGGGGAGGAGCGACTTGCGTTCAGGGATAAAGGTTCCCGAGATAGATTTGCCGAGGCTACTGGTCTACAGTGTGATGTTGTGGCCGACGCGGCCTTTCTTCTGCGTCCAAGATCAACTTCCAACAGTGAAGTTAAAATATCGAGAATAAAAAAACACAAAGAAAACGGACGTGCTGTGTGGGGGCTCAATACTAACTGGCGCCTTTTTGACGAGTATGTAAGCAGACGTGAATATATAAAAAACCTTTCAGGGTTGGCAAAAGCGTTTGAAAAAAGAATAGGGCCTTCCCATCTTGTTCTGATGCCTCACGATACAAGAGGAGGAGACCGTAGTGACTTTAGTGTTTCCGAAGATTTGTACAAAAGACTGAGAGAAGTAGGGGTATCGTCAACATTGATAGAAAAAAATATTAGATCATACGAGATAAAAAAAATATGCAAAGAAGTTGATTTTGTTCTTTCTATGAGAATGCACCTTGCAATTGCTGCAATGAGTGTCTCTTGTCCAGTCGCCTCCATTTCATATCAGGAAAAGTTCGACGGTCTGTATGATCATTTCAACATAGATGGAGCAGTGCTTAAGAAAAAACATATAGAGGATAAAAATGTAATATCCGAATTCACATTAAAAAAATATAAAAATAGGTCGAAAATAAAAGATAAGATATCCGAGAATAAAAATGTAGTAAATAAAAAAGCAAAAAAGAATTTTGACTTCATTTTCGACGAAGATTACCGATAGTAAAAGGGCAACCGGGTGTTTGCGGAAGCAATAGGTATGGACCTCAGCCGATACGATTACTACTAATGGTGGACGGGAATGATGGATCGTTTTCCATAATACGTTGTCATTCTCACTTACGACCGTCCCGGTCTCCTCGAACGAACACCGGGGTCGTTGTCACAATGCGGGCGCCCGGAGGGACACCAGAAAACCCTCGTCGTCATGAAATGAAAAAAAGCGCCGCATACTCTCGCTCAGGCGTTCCCCTGGATGTGAAACGCCTGCCCCAGGTTCCGACCGCATATTGTCGGTGGCGGTGATGATTGGCGCCTGTTTCTCCGACTGGTCGTCGGGGCTCCCGGGTCACTGCGCGAGCTCTCTCGACGGTGTAAATGGAATAGCACAGACTTCCCGTGGACGCGAAATCTCGACTGGTTTATCTCGCCGGAATAACCCCGCGTAGCGGCACAAACTGGCTGTACAGCTTGATCTTGAAGCATCCCGAATGCCGAAGAGCGCTCGGATGGGAGGATTACTTCGTTCGGCACGCTGAACATCTGAGCGCCTACACCCAAGGTTTGCGCAGAAGTTGGAAGGAAGATTGGCCGCTTCACCAGCGGGGCGCAGATTCTGCGGTCTTACGCCAGTTCGGACAAGGTCTCAGGCGCGTACTCGCGTGCTCGAATGACGAAGAGGGGCTATGTGACGTGACAAGTCCCGAGCGGGAGATTTCAGGTGGACGACTTTTGACAAAGACCCCTTCGGTAGAGGGGATCGAACAGTTCTTCACGCTCTTCCCTGAATCTCACCTGATCATCCTCATCCGTGATGGCCGGTCGGTCGTTGAGTCGGGAATGCGTACGTTCGACTGGTCATTTGAGCAGGCAGTTCACCGCTGGCGCAACGCGGCCCGAACGATACTGGAATTTGATGAGCGTGAGGAAGATGGACTGTATTACATCATTCGGTACGAAGACCTCTTTCGTGATACGATCGGGGAACTGAAGGACCTGCTTGAGTTTCTGCGTTTAGATTTCTCAGCGTATGACTTCGAGGCGGCAATCGACACGCCGGTGAGAGGATCGTCCACGTACGGGCAGGACGACGGAGATGTGGACTGGGCGCCCGTTGAGAAACGGGAAGACTTCAGTCCGCTCCGGAGATGGGATTCATGGTCCGATGCACGTCTGGACCGGTTTCACTGGATCGCGGGCGAGGAACTGCGGGCCCTCGGATACTCGACGGAGCGGGGAAGCCGACCCTGGAGGCGAAAAATGCGGCGCGGTTACTGGGAATTGACCGACCGCGTAGCCCGCGGTATTCGTAAAGTTCGTCGAGGAGTTGGGAGACGAATTGTGCCGTGAGTCATGGTCAACACTATGGAGAATGTGTCTGTCGTTATCCCGGTCAAGAACCGACCCGAGCTCATTCAAGATACGCTCCGGTCGGTGCAGGCACAGACGTATCCGCACTGGGAAGCGGTGGTGGTCGACGATCAGTCCACAGATGACACGAGGGAAGCGGTCGCGGCTATGGCAGCCGACGACGATCGGATTCGCCTCATTCGGCGTCCGGATGGGAAGGGGGGCGCCCCTGTGTGTCGAAATATTGGGTGGCAAGAATCGCGGGGGGACTACATTATCTTTCTGGACTCGGACGATCTTCTTGCAGAGAACTGCTTGGAAAAGCGTGTCCGGTTGATAGAGAGCCATCCCCAACTGGATTTTGCCGTGTTCGGGGCACGTTTGTTCGACGATGTGCCGGGGGATAGAAAAGAGGTTTTCAATGTGCCGACTGACGAGAATCCGCTGGATCGCTTCCTTAAGTTAGATTTGCCCTGGCAGACGGCAGGTCCCATTTACCGGCGGTCAGCAGTCGAGCAGATTGGAAAATGGAACGAAGATCTGGGGTGCGGACAGGATGTTGACTACGGCATACGATCCCTTTGCCACGGTCTGCGGTACCGCTACACAGAGACAGTGGATTATTACATGCGGACGGGCGCGTCTAGCCGGGGAGAGGCGGGAGAGGCCCCGTGGAGTACGGAGAAACTCCCCATGCGACAGAAGCGAGTGGAGATAACGTACCATATTCTCTCGGAAGCTGGCAAACTCACTGAAGACCGAAAGTTAAGAGTCGCTGGCAATTTCCTGCACCTTGCAGAGTGTTGGGCGGAGCAAAACAGAAAGCGTAGGGCACGTGCTACTTGGAGGTCCTGTAAAGACATTGACGTGGTGCCGGAAAGAATCTTTCGTTTTATCGATCAATACCTCAGGTATCATTCGACCTTATTAGCCGACTACATGGCCTATTACATGTGCAGGCAATTTCCTTCTAAACTTTTTGTATCGGGCTTCTTGTACGGTAGAGATCCTGAGGAAGAGGCGAAAGCTGCAGAGGATTATCCACTCCAGGACCACCGAAATCCACGCTACCGGCATGCGTTCATCCTAATCAATGGACCATTAGGATATACGCTCCGGCGACTTATCTCCTCTCTAGGTGTTACCTCCTTTGCGCGAAACCTGAACAGAACGCTGCAGACGTAAAAATAAAATTCATTGCATTACGATTTTGAAAGTAAGTCAAATGGTCGAAAATGTTCCAAAGAAATAACCTAAACCCGAGAAATTTTCAGTACCAAAAAGGTAAAATTAAATGTGGAATAAATGATAACTAAAATAACTGCCATTAAACCTACTTCTTACTTCTGAAAAAAACAGTGCGGAAAAACCTTTCGAATAATAATTTTAACCGCCAAATTAGTAGTTATTATTTTCGGGGTAAAATATGGGTAAAATTAAAATAAATACGTACTAAAAGTCATAAAAAGTAATGAATAATTTTTGCATCAAGTATAGTATATAATTATATATTCTAATATACCCAGTATATAAGTGTAGTCCACTGGAAAATTTCCGCTTCATTTCAACCTTCCGATATGCCTCTAAAGTTCACGGCTCTTATACGAACGTACAACAGTGCCCAAACGCTGGGGGCATGCCTCACAAGCCTCTCTGCTCAGACGCTGTCCCCCGAACGCGCCATCGTGGTTGACTCCGGCTCGACAGATGAGACTCTTGACATCGCTCGCGAGTACGGCGCAGACATAGTCAAATATCCAGACGGAGAGGAATTCAACTACTCCCGTGCCATCAATATCGGAATGGAGCATGTGGAAACGAGTCACGCGCTCATCATCAGTTCGCACGTGTCGCTACCCGACCCGAATTCAATCCGCGTTCTGGCACGTTTGCTCAAGGAAGATGAGCGTCGCTGTGCGGCATCTATTACAGGGACGGTGGAAAGTGTTGTTGATGCAGATGTCGGTGAAGTAGAGTGGACACTGGTCACCCGAGAGAACTTCATTCCTCGCTACGAAGGCATTGGCATATCGAATTCCTGCAACTTAATTCCGACTGAACTCTGGCGTCGGTGTGCATTTGATGAAAGCATACCTAAATGTGAAGACCAAAAGTGGCTCCTTCATTACCTGAAATGCGACTGGAACGCTGCACGAGTCAAACATCCACAAACTGTATATCAGAATCCGTATTACAGTGTGCGAAAAGAAGTCGGAGACGTATTTGCAATAGCGATGTACGACATCAATCCCACCCTTACAGAGTGGAGTTCCATTCTAGGGCGGGTTCAAAACTGCTTCTCCGCTATCGGGAAGGGAGACCTTGACCAGGCACTCCACAGTGCTCGAATTGTCCGTGGGCTGCTCCGAATTCGCATGGGGTTTGAGGAAAAAGTGAAGTCGAAATACTTTTGACTTTGGGAGGTGTCCCTAAGGCCCTAAAGGTGCCCTCGATATCTTAGGAAGAAATGAAAAATAAGGCAAATACACGTTCTGAGGTATTTAAAAGTTTATCCCCATTACTGGTATGTCTCTGCAGTTCACGGCTCTTATACGAACGTACAACAGTGCCCAAACGCTGGGGGCATGCCTCACAAGCCTCTCTGCTCAGACGCTGTCCCCCGAACGCGCCATCGTGGTTGACTCCGGCTCGACAGATGAGACTCTTGACATCGCTCGCGAGTACGGCGCAGACATAGTCAAATATCCAGACGGAGAGGAATTCAACTACTCCCGTGCCATCAATATCGGAATGGAGCATGTGGAAACGAGTCACGCGCTCATCATCAGTTCGCACGTGTCGCTACCCGACCCGAATTCAATCCGCGTTCTGGCACGTTTGCTCAAGGAAGATGAGCGTCGCTGTGCGGCATCTATTACAGGGACGGTGGAAAGTGTTGTTGATGCAGATGTCGGTGAAGTAGAGTGGACACTGGTCACCCGAGAGAACTTCATTCCTCGCTACGAAGGCATTGGCATATCGAATTCCTGCAACTTAATTCCGACTGAACTCTGGCGTCGGTGTGCATTTGATGAAAGCATACCTAAATGTGAAGACCAAAAGTGGCTCCTTCATTACCTGAAATGCGACTGGAACGCTGCACGAGTCAAACATCCACAAACTGTATATCAGAATCCGTATTACAGTGTGCGAAAAGAAGTCGGAGACGTATTTGCAATAGCGATGTACGACATCAATCCCACCCTTACAGAGTGGAGTTCCATTCTAGGGCGGGTTCAAAACTGCTTCTCCGCTATCGGGAAGGGAGACCTTGACCAGGCACTCCACAGTGCTCGAATTGTCCGTGGGCTGCTCCGAATTCGCATGGGGTTTGAGGAAAAAGTGAAGTCGAAATACTTTTGACTTTGGGAAGAGAAGAGATACCTTCGTGAAAGTTGCCTTAGTTTCTTTCGAGTACCCCCTGGAAACGGGAGGGGGAGGAATTGGGACATATGTCTCAAATGCAACGCGTATGCTCGCCGAGCGTGGCCATCACGTGGAGGTGTTTGCCGGTGGGGAGGCGCGCTCGCATGGCACAACATCGGAGGGGGCGCGCATCAATCGAGTGGACTGCCTCGACCGAGAGGCGTTTGCCGATGAGGTCGTTCCTTGCTTTGCAGAGCGTCACGCTGCCGTTGACTTCGATGTCGTGGAGGGTCCCGAATACTACGCGGAGGCTCGAGGGATTCGTGAGTCTTTTCCCGACCTTCCCTTGGTCGTAAAACTGCATACGGCCAGTTGTATTCTGCAGGAGGTAAATGTGAACCAGCATCTGACTTGGTGGGACAAAGCCCGCTTTCTACTGGGAGGTCTTTCGCGTGGAAAAATTCCGTCCCCGTACTGGTCTTACGATCCAACAACGGACCCCGAACGAGATCACACTCTCGATGCTGATCTCGTGGCTGCCCCCTCGCAGAGCATCCGAGATCTGATGATTGAGTGGTGGGGGCTCGATGCTTCGCAGGTTGTTCAGTTCCCGCTCCCCTTCGAGGCGGCGGAATCCTTTCTGAATGTGGATCCGGACACTGATACGCAACGCATAACATTTATCGGTCGATTGGAGATGCGGAAAGGGGTGCTCGACCTCATGCGAGCAGTACCTCGGGTTCTGGATCAGCATCCTGAGGCCCGGTTCCGCTTCATTGGTCGCGCGCTAAACCACCCGAAAACGGGGGAGAAGCTCCGGACGTACATGGAACGCAAACTCCGGCCGTATCGCGATTCGGTAGAGTTTACTGGCTCAGTCCCGTACGAGGACATTCCGGGCTACCTTCGTCAGACAGACATTTGTGCATTTCCTAGTCTCTATGAGAGCTTTGGACTTGTCTGTACGGAGGCAATGGCGGCAGCACGCGGGATCGTGGCCAGCAGTGTTGGTGGAATGAGGGAAATGCTCGACGATGGGGCGTGTGGGCGTGTAGTCGACCCCGAACGGCCCGCCGACCTTGCCGACGCTATCGTGGATCTCCTCGCTCACCCGGAGGAGCGCAAGCGCCTGGGACGGGCGGCCAGGGAGCGTGTGCAGACGGAATACAGCTTCGACGCTGTTGCTCCACAGCAAGAGGCCTGTTACAGACGGGCCATCTCCCAACATCGGACCCACTCGCCCGCAAAGTAACTCCGTGCCCTGTGAGCCTGACCGTCTCTGCTGTCGTCTGTACCCACAATCCGCGTGACGATCACCTTCGCCGAACCCTTGGCGGCCTGCGTCGCCAGACGATGGATCATGACCGATGGGAGCTATTGATCGTCGACAATGCGAGCGATGCACACCTTGCGGAGCAGATCGACCTCTCGTGGCATCCGAACGGACGTGTAGTGCGCGAAGATCGGGTAGGGCTCACGTACGCTCGGCTTCGCAGCTTCCACGAGGCGACGGCGCCCCTCATGGTGTACATCGATGACGATAACGTCTTAGCCCCCGGGTATTTAGAGCGCGTCGTTGAGCTCTTTAGGAATCATCCGGAGATTGGGGCCCTCGGTGGGAAGGCGCTGCCGGAGTATGAGGTGGAGCCTCCCGACTGGTTCGGCGATCTCGGCATGGATCTGGGGTGCCGTGACTTGGGCAATGAGATCGACGTTGCCTCCTGGGCGGACCTCCCGCCCGACGAGCGTTCGTATCCGGAATGTGCTCCGATTGGAGCCGGGCTCTGCATTCGCACCGAGGCGTACGAGAGCTATGTGGACTCTGCCGCACGGGATGCCCGCCGGACGGCGCTGGGGCGCGCCGGGGAAAATCTGGCTTCCGGTGAGGACAACGATATCGTCATGACGCTTTTGGAAGCAGGATGGTCGGTTGGGTATTTCCCGTCGCTCGAACTCACGCACTTGATTCCTGAGGAACGAGTCACACCTGATTATCTTGCCCAGATGGCCGAGAGTTCGAATCGAACCTGGGTCACGGTGCTCGACGTTCACGGCATTCGCCCATGGAGCCCGATTCCGAAGTGGACCGTTCCGCTTCGGAAGCTACGTGCATTCGTGGAGAGGCGCGCCTGGCAGGGGGAACTTGAACGGATCCAGTGGCGGGGGGCCTGTGGGATGTTTGAAGGCCGGGCCTTGCTATCTGAATGAATTCAGTTGGGTTGACTCAAAATGCTCGGAGCGAATGGCGACTGAAGATTCTCCTTCTGTAATCAAGTCCGTGGCTCGATCAACGGGGCTGGCGAGGGTGTATCGAACCGTTGTGCGCAAGTCCCTCAACTCAATCAGAAAATCGATCCGCGAGGGAGGACCCATCGAGCAATGGAAGACGCGAAAGGGGAGGGAGGCGATGCGGAAAACTGCAACGGAGTTGCCGCCGCTCGACCCTCCGCCAGAAGATCCGGATGGGCCGCTCCGGGTGTACTTCCTGACCGGCAAGGATTTTTGGTACCAAACCCTCTTCTGCTTTGTCTCGCTTCAACGGCACTGCGACGTTCGGATTACGCCGGTCATTTACGGGGACGGATCTCTGGGCGAACGCTCCCGGCATCGAATTCATCGTGTCGTTCCGTGGGCTGAATTTGTGACCTCCGCAGAGGTTGAGGAGCGGCTCAATGCCCATCTTCCTGCATCGGAGTATCCTACCCTTCGGGAGCGTCGAATCGAGTACGTCCATCTCCGTAAACTGACCGACTTTCATGCCGGGTCGTCGGGGTGGAAGCTTGTCCTTGATTCCGACATGTTATTCTTCGATACACCATCTCTGTTGCTCAGCTGGTTACGGGACCCCCAGCGTCCCCTTCACATGGTCGATTCCGGCGAATTTTATGGCTATTCGCGCCAACTCATGGAGGAACTGGCGGGCGCAGAAATTCCCGAGCGACTTAACGTAGGGATCTGTGGGCTCCGGAGCAGTATGATTGACTGGTCCACCCTCGAAAGGTGGTGCCGGGAGATGAACCAGAGAGAACAGGTCAGCTATCTTCAGGAGCAGGCCTTGACGGCCATGTTGGTGGCAGAGCACGAGCGGATTGCGGCACCGCGGCCAGAATACTTAGCAAAGCCGTCCGTGGAGGAGGGGCGTTCTCCGAGTTCTACTCTTCACCACTACGTAGCCGAGTCAAAACGGGCTTATTTCCAGTACGGGTGGCGGCACATGTGTTAGGATCTGGGGTAATCAGTTCTGGCGAACCGAGAGAGATCTATCCTGCCCCACGGGGTTCTGCCGTCTTCGAACGAGAGCAGCGTGAGGCAGAGCAGGACTTCGAAGACCAAGACCTTCTCCACGTATTGGACGAGCAGATCACCGATTCTTTCGAGGCCACACTCGACTGTGTACAACTGTTTCTCGATCTCGATGTCGAATCCCTGCAGACCAGGACGGAGAAACAAGAAAAACGGGCCCTCGACGAGGCCATTGCCAATTACTCGGAGCTCCGGAGCGCACTGGCCGATACGCCCTGGATCCGCTTCTTTGACGACTGAGCCACGGTGCCACGGCTGGAATTAATGTGCGGACATATCCTCGACTTTTGTTCGCGCAGCGTGGACTTCTGAAAGGCACACGATGAACGTGACCTTCGATCCCCACGTGCAGTGTTGGCACTGTGTTTGCCCGTGTGCTTCAATCCGTGCATGGTGTGCGGGGCAGATCTGAAAGCGTTATTTTCGTCCCCGTGGAGGGACACTCAGCATTCATGATGGGGCTTGATTGTCCTCAGACGGAAGAGAGCGCAACTGGACCGTAGGATGCTCTGGAAGGCAGCCATCGGCATGCGAGAGGGACTTCAGAAATCGGGGCTGATTAGCACCTATCCTGAATCCTTTACCAAGTGCGGAATGCTCCCGCACATCTTTCTAACACACCCCACATACTCAACATGAGATCGAACGACGCCATTATCTTGGGAGCCGGGATGACGGGCGTGGCCGCGGGCTGGGCTTCTGGCTTGCCCGTGTACGAGGCCACGGAACGACCCGGCGGAATTTGCTCCTCGTACTACATGCGGCCGGGCCACGAGGAACGCCTTACGTCCCTCCCCGAGGACGAAGAGGTATATCACTTTGAGGTCGGAGGAGGGCACTGGATCTTCGGGGGAGATCCTGCTGTGCACCGTCTGATCGAGTCGCTGGTGGATGTGCGGACGTACGAGCGGAATTCGGCGGCGTACTTTCCGGGGCGGGACTTGCTGGTGCCGTATCCGATGCAGAACAATCTCCGCTTCTTCGAGGACGATCTTGCGGCGCAGGCCCTGCAGGAGATGGCCCACGGCGCCAACTCCTCGGAAGAGGTGGAGACGATGTACGAGTGGATGGAGAAGTACTTCGGGCCGACGCTCTGTGAGCTGTTCTTCCACCCGTTCCATAAACTGTACACGGCCGGGCTTTGGAAAGAGATCGCCCCGCAGGACAAGTACAAGTCGCCCGTTAGTCTGCCGCTCGCCATCGAGGGCGCCTTCGACGATACGCCCGCGGTGGGGTACAATGCGACGTTCATCTACCCGCGCGAGGGGCTCGATGCCCTGTCAAGACGGCTGGCGGCCGGGACGGAAGTGAATTATGGCAAGCGGGCGGTCGACATCGACTCGGAGCGGAAAGTTGTTCACTTCTCTGACGGCTCTTCGGAGCGGTACGAGACGCTCATCTCGACGCTCCCGCTCAACAAGATGATCGAGATGGCCGATATCGAGGTGGAGGAACGAGCCTATCCCTCCCCGTCCGTGCTCGTCATCAACATCGGCGCAAAGAAAGGACCGGACTGCCCGGATGAACAGTGGCTCTACATCCCCGAGAGTGGGCCGGACTTCCACCGGGTTGGGTTTTATAGCAACGTCGACAATCACTTCCTGCCAAAATCCGTCCGCGGGGACGACGATCACGTGAGCATCTACGTCGAAAAGGCATACCCGGAGGGCATTGAGTTTGGAGACATCGATACCGACACCCTCGGCCAGGAGATTGTCGAGGAGCTACAGGACTGGGGATGGATTGAGGAAGCGGAGGTCGTCGACCCCACCTGGATCGACGTCGCCTATACCTGGGCGTGGCCGAACTCGGACTGGAAGGAGACGTCCATGGAGCGGCTCGAGGAACAGGACATCATTCAGGTGGGCCGATATGCGCGCTGGTGCTTCCAGGGCATTGCCGACTCCATTGAAGATGGTCTCTTCACGGGGGCCGCGTTCCGCGAGCCGGCGACCGAGCGCACTGAAGAGTTCTCGATAACGGAGCAATAATTCTTCAGAGAAGTGCGCGCCGGGCTTTTCTCTAGCATCCTCAGTTGCTTAAAACGACATATGGGCTCGGGAGAGGAGGGAGCTCACAGGTCGAGTACTCCCTTCTCTTAGAGCCCGTTCGGGGAGGTGCAGCCGTGATGTTTCGGATCACACGACTCTCCATTTATGCAGATCACGTGGTTCAGGCACGATCACGAAGCGCGCAACGACTACTTCCGCTACGCCCTCATGAAGCGGCATCTCGAGGGCGACCTGGCGTACCGGGAGGTGCCGCAGGAGAGGGGACGTGACTTCGGAATTCCGGAGTCTCTCGTCCGGCACGACCATCGGCACACCTCCTTTTTCCTCGCCGAAGATGGATCGCGGAGCCGCCTCATCGCGATCGACAACGAGGACAGTTTCGTCCACATGCAGCCCTTCGTCGAGGAGGTCGACGCGTACTTCTGCTGTCCGTTTACGACGGCGTTCCACCGGGAACAGAAATTTCCGCCCCTTCTCCCGTGGCAAACCCACGACGATGTGGGGCGCTACCGCACGAAAGCATCGGAACTGATAGAGAAGTATGGAGAGCACTTCGAAAAGGTGCGCAAATTGACCCCCACGCCGACCACACTGGCGGATTTTGGAGAAATGCCTCGCCCGAAGTGGCGGAAGGCCGTGTGGAAACACCGGTTCCGAAGGCTCCAGTTCTGGAAGAAGGACCGGGAGCTGTGGCGACACGATTATGCTGCCTGTGAAGCCCGGTACGAGCAGATGCTCGGCTACCGAGACCTCTCTCTGCACTACGATGTGGTCTGTCGGGAGTCCCTCTGGGGATGGCCCGACAATCGCATCGAGCTACACAAGCGTCTCCAGGACCTGAAAACGAACGGCCACGAGGTCTACAGTCAGCTGACCCCGGCGAGTGAGGAAGAGACCATTCCGTCGAGGTTCGAGGTCACGGAGCAAAATCGAGCGCGGCTTGAGGAGCTCATGCAGCCGATGGAGCTCGACGATCCGTACGAAACGGCACTCGGGCGCAGTCGGGTCGCCGTGTTCCCGACGGGATTCCACTGGGGGTGGCGCGGAATCATGTTTTTGGGGCTCTGTGCTGGCCTCCCCATACTCATGGATCGGCCCCTCTACGAACCGTACTTTGACTTTGACGAGTTTGAGGTCGCCTATAATGAGGGGACCTGGGAAAAGCTGCCCCAGCTCGTCGATGAGATTGACGAAGACCGATGGAGAACGATCAAAGCTGAAAATCAGCGGGTTTTCGACCAGTACCTCTCGCCGGAGAGTGTCGGACGCTACCTCCACGACGAGCTGAACGAAATACTGGGACGCGAAATTGAGGAAAAACCGAAAAGAGCCAACGACGTGGCGTAGCCAGGATCTCTCGTCAGGATCCGTACTACACGCCGAGAACTTGAGGGCTGAAGTTTCCTTGATCGGTTAGAAATTGGGGAGCCTGCGACCAAAGCGCCCTGGGCGCAGCGAAGAAGTGCCTTCAGGGTGAATATCTTTGAGGAACGGCGGGAGCGGTTGACAGAAGCGGACAGGTCCTGAATTCGCGCCCGCCGACGTCGAAGGGATCCCCCGCTTGCGCTTGGGATGACGCGCCTGAAGTGGGGATCGGAGCCGATATGAAGGCACATTCGGCTCTTGTTGGGTACAGAAGAACTGAGAGCCGAGAGGAGGTCAGGGGAGCGAAATCATACCGAAAATATAAAAAAGGAGATGCTTATAAGTGACCTACAAAAGTACGCAAAGTATGTACTGAGAAGAGGGAAAACCGTGCTGGTGTTGGGAATGCATCGTTCCGGGACCTCCTGCACGACCGAGATGATCAGCAGGTTGGGGGCGAATACGGGGGATACCATCGATGGTGACAGTTGGAATGAGCGAGGATATTGGGAGCACGGCTGGGGACACCGCATTAACGGGCAGATCCTTGAATATTCTGACGGTGCCTGGGACTCGCCGCCCTCTTCGGTTCGGGTCAGCTGGCGCATCCGGCTCCGCATGTGCCGGTTCCTGGGTCGGCTTCATGCAGAGGGTCGGACGACGGTGTGGAAAGATCCCCGCAACATCCTCACGCTTCCGGTGTGGAGGCCGGTGATCGTCAACTACGTTCCAGTCGCTGTCTTTCGGCACCCAATGTCCGTGGCACAGTCTCTTCAAAAGCGAAACGGGTTCCCGATTGAGAGGGGGATTCGACTGTGGACCGACTACAACGAACGTCTGATCGATATTGCGGACCAGGAAGATGAGATGCTTTTTCTTGACTTTGACGGAGGGATCAGTCACATCCGCTCACGCCTCCGCCTGCTTGCCCAGCACGTTCCGGAGCTCCAGTACGAGCCGGACGCGGTGGACCCCTACGACGAGGGCCTTAGGACATCGGATAATCGCACTTCAGTCCCGAATAAAGCAGTCCAGAGGACATACGATGCGATTCGGGAGCGCGCGACATCTCAAAAAGCGTATGCTCAATAAGTTTGATGAGGACTTACCACCACCAAGTGCTCCTTTGCGGTTGATTCGACACCGGCGTTTTTGTCACTCGCAGTTGCTTCCCAGCATGAGCCACTTGTCCTGACGTGAGCCGGCCCCTCGTTTCCATTTGCATGGCGGCCTACAACGCCGAAGATTTCGTTGCCGAGGCTCTGGACGCTGCCCTGGCCCAGACCTGGCCGAATCTGGAGATTGTAATCGTGAACGACGGTTCGACGGACAAGACGAGGGCCATAATAGATCGTTACGCCGAGGAGCACAGCGAAATTACGGCCGTTCACCAGGAAAATCGGGGGCACTCGGCTGGGATGAATCGAGCCTACGTGGAGAGCTCGGGGGAGCTGATCAAGTTCTTTGATTCCGACGACCTGATCTCTCAGGATATGATTGAGCGACAGGTCAACCGCCTGGAGGGAAGTCGTGCGCACGTTGCCTCGGCCGAGTGGGCGCGGTTCTACAACGATCCGTCCGAGGCGACCTTTGAGCCGGAGACCGTCTGGCGGGACATGGGTCCGGCGGACTGGCTCGTGACGGCATGCGGCAATGCTCGTCCCATGATGCAGTGCGCGCAGTTTTTGATTCCGAGACCCGTTCTCGACAAAGCAGGTGGCTGGAACGAGCGGCTGTCTCTCATCAACGACTTCGAATTCTTTACTCGCCTGTTTCTTCAGAGCGAGGGCATACGATTTACCCCCGATGCTCGCCTCTACTATCGATCCGGGCTTGAGGAAACTCTGTCGGGACGGCAGGATCGAACGGCTATCGAATCGGAGTACCGTTCGCTCATGCTCGGGACGCAGCACCTCCTCGACCACGAGAACACGCCCGGCACGCGCCGGGTCGCTGCCAACACGCTCCAGAATTTCATCCACCGTCGCTATCCAGACTACCCCGAACTGCGCACTCAGATGAAAGAACGGGTCGAGGAGCTTGGGGGGAGCGACCTGGAGCCCAGCGGCCCGCCGGGGTTCGAGGTGCTGCGACCAATCGTAGGGTGGAGGGCGGCACGACGGATCCAGCGATTTGCCGTTCGGAATGGGTTGAACCGCGCTTCTTTAAGGGAGTACTTCCGTTCCAAGTGATGTCGTGGGACATCGGAAGCACTATTTCTCCGCGCTTACCTCTCTGGGTATGTCTGACTTTCCCGATTTCGTCATTGTTGGAGCGCCGAAGTGTGGCACAACATCCCTAGCGCATTATCTGGGGGATCATGAAATGGTTTTTATTCCGGCGGAGGAAGAGCCGCACTTCTACTCCTACATGGGAGAAAGTGCCCCTCACTGGGGATGCGGAGATGTTGACGAGTATCTCAAGCTCTTCAAGGAAGCCACCAGAGAGCAGTTGGTTGGAGAGCGGTCAACGTGGTATCTCTACAGCGACACGGCGGCCCAACAGATTCAAAGATATGCGCCTGACACCAAGTGTATCGCTCTTCTCCGGCATCCCGTCGACAGGGCCTACTCCCACTGGTCGTTTCGTACCCAAAACGGATGGGAGACGCTCAGTTTCGTGGATGCCATCGCTGAAGAAGAAAAGAGAATTGCTAACGATGCCATCTGGGACGTTCACTACCTTCGCGTCGGTCGGTACTATGAGCAATTGCTTCGATTTCACCGCCAGCTCGGGCCCGATCAAGTGCAAGTCCTTTGGTTCAAAGAGCTAATGCGTGATTCTGACGCAGTCGTACAAAAGGCACTTTCGTTTCTTGGGCTTGACCCAGAAGCGTCGATAGATACCGATACTGTGCACAATGAGACGAGGCTTCCGAGAAGCTCGTGGGTAAACTGGCTCGTGCGATCCAGCTTCGTGCGTCGCAGTACCCGGTCATTCATCCCCGCCTCCGTCCGTTCGTTTCTTCACGACGCTCATCAACGGCTCAACAGAAAAGAGCGCCCCTCACTCGATCCGGACTACCGGGCGAGGCTCATATCCAAGGTTCGGCCAGACATCGAGCGTCTCCAACGACTTCTAAATGTCGACTTATCGCATTGGATGGAACGGCGAAGCACTGACTGACATCCTGCGGAACTACGGCCTCTTGTCTCCAGAGAGTCTCCTCTTGGCGCAGACGCATAATTCAGAAGCGAGTCGTCAGCCAGCCGGGTACGAAATTGGGCAAAAGTCACTTGCGCAAACCCTTCCGTACTGAGGAAATTCTTGAGGGCATCGGCACATGAATAAGTTGGAGAGGCTGCTTCAGGTTGCAGTCAATGCCTACTGGGAGTACAAACCACGGTGGACGCCCCGCCGGCTGACAACGTCGCTGGACGAAATCGAGATTGATTGCCCGATTTTTGTGCTAGGGGTTCAGGGTGGGGGGCTGACCCTGCTCACGCGGATGATTCATCGGAACGAGGATGTCGTCACCATTGGGGGCGGACGCGCGTACTGGGTCGGAAATAACGAGATGGACAAGCAATACGTGGGGGAGCTTCCGGAGGATTTTACCCTGAGGTCACCGAAGTTCCAGTCTCCAACATTCAAGTCGCACATGAAAGGAGACGAATATGAGCATCCGGTCTTTGGAACGGAACGGAACTGGGTATATGCGTGCAATGATCTGCTGGAGCGGTATCGAAAGACCGAAGACGACTGGACGCCGGCCAAGGAGTCTCAGTTCAGGAGGGCCATGAGAGAGTCCATCCGGGCGTATGCCTCCGACTATGCGAATGCCCGATTTGTAGATATGTCACAGACGTTTTCACTCAAGGTGCCACTTCTCCGAAAGATGTTTCCGGAGGCCCGGTTCGTCATCCAATTGCGCGATCCATACGCCACCTGTATCAAGGAGGCTCAGGACACCTCATATGATTGGCGGCAGGCGGTGAGTATGGAGCGAAAGCTGAAGATCTTCTCCGTTCACTGGCGAAACACGTACGCCTACGCCATCGAAGACACGAAGGACTACGAGCACAAAATCATCGTACGCTACGAGGATCTCGTTCGGGAGCCGGAAGATGTGCTCAAACAGGTCCTGAGTACGATCGACATCGACTACGATCCCGAGATGATTCCTCGGGCTCATCACAGCCTTCCCCCTGGCGCATCAGAGCACCACAAATGGTATCCAGTACGAACTGGGGCGAACGAAAAGTACCTTGAGCGACTCGATCCAGGCACGGCATCCATCATCCGGAAGACGGTCGATGACATCGCTCAGAAGTATGGGTATCAGTCTCCTGTTTGAAACCTGCGAAGACGCTCGTGGCAAGGAGGCTCAACCTTGACGCCGAAAATGGTCATGGCGGTCAGTTCTTCGACTATGCTCGTCCATCTTCAACAGACCGGGCCGCATGGTTTCACGAGAGTGCGATTGATGCCCCGCCCGGAATGTATAGGGCGGGGTTCTTTACTCGAGAGTTGGGTTAAACGCACGCTCATCTCTGCGGTCGAAAGAGTGATTCCGAGATCACTCCGAGACCGTCTTATCCGTCACTATTCGATTCCAGACATCGACTGGAGCCTCCGGAATGCTAGAGAAAACGGATTTTCACCGGAGACGATTGTGGATGTTGGGGCGTACGAGGGGAAGTGGTCACGAACGGCCCCTCGGACTTTTCCGAGCGCCGAGATTCTTGCGATTGAGGCACAGCGAGAAAAGTAGGGACACAACCGAGCGATCTATCGGAGAAACACGAGAGGGCCCAGTACGAAATCGCCCTGCTGGGAGAAGAAGCACGGCAACACGTTCCATTTCGCCGTGACGGGTCGGGGTGCAAGGTGATGAGACAAGTGGACTCAGAGAACCCGACCCTGGAGAGGCGTGAGATGACGACCCTCGACGCATTGACTGAGGATACCACGTTTGCAGCCCCGGATTTTCTGAAGCTCGATGTCCAGACGTACGAGCTTGAGGTGCTTCGGGGGGCGACCCGAATGCTCGAGCGTCACCCCCCGGAACTCATTCTCATGGAGGTCTCCCTCATCAACGTCGACAAGGACGACGATAGCCCTCTATTCGCCGACGTGATTCGCTTCATGGATGACCGGGCCTACCGCTTGTACGATCTGTGCTCCTTCATGCGGCGTCCGTACGACGATGCCCTGTGGCAGGTGGATGCCCTCTTCGTCCATTCGTCGTCAGACCTTGTCGCCTCCTCGAGATGGAAGTAAGGGGCGTTCGGCAGCTCCGTATGCCGGCCTCTCCAGCGCCACTTAGAATACTGCGCAATCCTCCATGAAGATCGCAATCACCGCCGATCCGGGATTGCCGGTTCCTCCCCGTCTGTACGGGGGGATCGAGCGCATCATTCACATGCTCGTGAAGGGACTCGCCGACCGGGGACACGACGTCACCCTCTTTGCCCACAAGGACTCCGAGGTGCCCTGCCGGCTCGTGCCGTACGGGGGCACAGACCCGCAGGCAGTCATCGACACCGTTCGAAATACGCTATCGGTCTCGCGCTTAGCCGTGAGTTCCCCCGATGTCCTGCACAGCTTCGGCCGGCTCGCCTACCTCACGCCGCTGCTTCCCCTCCGTCTTCCGAAGATCATGACGTACCAGCGCGGGCCCACGCTGAATCGAGTGCAGACGGCAGTGCGGCTCTCACAGGAGGAGACCCTGGCGTTCTCGGGCTGCAGCGACCACATTGCAGAACAAATTCGCCCCTACGCCCCGGCGTATACCGTGTACAACGGGGTCCCGCTCGATACCTACACGTTTCAGCCGGACGTGGAGGCGAATGCTCCCTTAGTGTTTCTCGGCCGCATCGCGCCCATCAAGGGAACGCACACAGCGGTCGAGGTGGCCCAACGCAGCGGCCGGCCTCTGGTGATCGCCGGAAACGTCCCGGACGACCAGAAGGATTTCTTTCGGGGACAGATTGAGCCGCACCTCGACGGGGAGCACATTCAGTACGTCGGTCCCGTCGACGACGAGCAGAAGAACGCGTTGCTGGGACGGGCCGCCGCCTTCCTCATGCCCATCGAATGGGAGGAGCCGTTCGGCATCGTCATGGCCGAGGCCATGGCCTGCGGCGCCCCTGTCATCGGCACCCGTAGAGGATCGGTGCCCGAGGTCGTGGAGCACGGGAACACGGGATTCGTCTGTGACTCGACGGACGAGATGGTCGATGCGGTCGGACGCATCGACATGATCGACCGGGCGGACTGTCGGTCGCGCTGCGAGGAGAAGTTTAGCCAGACTGCGGTGGTCGACGCGTACGAGCGTCTGTACGAGACACGAATCGAGGCCCTGCAGCCATCATGACTTCGACCTCGCTCGATGGGGCCACGGTGTGCCTCGTGACGCCCGGCCAACCGTCGACGAATCCGCGCCTCGTAAAAGAGGCGGACGCGCTGATCGAAGCGGGGGCGGAAGTTCACGTCGTGGCCTGCAAGTTCGAGGACTGGGCGGACGACGCCGACGATTCGTTTGCCGATCGCGCGTGGACGACGCACTGGCTGCGATTTGGGACGCAGGCCCCATGGTGGCTGGATCTGTACCAGCGGGCGCGGCGGCGCGCATGCCGCGAGGTGTCCCGACTCGTTGGTCCGCAGGTGGGCCTCGCCGAGCGGGCGTTCCACTACATTATTCCTGAACTGACCAAGACCGCCTCTCGCATTCCTGCAGACCTGTACATTGCACACAACCTTGCGGCCCTCCCCCCTTCCCGTCAGGCTGCGCGCCGGCAGGGAGCGAAATTGGGCTTCGACGCCGAGGATTTTCACCGCGGGCAGTTTCCCGACTCTGTTTGGAACGTAGAGCGCCGTCTGACCGCATACCTTGAAGAGCGGCACATGCCCCACTGCGACTACTTGACGGCGGCGTCCGACGGCATCGGGGCGGCCTACGCGGAGACATTAGACGTGCCGGCCCCCACGACCATCCTGAACGTGTTTCCTTGGTCCGCCCGAGACGCCGAGGTGCCCCGCGACGAGCTCGACGCGGAGTGTCCCGACGGTGCCCGATCCCTCTACTGGTTCAGTCAGACGATTGGGCCGGACCGGGGGCTACAGGACGCGCTCCGGGCCCTCCCCCATCTGCCCGATGATGTCGTGTTGTCCCTGCGGGGCAAGTGGGCGTCCGGGTACGAGCCGAAATTCCGGGAGCAGGCGCAGGCGCTTGGAGTTCACGACCGCGTGCGTCATCTGGATCTCGTGCCGCCCGAGGAGCTGATTGTCCGCACCGGCGAGCACGATCTTGGGCTCGCGCTGGAGCATCCGGTCTGCCAAAATCGCCGAATTTGTGTAACCAACAAACTGTTTACGTACCTGCTTGCCGGTATTCCCTTCGTCGCCACCGAAACGCCGGGCCAGCGGCCCATCGTCCAGGATCTTCCCGACGCGGCACAAGGCTATGCCCCGGGGGACGTGAAGGGCTTCGCTGCGTCCGTCGAGGCCCTCCTCAAGACCTCGTGTGCTCGTCAGGCGGCGCTCCGGGCGGCAAAGGAGCGGTACTCCTGGGACGTGGAGAAGGAAACGTTCCTGACGGTCGTATCACAGACTCTCAACGGACAGTGAATGTATTTGTGCTCTCCACCGGCCGGTGCGGATCGACCACGTTTGCTCGGGCCTGTGGGCACATCGAGAACTACAGCGCGGCCCACGAGTCCCGAATCTCCAGGGTACACGGCCGGATCGACTATCCCGATGACCACATCGAGGTGGATAATCACCTGGCGTGGTTCCTGGGCCGGCTCGACGAGCGGTACGGGGACGACGCGTTCTATGTCCACCTCAAGCGCGATCTTGAGGAGACCGCCCAGAGTCGAATGCATCGGGAGGACCGCAAAGTCGATCCGGGTCTGATGTGGGCGTACGGGCAGCGGCTGGTCTGGGAAAATGACGAGGCGGAGTTGATCGAGGTCTGCCGCCACTACTGCCGTACGGTCAATTCGAACATCCAACTTTTTCTCAAGGACAAGAGCAAAACAATGACGGTTCGTCTTGAGTCGGCCCGAGAGGACTTCCGGGTGTTTTGGAACCGCATCGGGGCAACCGGCACACTGGAGGCAGCACTACAGGAGTGGGATCGCAGGCACAATCAGTCAGAAGGGGTCGACCCTCAACCGTCCCTGCCGGTCCGGGCCGCGCGGAAGGTGGGGCGTCTTGTGTATAAACTGCCGCAGTTTGTTCGGGATGCATGAGGGGCATCCGGGACGCTGTTCTGCTCTAATTCACCGTTGCGTGGCAGATTCCGATGGTGCTCCCGACGTTTTTAGGAATCGGTGCCCCAAAGTGCGCCACGACATGGCTCTACAACTGTCTGGACGACCATCCGGAGGTATTCATGTCGAGCGTGAAGGAGACGGACTTTTTTGTCTCCGACACGATCGACGGACGCATCGATGAGTACGCGGCCCACTTTGACGGTGCCTCCGGAGAGCAGGCGGTTGGGGAAGTGTCGGTCTGGTACATCCATTCGGATGTGGCCCCTGAGCAGGCCTACCGGTGTCTTCCGGACGCGAAGCTCTTCGCGTCGCTCCGCAACCCCATCGATCAGACGTACTCGTACTACTGGCACCTGCAGCGTCAGAACTTTCAGGGATGGAGGCTGGAGCTCGTCGAACAGATCGACTCGTTCGAGGACGCCCTTGACGTGATTCCCAAGAAGCTTTTGAAGCCCGGATATCACTACCGAAATCTACAGCGGTGGCTGCAGTACTACGATCGGAGCCAGTTGCACGTCCTGCTCCTCGACGATATCAAAGAAGATGCAGGCCGGGAGCTTGGCCGGCTCTACGACCACATCGGCGTTGACCCGTCGTTCCGACCGGAATCTATGCAGGACACCGGTCGTTCGGCCCGGCGCGGCACGTCGCCCCGAGGACCGTTGGTTGAACGGGTGCGCCAGCACCTGTACGTCGGGCTCAATCGATACCTCTATCACCCCCTGAAGCGAGCAATTGGTCCGCACACCGCCGATCGTATTAAAGAGATTCTCCGTCTGCGACAGATCATGGAGCGGTGGTTTCGGCAGGAGGGCTACCCGGACATGAACCCGGACACCCGCGCCCGCCTCCGGGAGGTGTTCGCGGACGACATCCAGAGGCTCGAGGAGTTTCTGGGTCGGGACTTAGGTCACTGGACGTGACGTCTCGGGGGGCCGCACAATCATCGACGCGTACCGTTCTCCGCCGTGAGGACCGTTCTCATCATTTCTCCCCGCTTCCCGCCCATCAACGCGGCGGACATGCACCGGGTGCGCCAGTCGCTTCCCTACTTCCGTGAAATGGGCTGGACGCCGCACGTCCTGGCCGTGGACCCGGCGTACGTCCACCGCACCCGAGACGACCGTCTCCTCGACACCATTCCGGCCGACGTGCGGGTAGACCACGTGCCGGCCCTCTCCACCGAGTGGACCCGCCTTGTGGGAATCGGAAGCCTTGCCCTTCGCTCGCTTTTCTTCTATCTGCGGGCGGGCAACCGCCTCCTTCGGCAGGGGAATATCGACCTCGTGTACTTCTCGACGACGGCGTTCCCGGTGATGGTCCTTGGGCGGTACTGGAAAGCCCGGTACGGCGTCCCCTACGTCATCGACATGCACGACCCGTGGCGCCCAGACTATTACCTTGACGAGCCGCCCGGGGAGCGGCCTCCCAAATTTTGGTTGGCGTACGCGATGCACGGGTGCTTAGAGCCCATCGCCATGAGCGGCGTCGATGGCATCATCTCCGTGTCGCAGGGCTACTGCGACACGCTGACGGAGCGCTACGACGGCATTTCGCCGTCCCATTGTACGGTGATTCCCTTCGGGGCCCCCGAGAACGACTTCGCGGTGCTGGATGGGGCCGATCTCACCAATCCGTTTTTCGATCCCTCCAACGATGCCATCAATGTGGTCTACGTGGGCCGGGGCGGGCACGACATGGCCCCCGCCGCCCACGGGCTGTTTGGCGCCCTTGCGCGGGGGCTCGACGAAGACCCTGAACGGTTCGGGAAGGTGCAGATGTATTTCGTCGGCACCTCGTACGCGGAAGAGGGGGAGGGGGAAAAGACGTTTGCGCCGATTGCGGCCGCCCACGGGGTGAAGGACCACGTTACCGAGCAGCCGGCGCGCGTGCCGTATTTCCAGGCGCTCCACCTCATGCGGGAGGCCGACATGCTGGTGGTCCCCGGCTCCGACGACCCCAACTACACCGCGTCGAAGCTCTACCCGTACATCCTCTCCCGCACGCCCCTGCTGGCGGTCTTCAACCGGCAGAGCAGCGTCATCGACGTACTGGACGAAACGGGGGCCGGGCGCGTCATCTCCTTTTCCGGCGACACCGCCGAGGAGACGCTATCGGCCCGAGTTCTAGAGACGTGGGGCTCCATGCTCCGGCGGCTTCCGTATACGCCGGAAACGGACTGGGACGCCTTCGAGCCGTATACGGCCCGCGAGATGACGCGCCGCCAGGTTGAGGTGTTTGACCGTGTGGTGCGCTGAGCACGTGGCGTGATTTTCCGGCCAATCCACCTCGTTCCGATGGCCCAGCGACTCGCCGTTGTCACATCGCATCCGATCCAGTACTATGCGCCGCTGTTTCGGACACTCGCCAGTCGGGACGCACTTGACATCCACGTCTTTTATGGGTGGAAAGGAGCAACGGAATCGGCATATGACCCCGGGTTCGAGGACGACGTGCAGTGGGATATTTCGCTGCTCGACGGCTACGACCACACCTTTGTCCCCAATACCTCGTCGGACCCCGGGTCCCATCATTTCCGGGGACTGGTGAACCCCGATCTTATCACTGAGGTCGAGGCGTGGGGACCGGACGCGTTGCTCCTCTTCGGGTGGGCGTACCAGAGCCATCTCCGCGCCCTTCTGCGCTTTTCGGGGGATGTGCCGATCTTTTTTCGGGGGGACTCGACACTGCTCGACGAACAGGGCGGCCTTCGCACGGCGCTGCGCCGCCTCTTCCTCCGCTGGGTGTACTGGCACGTCGACGTGGCGCTCTACGTGGGACAGAACAACCGGGCCTACTTCGAAGCACATGGTCTGAGTGACGAGCAGCTCGCCTGGGTCCCGCACGCCGTCGAGAATCAGCGCTTTAAAGACGCCCCGGCGGCGGAGCGAGAAGCCCGGCAGTGGCGGCGGGACCTTGGCATTCCGAACGAGGCGGTCGTCCTTCTCTTCGCCGGGAAGTTCGAGCCCAAGAAGGCCCCCGATACGTTGCTCGACGCGTTCCTGGAATGTGAGAATGAAGAAGCGCACCTCGCCCTCGCGGGCAGCGGGCCGATGGAAGACGAGTTGCGCCAACGGGCGGAGGAGAATGCCCGCGTGCACTTTCTCGGCTTCCAGAACCAGTCCCGCATGCCGGTGGTCTATCGCCTGGGCGACGTATTTGTACTCCCCTCAAGGGGACCGGGGGAGACGTGGGGGCTGGCCATTAACGAGGCCATGGCGTGCGGCCGGCCGGTGGTGGTCACCGATCGGGTCGGGTGTGCGCCGGACCTGGTGGAGCCGGAAGCAGGGTTCGTCGTTCCCGCGGACGATGCCAGGGCACTTCGCCGGCGACTCGACACGCTCGTGGACGACGAGGATCTTCGGCGCCGGATGGGACGTAGCGCTCAAGCTCGAATCAAGGACTGGTCAATCCTCGAGGCCGCTTGTCGACTTGAGGAGGCTGTGTTGGGTCATTGAGTTCTCCGTTGATTCATCACTATGTGAGGGGGCCTCCCGGGGAAGGTGCTGTAGCATGGTACACGACAAAAGTCAGGCGTGTCTTCAAAATAGAACGGGCCTGAGAGC
>JBDGQN010000048.1:0-8894 GCA_042219055.1 Salinibacter sp. | reverse complement strand
TTTGAACCGAAAAGAACCGACCTCGTTCTTGCGCCCCGGTGAGGACACGTCCCTGCCCTCCTACGTTCCGTCGGGACCGAGCGCCCGGCCGACGTGCTTCTCGAGCGAGCTCTTGATTCCGTCGATGACGTCCTGCCCACCCGGGGTCGACACCATGATGGCGTGAATATATATGGCGGACCGGTCCGGGGCCACGTCCAGGCTGAGCGTGCCGGGCGTGAGGGAAATCATGTTGGCCAGCACTGTGATCTCCCGGTCGGTCTGCACGTTGAGGGGATACTCAATGATGGCAGGCCGGATGCTGAGGGACGGCTGAAGAACGTACCCCGCCACCTGAAGGGCAGACAGCACCACCTCTCGCAAAAAAACCAGGAGGAGCACAAGGATTCTCCAAATCCGAAGCACCGGCCGCCCCGCGTCGAACATGTTCTCCTCCGCAGACTTAAACAGCGGTCGAGTGAGATGTAGGATGGCCCCGGAAAAGAGCGCTCCCAGGAGCAGGGTTCCCACTCCGAACGACCCTTGAAGGGCCCCCCAGATGAACGTCATGAGCAACACCCGAACGAGCGTGGCGACCATAGGTCAATTCGTCGGCTCTGTCAAGGGATGGAGAAACGAAGCAGGAAGCCGCCTTGCCGAGGCAGGGCCTTACCCCCCCAACACGGCTTCGATGTACGGGCCGGTGTCGGTCAGGAGCACCGCGGCCTCGTGGGCAAAGGAAAAGAGCGGCTCCGCGTAGCAGCCGAGGGCGAAGAGCGCAAGCGCCAGCACCGCCACAGGACCCTGCAAGAGCGTCCGCACGCCCCAGTCGTCGCCCGCCCCGAAGTGCTCTGCGTCCTCCAGTTCCGGAGACTGCCAGAACGCCCGCCCCCACACCTGTGCCACCACCAGAAGCGTCAGCAGTCCCACCAGGAGCGCCACGCCAACAATCACCCACCGTTCCTGCGCCACTCCCGCCCGAATGAGCGTCAGCTTCCCCCAGAAGCCCGGAAATGGAGGAAATCCGGCCAGCGAGAAGGCGGGCACGATGAAGGCCGTGGCCAGCAGGGGGCGATACTGGTACAGTCCGCCCATTCGCCCTATGTCCGGGGTTCCCGTCTCCCGTTCCATCAGGCCTCCGATCAGGAAAAGCGAGGTCTTCACGGGCACGTCCTGAAATACGTAGAAGACGGCCCCGGCCAGGCCCAGGGTGGTAAAGAAGCCGAGGCCCATGACCACGTACCCCATTGCACTAATCACGAGAAAGGCCAAAAGGCGCAGGATGCGTCGCTGCACGAGAGCCCCAAAGACACCGAGGAGCATTGTGGCCCCGGCCACGATGAGCAGCACGGCTTGCGTGTAGCCGGAGGGATCCGGAAACAGCAGGGTGAACACACGGAGGAGCGAGTAGATGCCCACCTTGGTAAGCAGCCCCGCAAAGACTGCCGCGATGGGGGCGGGCGGCGTGTGGTACGAGGCCGGAAGCCAGTAGTAGAGCGGAAAGAGGGCTGCCTTAATGCCAAACCCGACGAGGAACAGCATCGCCACGACCGGTCCCAGCCCCGTCGCCCGCACCGGGCCCATGCTGCCTGCCAGGTCGGCCAGATTGAGCGTCCCAGTCAGGCCGTAGAGCAGCCCCACGGCGGTCAAGAACGACGCCGAGGCGACCAGGTTGATGCCTACGTACTTCAATGCGCCATCGAGCTGTTCCTCCTCGTTGCCCAGCACGAGCAGCGCGAACGACGCGATCAAGAGCACCTCGTACCAGACGTACAGGTTGAAGAGGTCCCCCGTAATGAACGCCCCGTTGATGCCCATCAAGAGAAAATGAAAGAGCGGGTGGAAGCCGTACCGCTCTCGCATCTCGTCGATGCCGGCCAGGGCATACACCGCCACGGCCAAGGCCACGAACCCCGTGACGGCCACGAGCCCAGCACTCAGGGGATCGGCCACCAGAGTGATGCCGTACGGGGCGGGCCAGTCGCCCATCTGCACGGCCTGGATGCCGTGGGCCTGCACCGTGTAGACGATCGTCGCTCCCGCCCCAAAGAGGACGATGGCCCCCATCATGCTGAGCGCTCGCTGTAGGCCGCGGTACGACCGAGCCAGCAGTGCGAGCACGCCCGTGATGGCGGGCACGATGACGGGAAGGACCAGCAGGGTATTCATACAAGGCGCGTGGTAATCAGTGGCAGAGACAGACCGTCCCTTCGATGACAACTAAGCGGGCAGACGCCGAATGCCGTCGTCCCTTTCCAGAGGCTCACTGGGCTCGGACAGCCGGATGTCGTCGGACTCAATGCTCTGACTGGCCGCGAAATGGCGATACACGAGGACCAGCGTAAAGGCCAGGAGGCCGAAGCTGATCACGATGGCCGTCAGAATGAGGGCCTGGGGCAAGGGATTGGCAAAGGGTTCGGGCGGCACTTTCGCCCCTTTCGGGATCACAGGGGGTTGGGCCCGCGTGAGTCGCCCCATCGTAAAGATCACGAGGTTTACCCCGTTGGAGAGCAAAATCAGCCCAATGACGAAGCGCAACAGACTACGCCGCATGAGCAGGTAAAAGCTCGAAGCCAGCATCGCGCCGCACACAATGGCGATGATCTGTTCCATGATGTGAGGGGATTCAGAACTGAATGATTAAGGCATGACCTCAGCAATTCGCCCTCCTTCAGCTTCTGCTATTTCGTATTTCGTATTGCGTAAAGAGTGACGTGCAAGATACACGAAATACGCAATACGAAATACGCAATCACTCTTCCGCCAGCCCCGGCAGCCGGTCTTCCACCGAAAACACCATGAGCAGCACCGTGCCGATGACCACGAGCATGACCCCGATGTCGAAGACGAGGGTCGACCCCAGGTGAAGATCGCCGAGGACGGGCAGGTGCAGGTGGACCCACAGACTCGTAAGGAACGGTTCCCCCATCACGAGAGCGAGGACCCCAGCGCCGTAGGCACAGGCCAGTCCCGCTCCCAGCAACGTGTGGGCCTCCACCCGCAGGACCCGTCGCGACTCGTAGACCCCCGCGGTGAGGACGTAGAGGACAAACGCGGACGCCGCCACCAGCCCCCCCACAAACCCTCCACCCGGCAAATTGTGGCCCCGGAGGAGCATGAAGAGTGAGAACAAAAGCAGAAGCGGCACCAGCACCCGGGCCGCGACGCGCAGAATGAGAGAGTAGAGCATAGATTCGCCGTCTCGTCCGCGAGAAACTCCGAATCGAGGAGAGTCAGGCCTCCTCCGTCGCCGTCTCGGGGGCCGGGTCCTCAGCCGCCTCGGTCGCCAGTTCCGGCTTCTTCCGGCGCGGCATCCGCATGAGGACGTACACCCCGAGAGCCGCGATCGTCAGCACCGTGATTTCGCCCATCGTGTCGAAGCCCCGGAAATCGACCAGGATCACGTTCACGATGTTGTGCCCCTCGGCCTCCGTATAGCTCTTGGCGGCGAGGTACTCGCTCAGCCGCCGATCGAGGGGCGACTGCACAATGACGCTCATGATCGTCGTCAGCAGCGCGCCGCAGCCCGCGGCAACGAGCCCGTCGCGGAGGCGAACCCCCAGCGGCTCTTCCCCCTGGATCCCGGGCAGGTGAACGATCACGATGACCAGCAGAATGAGGGTCAAGGTCTCGACGGCGAACTGCGTCATCGCGAGGTCGGGTGCCCCGAAGAGCAGGTAGAGCAGAGCCACGCCGTAGCCGCCCACGCTCAGTGCCAGGATGGCCACGAAGCGGTCATGCGTCCACACGGCCACCAGGGCGGCCAGTACGATGAGCGCAGCCAGGGCAGCCTCGTAGTACTTAATTGTGCCCGCAAACGACAGCCCGGGGGAGACGTCCCCCGCAAGCAACCCGCTGCCCACGAGCACAACGATGGCCGAAAACGTAGCAAAGAGGTACCACCGGAACCGACCATTCTGCACGGTGCGGGTCACCACATCGCTGAGGCGAGCCATCCCGTACAGTCCACGCTCAAACATCCGCCCGGGCCCGTCCCCAAAGAGAGTCCCCAATCCTTGCATGAAGACGGTCTCCCGCAGTGACTCCCAGTACGCGTAGAGCGCAAAGCCGAGGGCGAAGGTCACCAGGCTCGCCATCAGACTAGGCGTGAAGCCGTGCCAGAGCGCGAGGTGCAGCTCGTGCGATTCCTGCAGAATGCCCGCCTGCGCGGCGCCCAGCAACGAATGATCGATGAACGCGGGGTACAGGCCGAACGCCAGGCCGAGTCCACCCAGGAGCAGCGGTCCCAGCCACATGCTAATGGGCGCTTCGTGCGGCTCGCGGGTGAAGGCGCCCTTCACCTCCCCAACGAACGGCTTCAGTCCCACGAGCAGACCGGATCCCACCAGGGCCGCATTCGACAATACCCCGACGCCCAGAATCAAAGGGGTCCAGGTGTGAGTGTGCAGCGCCGCCTCGTAGGTCACTTCTTTCCCGATAAACCCGAAGAACGGCGGAATGCCCGCCATGGAGAGCCCTGTCGCCGCTCCCCCCGCCATTGTCCACGGCATGGCGTTGCGCAACCCCCCAAGCTCCAGCAGATCCCGAGTCCCCGTCTCGTGGTCGATGCTCCCCGCCATCATGAAGAGTCCGCCCTTGTACAGTGCGTGTACGACTGTGAAGGTCACCATCGCCGTCACGGCCGCCTCCGTGCCAATTCCCAGTAGCATCGTCAGTAGGCCCAGGACCATGACGGTCGTGTAGGCCAGCACCTGCTTCAGATCGGTGTAGCGCAGGGCCAGCCAGGCGCTTATGAGCATCGTAAAACCGCCGACGATGCCGAGCGTGCCCGTCCATACGGCCGTCCCCCCGAGCACCGGATGAAGCCGAGCCAGGAGAAAGACGCCCGCCTTCACCATAGTGGCCGAATGGAGGTATGCACTCACCGGCGTGGGGCCTGCCATGGCGGCGGGGAGCCAAAAGTGAAACGGAAATTGTGCGGACTTGGTGAAGGCTCCCGCACAGACGAGCACGAAGATGGCGAGATAGTACGGATGCCCCTGCACCGTGGCCCCAAGGTCCAGCATCTGACTAAATTCCCAGGTGCCCGCCACGTTGCCCAGCAGCACCAGCCCCGCCAGCAGGGCGAGCCCGCCGCCGCCCGTCACGATGAGCGCCTTTCGGGCCGCCACCCGCGACTCCTCCTCCGTGTGGTAGAATCCGATCAGGAGGTACGACGTGAGGCTCGTCAATTCGAAGAAGATGAAAAAGACGAACACGTTATCGGCCACCACAAGACCGAGCATGGCCCCCATGAAGGCCAGCAGTTGCACGTAGAAGCGACCAAGCTGCTCGTGATGCGCGAGGTAGCCGCCGGCGTAGACGACGATCAGCGTCCCGATGCCTGTGACAAGCAGGGCAAACAGGAGGCTGAGTCCGTCCAGGTAGAAGGAGAGCGGAATGTCCAAAGACGGGAGCCACTCGTGGGAATGCCGAATGGGATCCCCGTGGGCAATGCGAGGAAGCTTTTCGGCAAAAAAGACAAATACACCGAGGGGCAACAGTCCCAGGATCCATCCGGCCGCGCGCCCGAGCAGACGGACGACGAGTGGCGCGAGCGCGGCACCGACGAAGATACTACCAACAGCGAGGAGCATGAGCGAAGCAGCCTGAGGGCAGGAGTCGAAAAGATCCCAGTTGGAGTAGCCGAGACGCTAAGCGGTCGAGTCCGAGGCAGCATTGGCCTCTCGGGCTCGGGCGTTGGCCTCGGTAGGGGGCTCCTCCCCTTCTCGTCGCACCTCCTCGTACCCTGCCCCCCAAGCATCGAAGGCAGTGTTCTCCCACAGGGCGGAGTTGCCGAGGTACCCAGCGCGCCCAATCAAGTGAGCCGACACGGGCGCAGTTAAAAAGACGAATAGCAGCGCCATGAGGGCGCGAGCGGTTACACTCACCTCCCCAAAGGACACCGCCGCGGCGATGAGGAGAAGCCCAACCCCAAGCGTTCCCGCTTTGGTCAGGGCGTGCATCCGGGTGTATAGGTCAGGTAGACGCAGGAGCCCGATCGCAGCCACGAGCATGAAGGCCGTCCCCCCCACCATCAGGAGCGCAGCAAGAGTGTCGGTCATGAATCCACGAGGGCTTCTCCGGAATGAACGCGTTCAACGTAGCGGGCCACGGCCAGGGTGCCCAGAAAAGCGAGCAGTCCCAAGACCAGAGCGACGTCGATGAACGTATCTTCGCCCGCCAGCACCGCGTAGGCCGAGAGGAACCCCATCGCCAGGTAGGCCACCAGATCGAGGGCAACGACGCGATCCGGAAGCTCCGGCCCCCAGAGGACGCGGAGGAGCGCCCCCGCAATGGAAAGACCGAGCACCGCCAAGGTCAGGTAAATGGCCCAGAGCAATGGTCCTTGGACGATGTCCATCGGCACAGGTGTAGACGACAGGAGTACGGCGACTCGCCCGCCAACGATTGGGACCGAACGCTTCATATGGTAAAGAGGGCACAAGAAAGAGTCCAGCGGACTGAAGCAATCGATCGTGAAAACGGGATTCTCTTCGACTGTAGCCTCAACCCTTATGCATTGGAGTCCCCGGTCTCTTGAGCGGAGCGCACTCCGCACGCCCTTCCTCGCTACAGAGCACCTCTATCACCCGACGGTTCCCCCACAATTCTACCCCCAGGACTGACCACACAAAACCTTGATTTTTCATCCTTGGGGAATGAACTGCTCTTGCAGACTCGTGTACATCCATTGTACTTCACCCTGCGCTACTCTCTCGGACATACTCGCCTCCTCCCCATGCCCGACGATACACTCTTTGAATTTGAACAAGACATGTCCCGCGCGGATGTCGCCACCTATCTGCGTACCGTGGCGGACAAACTGGACGAAAACGGTCAACTCGACTTTTCGGCTGCCGATCAGTCCACCACGATCCAGGTGCCGGAGCACGTTGAGTTCGAGATCGATCTAGAACGTGAGTCCAATGATCGCGGCTCCTCGGAGGTCAACCTCGAACTTGAACTCGAGTGGTACGAGACCCGAGAAGGCAGCATCGCGGGCCCCGGATCGCTCGAAATTGAATAGGGCGCCTCTTCTTCCGAGAGGCCGTTCTCCTCACTCCTTCCAGTTCCCGACCCTGCCCCCATGAACCCCCTTCGTCTCCGCGTCCTCCTCGTCGCGGCGCTCTTTGCTGCATTTACCGCGGCCCCTGTCCTCGCTCAGGAACGGGGCAATGAGGAGCCCCGCGTGAGCCCCAACGCTGTCGTGTCACAAACCATCGGTACCACCGAGGTCCGTATCACGTACGGGCGGCCCCAGGTGAAAGGCCGAACCATCTTTGGAGGCCTCGTCCCGTACGGAAAGGTCTGGCGGACCGGCGCGAATGAAGCAACCACGTTCTCCGTCTCCTCGGACGTCACCATTGAGGGCAAACCGCTCTCAAAAGGCACCTACTCGCTCTACACGATCCCGGGCAAGGACCAGTGGACCATTATCTTCAACAACGTGGCCAATCAGTGGGGCACGCAGTACGACTCGACCAAGGACGCCCTGCGCGTGAAGGTGTCGCCTGAATCGGCCCCACCCCGAGAGATGATGACCTTTCTCTTCGAGGGGGTGACGAACGAGAAGGGAACCTGCGTCCTGCACTGGGCCGAGGTGCGCGTGCCGTTCGACATTCGAGTGGCTTCGGAGTAGCCGCGGTCGCGACGCCACGTCCTTCAGTAGTCCGGGCTTCCTCCCCTCTCTTTCCCCTCAAAGTACCCCAACCATGTCTGACGACCCGAACGAAATCACTTTCGTCTACGAGGACGCCGACGAGGCCCCCACCATTACCGCCACCGGTGCCCACGGCGGCCCCGCGCCCGACGGCGCCTCGGTGGTGGCCAACCTGTACGTGGAGCGCAGAAGCATTCCCCATCACGTGAGCCACCAGATCGACAAGACCGGACAGGTTGACCTCAGCGAGCAGAGCGAACAGGTAACCCGCGGCGAACTGACACGGGAGGTGCAGGCGTCCCTCGTCATGACGCCCGAACATGCAATGCAGCTTGGACAGTGGCTCCAAGAGAACGCTCGCCAGGCAATGAAACAGCGCGACCAGACCTACGGCTAACCCGGATTTCTCACGGGACCCTACTGCGGCTTTAGAGGCGGCCCAATCTGCTCATTTTTACTCCTCGACGATGCGATGCATCGCCTGCGGTGCGCAAATGGCATCTTGAACCGCCTCTTGTGCCTCGCTACGCCTCTCGTGAAAAAACCGGGCCAACGTGCCCGGCTCGCCAGAAAGAATCCTGGATTCTTCACCCCTTTTCCCATCAAGGTCCGACGGCCATGGAGCGATGCCCTTCTTGCGGGGCCCACCGCGAGCCTTCGGATGACTACTGCCCCGTTTGCGGCGAGACGCTCACCAACGTCCACCTCTCGGAAGCCACGGGATCTCCCTGGCATGAACGCACCGGCCTGCTCCTCCTGTTGACGCTTCTATTCTGGCCCGCTGCCCTCTACGGCGTCTACAGGCAGGGCCGCTGGAATCGCCCCGCCAATCAGTGGATTCTCGGCGGATGTCTCCTGATGGCAATCGTGTGGGCGTTCCTTCTCTAAAAAGCTGTTCGTCGACGGTTTTCTGCCTCCTACACGAGGCTCCCCCGCCAAGTAGGCCCGAAGAAGTACATTGTACCAATTACGACGGTTTATTGTACACCGCCCTCCAAATTTATCAGGGCAATCGCATCTTAAGCAAATTGTGGCGGAAGACGGCAAGAGCGTTCCCTCGAAACCGCATCTGCGCCATTTGAAGCGGGGCGGGTCAGTTCTGTCGCCCTCGCAGATTCTAACACGCAATCGCCCTGCTAAATTTATTGACGAAGAGTCGACCGGGGGCCGAGTGGAACGAGGTCATGCTAGTTCAGTGCCGGTCGACCCTGCTCCATGGGAGAGAAGAGTTTCGGGGAGCCAGAAGGAGAAG
>JBDGQN010000047.1:0-4058 GCA_042219055.1 Salinibacter sp. | reverse complement strand
GCTGGGCCTCGTGCTGTGGGGCCGCCACAAGGCGGACGAAGAGAGTCGCAAGGCCCACTGATAAATAGTCACTCTCCCAGAGGATTCTATGGCACTTTCTCCAGGCGATAAACTCATCTGCATTGATGCCCGTGGCGTCAAGGGACTGACAGAGGGAGAAACCTACGAGTTCCAGAAGGATGAGGAAGGCTTGATTCGTGTCAAGGCAACCGACCACGGACGAAGTGAAGCCTACCTCTCCAACAGATTCAAGAAAACCCAACAATAATCCTCATATTTCACTATCGACCCGGACAAATCCGATCCTCATGCCGCCGCCCACAGTACCAGCACGGGGCTGGCGAACCGCCCCGCTCGATGTCCCGACAGATCCGCTCGATGCGCTTGATTCAACCTCTGAACTGACGCATCGGCAGCTCGGATATGTCGCGGTACAGCACCCCGAACTCCCAGCGGAGGCCCGGATAGGCGTTGATCGTCGCGCCGTGCTCCTCATAGAGGCGCTGGGCCATTTCGCGCTTCGCTTCCGACTCGCTCAGATTGGCATCTTCGTTCACGCAGGGATGCTATCCGGTCTGATCATGGCTGTCTGTGGCGAAGGCAAATGCAGGCTTCTCCGTTGGGCTACCCAAGCGCGATGAGTAGAAAATTTGGAAGCGGCTCTGAGAGAGAGATCAACCCCCATATAGGGGTCCTCCGCATAAGGTACCCTACATGAGCTTTCGGCCAATATTTTCCCAAGACAACGTCTAAGACCTCGGAAGCGGCCCACACGCTGAAACCGACCTGCCAACGCGACAGCCTCGCCCCTTCATCTCAGAAAGAAACGATGGGGGGGAGCTGACCAGCGGAGTGACGACTGGGGTACTCAGTCGAGGGTGATCTATGCTACACTCTTTCTTCTGAAGGAGGTGAGCCAGCACCCGGATCGGCGCGAACACGTAATTTAGCCGCTTAGAAAAAGAAAAAGCTCCTGCGGACACAGGAGCTGGTCGGGCGACTGGTGAGCTGGTTTGGTACTCCAAGCTTACACCGTTTGGGGGGAGTGTGTCAACTCTGCCCCGTCCAAGCTCCCCAACGTTGTGCTCCAACAGCGGGGAACCTCAGCTGTATCGATCTTCCGTTATCTGTATGCGATATCGGACGGGGCGAGTCGTTTTGAACTCGACGCTCAGGCCGTGGCGGAGGCGACCGGCTTCTCCCGCAAGACGGTCTATCAGGTCCTCGCGTTCCTCAAGCGGGTCAATCTGCTCTGGACAATCCATTATCGAACCGGGCGGGGGCAGCATTCGCTCTATCAGCTCAACTGGATGAAGCCGAATCGGGGGAGCGACAAAAAGTGTCACCCCCCTAAGAACCCGAGAAGTAATAAAACCAACACCGCAATAAATGACCCCGGGTCATCTCACGGCGATGAATCCGAACGGCAGCAGGAACAATCCCATCATCGACCGCCAACCGACGCTGAGATCGATGCCAAGCTGGCGCGGGTGGAAAACCTGGTCCGCGCCGAGCGGGCCCAGCCCGCCAAGCGGCTCATGCTCATGGCGCTGCGCTGGTCGGCTTGGTCGGCGGGGCTTTCCCGAGGCGAGCAGCAAGCTCTGCTTCAGGCTGCCGGGAAGATCGTCTGGCCGGAGCCGCTGCGATATGCCTGGGAAGCCATCCGAGAGTTGATACGGGCTGTACGGAGCAGAATTTGGTTCAAAGAACTTCGAACGTGGTTAAGGTGGGTGCGAGAGACAAAAGGAAAATGTGAGGCGCTGAGGGCGTACTTTGCCTGTCTGATGAAACGGCTCAGGGCTAGAGTCGAGGCCGAGCAGGAGTTCGACGGTGAGTGGGCGGATGCTGAAGTCAGGCAGCAGGACGCAGGTGGAGAGGACATCGAGTCGGCGATGGCGGTGTTTGCAATGGCGTTTGAGGGTCTGTATGGCCGAGAACCGACCGCCGAAGAGCGGCAACGTCATCGGGATAAGTTGCGTTCAGCGGGTCCAGAGTCCGGACATCAGCACTCATTCGTCGAGTATCCATCCGCCTGATAGGGATATCCCATGTGGAATAGTTTCCTTCACTGGGTTATGCATTTGTTTTCTGACATGGATATCGTGCCCAATTGATGATGCAAATGGCTTGCTGGAGCCCTGTTAGTTGTGACAACACAGCCCCGGCCCGCCCCCGGGCGCTGTGTTGTCATAGGTTCCCCGTAAATTCGTCGAGGATTTGCGTAGGTGTGCGGGATTGGAGCTTGTCAAATATCGTTTGCAATTGCTCCACGTGATAGGTGGAGGTCTTGCCCCGCTTGGCCTTGCGAACCTTCGTTCGGTCTAGGAAATCCAGCAGGGTTCGAAAGGTTTTCTCATCAAGCGGATGATGCTCTCGAAGTTTGGATTTCAACTCTTCGTTCGAGATCGGGATCCATTTTCGACGTCTTAGCGTGCGGTCCGATTGTCTCATTTCGGCGAGGACGGTCCTCAGGGAGTGGAGATGGTACTTCGCGATGAGAGTCAGTGGGTGGGCTTTGTGGATGGTCCAGTCCAAGTAGTCGGGGACCTTGGCATGCCGCTGTCCGAGCGTTTCCCCGATAGGGTAATTGGCGAAGACGTACTTGATCTCGGCAGGAACCATCCCCGCGTGATGAAGCTCCTTGGCCACGTAGAAGTCCCGCTCCGATGGACTCGGATAGTGATCGGGCACCTTACCGGAATGGATCATCTGGACTGCTTTCGGATGAAGGTTCGGGATGGACTGGGGCAAGGGATTTCGAGTGATGGAGCCGGGATCGAGGTTGAACGATTCTCCGCGCCCACTGCTCGCGGGTGAGGTAGTGTCCTGGAGATCCGGTTTCTGTCCAAGTATGTCGACGATCCACTGAGGAAGAGCGGGAAGCGGAAAATGGGATCGCCAATCGGTCGCGTCAAAGCGATAGGGGGTGCCTGACTTGTGATCCGACGGTGGGGCGACGATCAACAGGCCATTGCTCTGGAGTTGCACCGCTTTACCGTCGAGTTGGCCACTGCGAACGCCATCCGCTGGATAGGCGAACCACAAGTGTTGACCGCCCCCTCCGCTCAACGTCCTGAGGGTCTCGGGAAGTGGTTCATGATCGTCTTGAAGCCGTTGGAGGGCCTCGTCGCCGCCGTGCTCGGGATCGACATCGAGAACGGCCACGCCGGAGTGCTCGCCCGTGGCGATGCCCACGTTGGCATCCGGAACTTGTTCCCACCATGCCTGGATTTCCTCGGGATCAGTCGTGGCACAATGGGCTCCCCCCTTTCCGAGAAGCGGCCCATATGGGTGTTTCCCGGGGGTTGAACAGTCAGAATTACCGCAAGTGCAGGAACCTTTGACAATCCAGTGCAAGGGGAGGACGCGTAAGTCTTGCTCTGCGTAAGCCAGAGCGGCATTAGCTTTCGCGTTGGTGGTCTCGGCCATCAGCGCTCGACGGGCCGAACTTGAAATGGGTCAACGGAGCGACGTAGGGTGGAAATCCCAATTGGTTACATCCATGACCGGATGGCAACGGGGCGTGTCGGTCCAGGGGGCACGCTCCGTTCACCTTTGCTCGGCTCCGCCATCCATCCCTCCTATGTCAAGGTTTGGGGAGAAGGTAGCGCGTCCTGTTGCGACTCACAATGATCGACAGCGGGGTCTCCAAATCGGGCAGGAGCTGTGGAGGCCCCTCAAAAATCGTTTTCCACGAGATAGACGGATCCCGCACACGCTAATGCCGACGGTTGCGCCGCCGGTTCGCCACGGTCCAGCCGAGGCTCGCCGACCCGGGTCCAACGGTTGGACGTGTCTCGCTCGGGCGACCGTGCGCAACGTGGACACGGAGGTCACAGGATGAGGTTGATCAAGGCTGGCGATCGGGGGTGGCCTTGGACCCTCACCATTCCGTCTGTGAGGCAACAGGTAGCCATCGAGGGGGCCGCCGCAGTGAGGGGAAGCCCGTGTTACAAGGTCGGCCTCCCCGGGGTAGGGGCCCTGTAGAATCTTGGGCGTAGGGTCGGAGTTATGGCGGATTGGGGCGAGTCATTGGCGGTGTAGCAGGGCAAGGGCAA
>JBDGQN010000046.1:0-4919 GCA_042219055.1 Salinibacter sp. | reverse complement strand
ATCCCGAGTACCTGCGGGCCCTCGCCCTGCAGGACGCCGAGATCGTGGCGGTGCCTCAGGCCGGCACGGTCGGCGAGTGGCCCGAGGGCATGTACGAGGCGGAGCTCCGCGTCGCTGCGCTTCAGCACGGCTTCTTCACGACGCTCGCCAATCGGGTGGGCCGGGAAGAGGCGATGTCCTTCGCGGGCCAATCGTTCGTGACGGACCCGTTTGGCGAAGTCGTGGCCCAGACGCCGGAGGCCGAAGAGGCCGTTCTCCACGCCAAGGTCGACCTCGACCTCTGCACCGAGGCGCCTGCCCGCGAGCTCTTCCTCCATCACCGCCGCCCCGACCAGTACGAGCAGGGCGCCGTCGCCCTCCCCTCATCTGGGTAAGGCCCCCTCGGTCCTCTCGACCCTCCGCCCGATGTTCAACTACAGGTACACCGACAGGTAGCGGTTCCAGAGCATGAGGACCAGCATCACGAGCCAGAGGAGATGCCCCACGCCGGTCCCGATAGCGACCTTCTTCCGCGCCGATTCGGCGGCGTCGGCGTTGATCGAACCGCCGCCCGACACGGCCGCACGAAGCGCGTTCCAGCCGGGACGGATCACGAACAGTTGATCCAGCACGAGCAGTACGATGAGCGTGATGGACGTATGGTAGAGGGGCCCGTAGGCGGAAAATGCGCCCCCGGCGATAAAGGCCCCGATGGAGAAGACGAGCGTCAGGACCGCGAAGATGGTCATCTGCCACACCGAAGACTGGCCGTCGGAGGCAAGTGCGACGCCGCGCTCATCCCCGAGTTCGATCACGTCGCGGGCCCGGCCCGCCACGCGCAGGCCCAAACCGAACCACGCGGCGGCGGTGATGATGTGAAGAACAACGAGCAGGGCGAAGAGCATAAGTCGATAGAGAATCTTGTCGAGGAACGTCCGCCCCTCTCACGGACGACGCAGGACAGAGTTTTGCCCTCCCCGTCCGCACCATCGCCGAACGTCCGCCCCGAGGCCCGGTTCATGATACGCAGACACTCCGAAACCAGCCCTGCTGGCCATGGACGCCGGCACCATCGGACGGATTCTCGTATACCTCGGTCTCGGCCTGGCCTGTCTCGGCGGACTCGTCCTACTTCTCGGTCGGGTCTTTGACCTGGGAAATCTCCCCGGCGACCTGGTGTATGAGGGGGACAACGTGCGAGTCTACATTCCCATTGCCACCATGATCGTGCTGAGCCTCGTGCTCACACTCCTCTTGAATCTGGCCCTCCGGCTGTTCCGATAGTTCCCCATCGCGCCCGGATCTTCTCTGCTCAGCAGGGATTTCAAACGCTCCGGAAGAAATTTGGGGGGCACCGAAATGAGATGTCCCCGTCTCCTCGTTTGTGCTTTCGTTCCTCTCTCGTCTTCCCCATGCAGTACCTGCGTCTCCATCCTCTGCGTCCCTCGCTTTTCCTCCTCGTGCTGGGACTAGGATTCGTTTTGGGGACGGCCCCGGCCGAAGGCCAGTCGTCGATTACCGGCCAGGAAGTGGAGTGCAGCAACGGGACGGCGGCGGGGTATCCTTGCAAGCGGGTCGATCTGCTCTCGTACCTCAACCTCGAGGACCTGGGCGGCACCGGAAACGTGAAGGCGAACGACATCTGGGGCTGGACCGACCCGCAGACCGGCACCGAGTGGGCCCTGGTCGGACGTACAGACGGGGTGGCTTTCGTGGATGTGAGCACGCCTACCAATCCGGTGTACGTAGGCGAACTGCCAACCCACTCCCGGGCGAGCACCTGGCGCGACATGAAGGTGTACGACAATCACGTCTTCGTCGTCAGCGAGGCGGCCGAGCACGGCATGCAAGTCTTCGACCTCACCCAGCTCCGCTCGGTGGGGGCCGACGAGCGTCCGGTGACGTTCAAGGAAACGGCCCACTACAATAGAATTGAAACCGCCCACAACGTCGCCATCAATCCCGAGACGGGGTACGCATTCATCGTTGGCGGAGGGGCCGACGACGATACGGTCAGGACGTGCGGCGGCGGCCTCCACATGGTCAACGTTCAGGACCCTACGGCCCCCACGTTTGCGGGGTGCTTTCCCGAGTCTTCCGACGGGCAGAACCAGTCCCTCTCGTTCCAATGGGGAACGCTGGGGAACGGTTCTCTTCAACGTCGTTCGGCGACAGGACGCTCGGATGCAGGCTACACGCACGACACGCAGTGCGTGACGTATCGCGGGCCGGATGCCGAGTATCAGGGAAAAGAGGTCTGTTTTAACGCGAATGAGACGGTGGTCAACATCGCCAACGTCACGGACAAGGACGCCCCCACCACCATCGCCGAGGCCACCTACCCAAAGGTCGGCTATGTCCACCAGGCGTGGCTCACCGAGGACCACCGCTACCTGTACGTGGACGACGAGCTCGACGAACGAAACGGGCTCGTCGACTCGACGCGCACGCTCGTCTTCGACGTCACCAACCTGGACGACCCGACTCTTGTCACGCGCTTTTCGGGGACGACGGGGGCCATCGATCACAATCAGTACCTCGACGGCAATTACGCCTATCAGGCCAACTACACGAGTGGCCTCCGCATTCTCGACGTGGCCGCCCCGACGCGTCCCGCGGAAGTGGCGTTCTTCGATACGTACCCGGCGAGCAACGCCCCGTCGTTTAAGGGTGCCTGGAGTACCTATCCATTCTTCGAGCGAAATATCGTCCTTGTCAGCGGGATTGGAGAGGGCCTGTTCGTCCTCGAGCCGAACCCGCCCCCCATCCTGTCGCTCCGCGGGACCCGCCGGCAGCAAAGGGCACTCGTTCGGTGGCGCATCTCGGCGGACGCCACAACCGATCGGATGCTGGTGGAGCATAAGTCCCCTGAAGCGAGCAGCTGGACCCGCGCCGGCACGGTTGCCGGTCGCCCCGACTCCGGCATTCAACAATACGCGTTCACGCTCGACGGCCTTTCTCCGGGCACCCATCAGGTGCGCATCCGCCATGTCTCGACGGGGGGGACCACCCACACGAGCAGTGTTGAGGTCGTCCGGATTCTTCCGTCGACCGCCTACGTCGCGGAGGGTCCTTTCCCGAATCCCGTCCGGGACCGGGCCACCTTCAAACTCACCCTTCGTGAATCGCAGTCCCTCCGGGTTGCCCTGTACGACGCCCTGGGCCGCCGCGTCCGGGTGCTTCACGACGACGTGGTCGAGGCGGGCAGGATTCAACGATTCCGCATTCACGCCGGACGGCGGGCGAGCGGTACGTATTTCCTTCGCGTTCAGGGCGAATCGATCGGATTCACGCGCACGGTTGTCATCGCTCGGTAGCAGTCGTCTCTCGTGCGCCGAGCGCTCCCGTTCGGCGACACTGGGCGATCCGTCCACCACGCGACATCCCCGCTTAGCCACACTGGCATCCGCTCATCAAATCCGATTTACAGGACGGGAACGACTTTCTATAATGGGATGAGTCTTGACGTCACCGCTGCCTTCCGCGACCCGTCTGGTCCTTACATCGCCCCAGTCCTATGCTCCGAAAGTGGTCTACGTGGATCGTTCTCGCCCTCCTCAGCGCCAGTGCGATCGTCTACAGCGTCGCCTACTTTGGGGAGGCCTTCCCCATCATGAACATCGACCTGCGGATGAACCGGGCGGCGGCCCTCGATAGCGCCGAGGCGCGGGCGGAGCGGCTCGGCCTGGGGCCGGAGGGCTTCTCCCAGGCCGCCTCGTTCGAGACGGATCGCCAGGTGCAGAGGTACGCGGAGCTCGAAGGGGGTGGACGCGACGCCTACCGTCGCATGATCGAAACAGGGCGGTACCAGCCGTATCAGTGGACAGTGCGGCACTACGCCCCCAACGAGGTACGGGAGACAACCTTCCGGTTCACCCCGAGTGGGCGGCCGTATGGTTTCACTGAGAAATGGCCCGAAGACGCTCCTGGGCCGGCTCTCTCGGCCGATTCTGCCCGCACCATCGCGGAGACCCGGGCCACATCTAGGTGGAACATCGATCTTTCCAACTACCAACTTGCGTCGGCGTCCCAGCAGGAGCGTCCGAATGGCCGGGTGGATCATACCTTCGTGTACCAACGGCCCGACCTGCGGCTGGGAGACAAGGGTCGATATCGGATCCGCCTGAAAGTGAGCGGCGACCAGCTCAGCGAGGTGAAGCATCTGGTGAAGGTGCCGCAGGGCTTTCAGCGACGCTACGAGAACATGCGCTCGGCCAACAACACCATTGCTACGGGCGGCGTCATCGCCGTGGGATTGATTTACATCTTGGGGGGCTGCCTCTACGGGCTCTACTGGCTGCTGCGACGGAGCGCGGTGAAATGGCGGATGGCGGTCGTGTGGGGCGGGATTGTCGCGGGTCTCCAGTTCTTGGCAAGCCTCAACCAGCTTACGCTCGCCTGGATGACCTACGACACGGCCGTGGCGCCGCAGTTCTACGTGATTCAGCAAGTGGTGAGCGCTCTGGCGTCCGCTCTGGGCATGGGCCTCCTCATCACCCTCTCGTTCGTGGCGGCGGAGGGCCTCTCGCGCATTGCATTCGGCGATCACCCCCGCCTGTGGAAGGTCTGGTCGCCGGAGGCCGCCAGCTCGATTCCGATCCTCAACCAGACGATGATCGGGTACCTGCTCGTCGGCGTCTTCTTCGCCTACGACGTGACGCTCTACCTGTATGCCCAGGATCTTCTGGGCTGGTGGAATCCCACGTCGGTCCTCTTCCAGCCGGACATCCTGGCCCACGTGGCCCCGTGGCTCAACCCGATTGCAGACTCGTTGCAGGCCGGATTCTGGGAGGAATGCCTCTTCCGGGCCGTGCCGCTGGCAGGAGCGGCCCTCATCGGCGATCGGCTCGGCGGACGCAAGTGGTGGATTGGCGGCGCTCTCCTCCTCCAGGCGGTCATCTTCGGGGCGGGGCACGCCAACTATCCGGCCCAGCCCGCCT
>JBDGQN010000045.1:0-9081 GCA_042219055.1 Salinibacter sp. | reverse complement strand
GCTACGAGATGTTCACGGCGGTCATTTTCCCGATGAGCCACATGCACATCATGGCGTACAACCGGGTCGTCTTTGAGCTGCCGCATTCACCCGCCGAGTTCCTGGAGCGCCTTGCGGCCGACTTTGAGTTGGAGCGCACCGTGGACAATCCGGTGCCCTCCGAGAAAGGGATCGTGTGCCTTTACCTGGAGGGGGCCTGGCATCGTCTCGTCCTCCCCCCGGCGTCGGGCGACGCGGCCGTGGACCAGCTCGACGTGTCTCGGCTCAGTGAGCATCTCCTCGAGCCCAGGCTGGACATCACCGATCAGCGGCGCGACCCAAACATTGATTTCGTGGGGGGTATCCGCGGCACGGAGGAACTGGAGGCCCGAGTGGACGACGGAGACGCGCAGCTCGCAATTAGCATGTACCCTACCCGCATCGAAGAGCTGATTGCCGTCTCGGACGAAGGAAGTCTCATGCCGCCCAAGTCCACCTGGTTCGAACCGAAACTCCGGAGCGGTCTCCTGGTCCACGACTTTGCCGAAGACGTGCCCGAACGGGCCTCTCTTGCCCCGACAGTGTAACGGGGAGTGCTTTGCTCAGTGTACTTCTGAATCGCAACGCATCTCTCTGTCATGACAGTTCTCGTCGCCGATAACATTGCGGACGTTGGAATTGAGGCCCTGCGGTCGGCAGGCTACGCGGTTACGGCCCAGCCCGGGCTCTCGGGGGAGGCGCTCATTGAGACGCTTCGGACCGAGACGCCGGACGTGCTGATTGTGCGCTCCACCCGGGTGACCGCGGAGGCTCTGGAGGCGAGTCCCCACCTTGCCCTTATCGTGCGGGCCGGGGCGGGGTACGACACAATCGACGTGAGTGGCGCTGCACGCCGCGGCATTTTTGTCGCCAACTGCCCAGGCCGAAACTCGGTGGCGGTCGCAGAGCTCACCATGGGTCTTTTCGTGGCCCTCGACCGTCGCATTCCGGATAACGTCATTGACGCCCGCGACGGGCTCTGGAACAAGGAGACGTACGCGCAGGCCGAAGGCCTCAAGGGGCGAACCCTGGGCATTGTGGGCCTCGGCAACATTGGCACCGAGGTTCTGCACCGGGCGAAGGCCTTCGACCTGGACGTGATTGCGTGGAGCCGGTCCCTCACTCCCGACGCAGCGGACGCACAGGAGATTGGATATCGGGCCTCGCCCGAGGCGGTTGCCGAGGATGCGAGCATGGTGACTTTGCACGTTGCGTCCACCCCGGAGACCGAGAATCTGGCTGATCGATCCTTTTTCGAGGCCCTTCCCGACGGGGCGCTATTTGTGAACACCACCCGTGCCGCCGTTGTGGACGAAGGGGCGCTCCAGTGGGCGATGGACGAAAAAGACGTCCTCGCCGCCATCGACGTGATGGAAGGAGAGCCCGCCTCAAAACGAGCAGACTTCGACCATCCGCTGGCGGATCACCCGAACCTCTACATGACGCACCACATCGGGGCGTCCACGCAGCAGGCCCTCGACGCCACGGCGATGGAGGCGGCCCGGGTCGTGCGAACCTTCGACGAGGAGGGGGACGTGCCCAACTGTGTCAATCTCGCCGTCCAGACGGAAGCGTCCTACCAGCTCACCGTTCGTCACAAGGACGAGGTTGGGGTGCTGGCCGGAGTCCTTGATGAGGTCCGCCGGGCGAACTGGAACATCCAGGAGATGAGCAATCGCATTTTCGAAGGCGGCGAGGCCGCGGTGGCCAGCATCCGGTTCGCCGGGACGTACGATGAGGACGCGATTGCCCGAATCGAGGAGCGGGAGGACGTCTTCGCAGTTTCGGCCAACGAGCTTTGACCGCGGTCCTTCCGTGAAGGGGCGTTCCCGCTTGTAAGGGGCAGAGGGACCATCCGGGGCTACACATGCTTCGGGACGTCCGGCACAACCTCCGATTGGTCCAGCTCCTCGTCTCCGAAGAATCGCACTCGTCCCTCTCGATCGACAATCCACACCTCTCTGGCACCGGCCTCCAGGTAGAAGCCCCGCTTCTCGTGCATTTCCTCCCAGTCGTTGGCGGCGGAGAGCACCTCGACGCAGATTTCAGGGGCAAGCGTCGGCGGATTGCCGGTTTCCTTCATCTCTTTGAACCGAGGAACTGATCTTCGAACCGAGGGACTGATGGATTTTCAGGCCGCAAGCACCTGAGATACTCCTCCACGAACGGGCGCGCACAACGAGAGGTTGAGGGCAGCCTCAGTCCTCGGCAAAAATCAGGTCGATTTCGCGGTCGTCCACGCTGGCACTCACGACCTCCACGGTGACGTTGTCGCCGGGCCGGTACGACTTGCCGTTGTTTTCGCCGCGCATCGTGTACGTGGACTCGTCGTACACGTAGTAGTCATCATCCATCTCGCGGACGTGAACGAGGCCCTCCACGAGCAACTCGGTGATCTCCACGAAGACGCCGAACTTTGTCACGCCGCTGACGACCCCCTCAAACGTTTCCCCCACGTGGTTCTTCACGTACTCCACCTGCTTCAACTTGATGGACTCCCGCTCGGCCTCCTCGGCGTTTCGTTCCTGTTCGGAGCAATGCTCGCAACGGGCCGCGAGCTCTTCCACGTCTGCCGGGCCGTCTCCGCGGGCGTACCGCTTCAAAAGGCGGTGCACCATCAGATCGGGGTAGCGACGGATGGGACTCGTAAAGTGGGTGTAGTAGTCGAATCCGAGGCCGTAGTGGCCGATGTTGCCCACGGCGTACTTGGCCTTCGACATGGCCCGGAGCGCCGCCCGAACGATCACCTGCTCCTCCGGCTCGTCCTGAACCTCGTCAATCAGGTCTGACAGGTCGGACGACTGGACGTTGCCGTCGGTCAGGGGAAGTTCGTGGCCAAAGACGCGAACGTACTCGGCGAGCTGCTGGATCTTCTCGCCGTCCGGATTGTCGTGGACCCGGTAGACGAAGGGAAGGGGGTCCTGGTTGGAGCCGTTTGATCGATGCCGCTCCAGGTGCCCGGGCGCGGCGATGTGCTGGGCCACGGTGCGGTTCGCGAGGAGCATGAACTCCTCAATCAGCCGATTGGCCTGCTTCCGTTCCTTCCGCACGATGTTCGTCGGCGTGCCGTCCTCGTCGAGAATCACGTTGACCTCGTCGGATCCGAAGTCAATGGCCCCTTCCCGCATCCGTTTCTTCGTGAGGGTCTTGGCCAGCCGGTTGGCCTGCACCACGTCCGCCGCCATTTGGTCGTCCGGGTAGCCGCCGTCGATGTAGTCCTGAGCGCGATCGTAGGTAAGCCGCTGCTGCGAGTGGATGATGCTCTCGCACAGCTCGTAATCGTCGACCTCGCCTTGCGGAGTCACCTCCATCAGAATGGAGAACGCAAGGGTATCCTCCTGGGGGCGGAGGGAGCAGACCTTATTGGAGAGCTTCTGAGGCAACATCGGAATCGTGCGGTCCACGAGATAGACGCTCGTGGCCCGCTCCAGGGCTTCCTCGTCGATGGCCGAGCCGGGCCGCACGTAGTGGCTGACGTCCGCAATGTGGACGCCCAGTTCGTAATTTCCGTTCTCCAGCTCCTCGATGTGGATGGCATCGTCGAAGTCTTTGGCGTCGACCGGATCGATCGTGAAGATCGGCTTGTCGCGGAAGTCGCGCCGACGCTCAATTTCGGACTCGGGAATCTCAGTTGGAATGTCTTCCGCTTCCGTCTCCACCGCGTCGGGAAAGTCGTCCTTCACGTCCATGCTCATCGCGAGAGACAGGACGCGCACCTCCGGATCGTCGGCGGAGCCGATGACGCGAAGAATGCGGCCTTCCGGGGAGGCCTTCCGGTCGTCGAAGTGGTCGATGGAGACAATTACCTTTTCCCCGTCTTTGGCCCCGTTGAAGGCATCCGGCGAGACGTACACGTCTTGGAGGATGCGCTGATCGTCCGGCTCCACGAAAGCAAAGTCGGTGCGGTGATGGAACGTGCCGACCACCTCGGAGCAGCGTCGTTCCATGACCTCCACGACCTCACACTCCCGCTTCTTATCATCGGGCGCGCGGGCGGCGACGGCCACGCGCACAAGATCGCCATGGAGGGCCTCGCCCATGTGGGGCTCGCGGATAAAGAATTCCTCCTCCGAGTCCACGGCCTGAACGAAGCCATAGCCCTGAGGATGGGCGTTCAGGATCCCGGTGCGGTAGCGCTTGTCGCCCTTGGCAGTGTACTTGCGGCCCTCTTTCTGCACGAGCTTCTGGGCGGCCATCTCGGCCAGCACGTCGCAGAAGCGGAGGTAGGTGTCGTTGTCTTCGATGTCCAGCCCCTTCGCAATCTCGTGGGAGCGAAAGGCATCGTTGGGGTGATTCCGCAGAAAAGTGAGAATGTCCTGACGAAGTGTATCGGCCTGGGTCGTCGTAATGGGAGTCGTAGAAACAGATTGCACAGAACAAAGGAGTCTAACAAAGCCCCAACGACCGACCGGATCCGGCGTTCAGACCGCACGAAAAAGTCATAGATCCACGCTGGGCCCGCCCAGTGGGCCGTCAAGGCTCAATCTTGCAGGAGCAGTGCGATCTCAAACCCCAATACACTGACCGTCCTTTCGAGCGCAGCCTGGAGACTACTCGTGCTGCAAGCAGCATGACCTTCGGCCCTCGCTCCGCTTCCAGCGCAGTCAATAAACCATATAGCGGATTGCCGACATCTGGAAGAGTTCTCGGCGTCGCTCGAAACGACCTGCCAATGGGTTTTGAGATCACGTCTCCTGTCCGAAAAATCACGATTGACGGAGCACTAGCGTTGGGCTCCGGAAGTACGAATGGAGTCGGCCGGAGCAGAAGGGGAGCGGGCCACAGGTTTTGACGGCGGGTTCTCGGTGGAAGGAGTGTCGTCGGGGAGGAGCCACCCGAAGAGGCGGTGGAAAAGAGTTCGCCAGTTCGAGAATTGAGTTTGATACGAGAGACCGGCGCCGCGGCTGCTCGTGAGCGCGCGGTTTCGGGTGAGCTCGTCCCCCGTGCGTCGATAAAACACATTCGCACTCACCCGTGAGCTCAGCCGCACCTCTATCACGAATTCTCCTTGGGGGCCCTTGGCCTGCTGAGCGTCCGGATCGTTTCCCGTGTACACACCCTCGCCCCGGACGATGAGTCGCTCATTGAGCAGTCGCAGGGCCACCCCGTAGATGAGATCCAGATTATTGGGGTTTTGCCCTTGTAAACCAAAGTTGAGATCTACGTTCGGGAGCACCTTGCCCAAATACCGGTTTAATTGGCTCGAAACGAGCTGGGAGACGCTGTTGAAGGCCAGTTGATTGCCCGCGGTGGTGAGGCGGCTCGATCCTTCGTCGCCCCCTCCTCCACCTTGGGTGATCGACTCGGTAGTCAGGAGAAACGTGTTCGTGAGAAGTACGCTCGTGGCGTACTCGGTGGTTTGGGCGGGCTGGTTCAGGATGGCGTTGAGCGACTCCGAGCCGATGAGGTTGCTGCGCTCGTTGTTGGTGAGCGACAAACTCAGGTCCACCTGCGGGGTGGCCACCCGGCCGGTAATGTGAAGCTGCACGGTTACCGGGATGCGCCCGCGGACGTTCTGGAAGCCGGGCAGGCCCTTCGGAGAGGCGCGTGTCTGGTACGTGGCGTTGAGGTCCAGCCTTGCGTTAGTGGGGTCGCCATCCCACGTGATCGTCCCTTTGTTGATGCTGAAGCGACGGACGAACACTTCTCCGGCCGTGAACAGGTACGTGCCGTCCGTAGCGCTGAAGTTGCCGTAGACTGAAAAGTCTCCTCCTTCGCGCTGAAGCTGAACGCGGCCCGAGCCGACGACCGTCACGACGTCTCCCACGATTGGGTCGAAGACGAGATTCACGGTCGATCCGTCGGGGGCAATCACGTTGAGGTCCAGATTGAGGCCCTGCACGAATGTGGGGACCCCTTCCGGCCGGTCGGCAAGAATGTTTTCGCGACGCGTGAGGGTTTCCACGTCCGGAGGCTCGCCGGTGGAGTCGGCAAACACGATGAAGCCGGTGTCCTTCTCGACGGCCTTGCCGGAGACCGGGATGTAGAGTTCGCTGTCGGGGGTAGTCCGGGCCGAGTTTGATCGGAGGGTGGCGTTCGACAGAGGGCCGGTCAGTTGAAGAGGGCCTGAGCCGCGAATGGAGCCGTAGAAGGGCAAATTCTCGGTTTCATCGACGTCGATCACCGTCAGGCCGTCGAGCGTAGCCGAGAGGTCGAAGGAAAAGTACTGGTAGTCGTTAAACAGAATGCTCCCGTTTATCGTGGCGGTTCCCGCCTCGTCCTTGACAGAAAAGCCGCGGGGATGAATGCCCCGCTCGTCGACCTCAATTGGGCCCTCCGCCTGATAGTGGAGGCCAAATTGCGGTAGGGAGACGGCACCGTTCTGAATTCGGAGGCTGGCGTCAAAGACGGGATCGCGGTAGCGGCCGCGGATGTGGAGGGAACCGGTGGCGTACCCGCGCACCCTTGAGATGCTTTCTTCGAAAATGTACCGGAAGAAGAAGAGGTCGGCGCGGTTAATTTGGACCGAGAGGTTGAGGGTTTGGCCGGCAGGAAGTGCGGAGCTGCGTGGGTACGGCTCGGCCTGCGCCCAGTTGGGAAGTCGGATGCGGCCTTCCAGTGAGAGGCGGTTTGGGTCGACGCTGCGAGGGGTCTTCGGCAACAGGTCCGGCCCAGCTAGGCTGTCCAGGCTCGTGACTTCGGCGGTGAGGGCCCCGTTGAGGCGAAGGTCCGGGGAGTCCGCGGCGTAGCTTGCGTGGAGGTGAGCGTCGCCGAGGACGCGGCGGTCGTACGAGAGACGGCGCACGGACAGGTTGCCCGCGAGTTCGGGCTCTCCCCACCCGCTGCGGAGGTGAATCTGTCCGCTCAGGTCGCCCCCGATTGGGTGGGGCAAGCCGATGGCCTGCGAGAAGGGGGGAAGGTAGACGTTTTCGGCCACCACCGAGAGTGTATCGGTCGTCCGGGCGGAAAGGGTGCCGCCCACGCGGAGGCGTTGCAGGGAGGGCGTCTGCGGGTGCGGACGGCGCAGAACGAGTGGGGTGACGACCAGCGCGTTTGTATAGGCGAGGAGAGAGGCGGGAGATTGGTTTGTCCACTCCGAACCCTGAATGTTCAGGGAGACATCTCGGAGGCGAAGCTCGTTTTTGCGCGGCGTGACGTTGAGATCTCCGATCACTCGTAGCGATTCGGCGATACCGACGCTGTCGGCAGTGAAGCGGAGAGTCCCCGAACGAGCCTTGTATGAGAGCGATGCCGATGCGTTGAGCAGCGGCGGGCCTCCTACCATTACACGCTGTGCCGACAGCGAGGCGGTGACCTGGGTGGATTGGGCGAGAGGGGCTCCGAGACGGCTTGACAGCTCGAAGCGGGCCCTCAGGGAATCCACCTCCTGCGACCCCGTTTTGAGTTGTGCCGCGGATACCCGGCCGGAGGCATGAAGGCTGTCCGTGCCGACCGTGAGGGAGGCTTGCCCCTCTACTTCCTCCGCCTGCCGCGGGAAGGCGGCCCACCACGCGTTCAAAATCTGGGGCTGATGAATCCGAAAGGTGGCCTGTGCCTCAAGGGGGCCGGCTGACTCAAGATCGGCCAGGGCCGCTCGGTTTTTCGCTAGCAGGGCCGACCGATCCGGGCCAGTGGTCAGGGTATCAAGCGGATTCAGGGGGTGGGACGGGGCGTACTTGTTTCGTTCCTGTTGAATGGCGTTGCGAAGGGCCAGGGTCCAGGTACGACCGGTTGTCCAGAGGGGTGGGCCTAGCGAGGTGCCGCCTACCGTGAGGGTGGCGACGGAGCCGGATATTTCGAGCCGGGGACGACTGGCGGAGCGGTCGGCGAGCTGGATTTTGGCGGAGTGGGGCGGCAGGGTCAGAGTGCTATCGCCCCGATACACCGTGGAGCTGTCCACGTTTGCGACCAGGGTGCCCTCCAGGGGGCGCCATTCGGTCCCGGTGGCGCGAAGGGTAAGACGCGCGTTGAGGGCGGTGCGGGGCAGGTTGTTTGCGAGCGGAGCCAGGTTAAGGGTCGAACTCGTGAGCACAGCCGAGTAGCTGGGCCGGCCGTCCAACTCCTTCGCCGACCCCTTGAGGGTGAGGACCCCACCTGCTTGCTGGCGCAGAGTGAAGGATCCTCGCGCGTTTGTCCCACTCAGGGTTACGTCCCCGTCGACGGAGGCAAGCGGGCGGCCCGCCAATTGCGAGTTTTTGAGGGAGACCGAGAGGGTGCTTTGGAGGGTGTCGGTTCCCGTTCCTGTCCCGCGGATCTCCACGTGGCCCGTCAGGTCACTGGAGAGAGTCGGGAGTCCGGTGATAGGGGCCAGGTTGAGGTGGTCGGTGTCGAGCGTTGCGCTGTAGGTGAGGGGCGTCGTTAGTCCGCGCGCGACCCGGAGGGATCCCTGTACGGTGCCGTGTGCGCTGCGGGCCGCCAGTCGGGCCGAGAGGTCAAAGGGTCGGCGACCGCGCTCGGCGGTGGACGTCGTGCCGCGAACAGCGCCCGTCAGCGACACGGGACCGGTTTCAAGAGTGTGCACAACCGGAAGGCCCGGCCACACGTCCTGCACGTCCTTAGGGCGGAGGCGGCTCTTGGTGAGGGTTGCATTCACAGCCAGGCCGGGAGAGGCATTGCGAAGCGTCCCGTCGACGGTCAGGAAGGACGAATTGTGCGTGACGGTCACTCCATCGGCCTGGAGGCGATTGCGGGTGCCCCGGAGGGTGCCTTCGATCGTGGTGGTTTCTGTTAGCGGGAGGCGGGGGACGAGCGCCCGAAGTTCGTCGTGATCAATTCGGCTTCGATTGAGGTCGAGCGTGAAGGCAGTCCGATCGTTGTCCATCCGACGTTTGAGGGAGGCCCGTCCCCGGATGCGTGTGGTGTCTAGCGATAGGTCCATGCCAGACAGGGTCCAGTTCGCTCCCGACTTGTCGATCCGGCCCTCAAGCGAGACAGCCTGAAGTCCGCGATCCGGCAGGGAAAACGACGCCGACCGGACCTCGAAGACGCGCCGGGCGGCCGTCTGCCGGATGGATGCGGTCACCGACACGTCGGTCGCCCGGGCCTGCGTGTAGTCAAAGAGCCAATCCTTCTGCACCAGAGGGGGGGGAGCGCCGCTCCGGGACGTGGTCACACGACCCTGTT
>JBDGQN010000044.1:0-9382 GCA_042219055.1 Salinibacter sp. | reverse complement strand
ACCTCTACATCCGGGGCGGCAGCCCGGCCCAGACCCTCATCCAGCTCGACCGCACGACCGTCTACAACCCGACCCACTTTTTCGGGTTTTTCTCCACGTTCAACCCCGACGCCATCAAGGACGTGCAGCTCTACAAGGGCACCTACCCGGCCGAGTACGGCGGGCGGCTCGGGAGCGTAGTCAATATTTTCAACAAGGATGGCAACCGGAAGGAGACCACGGGCGGGTTCACGCTCGGGACCCTCTCTACCCGCGGCTACATCGAGGGTCCCTACGGCACCGGCGCGGACGGCGAGCCGGCGGGCTCCTACATGGTGGCCGTGCGCCGCTCCACCCTGGAACCGCTGCTTGCCGCACTGGACGGTGTGGAGGGCCTCCCCGAAACCTTCTACTTCTACGACGTCAACGCGAAAATCAATTACGATGTCGGCCCCAACGACAAGCTCTCGCTGTCGGGCTACGGGGGGCAGGACCAACTCCTGATCGAGTCCTCCAGTGACCAGGCATTCGACGTCGACTACGGCAACCGCACCCTCAGCGCCGAGTGGACGCACCTGTTTTCCAATCAGCTGTTTTCCACCCTCCTGGTGGCGGGCTCGCGCTACAAAAGCACGCCGGTTTTCAATCTCGGCGGCACCCGCTTCACGCTGACGAACAGCGTGCGAGACCTTTCGATGAAGGCCGATCTCGAATACGTACCGGGCGAGAAGCACACCATCGAGGCCGGACTCCACGCCTCACGCCTCACGTTCCGCCTGCGCAATACATTCGACGGCAACGAAACCTTTGACCGCCGCCTCCAGGGCGTGCAAACGGCACTGTACCTGAAGGATACGTACTCGCCCTCCTCCGCCTGGACCCTCCGCGGCGGGCTGCGAGCCACCTACTTTTCGGAGGGAAACTTCCTGCGTCTCGCCCCGCGCTTCTCGGTGAAGCACAACCTTACCTCGTCGGTGCAGCTGCAGGCGGCCTACGGCCGCTATAACCAGTTCCTCACCTTGGAGACGAGCCAGCTCTTTACGGCCTTCGACACCTGGCTGATGTCCGACCAGGGGGTGGGGCCCTCGTACGGCGACCAGGTGGCCCTGGGCGTCAATGCTCAGCTCGGGAGAAACTGGCGCCTGGAGGTGGAGGGCTACGGGCGCACGATGCGGAATCTCTTCGAGCGGGACCCGTTTTTGCCCGACGTGGCGGGCGTTCCCTACGCCGAGCGCTTCCGCACGGGCGACGGGCGGGCCTACGGCCTGGAGGTCCTGCTCCGGCGGCCCGAGGGACGCCTGAACGGCTTCGTCAGCTACACCCTCAGCCGCACCGAGCGTCGCTTCCCCAACGTGAACGTGTCCGAAACGGGCACCCCCCAGTACTATCCGCCCAACTACGACCGCACCCACGACCTGACAATTGCGCTCAACTACCATCTGACCGACCAGTGGCGCGTGTCGAGCACCTTCAACTACTCGACGGGCCGCCCCTACACGAAGCCGAAGCAGCGCTACGCGCTCGTAGACACTCCGTTCTCATTCGGGGCGGGAGCCGGTGACGACACGGAAAACGTACTCGTGAGCCCCTTCAACAACGCGCGCTTGCCGCCTTACCACCGCCTGGACGTCGGCATCGCCCGCACCGGCTCGTTTTTCGGCATTGGTGAGTACGAGTTTCAGCTCCAGGTCATAAACACTTATGCCCGGCGCAACATCTGGTTTTACCAGTACAACGCCAAGGACGACGGGACCCTTTCCCGCTCGGTCACGCCCCAGATCCCAATCCCCATCCCCAACGTGTCCCTCTCGCTTACCTTCTGACGGGCTCACCACACCACAACGTGATGATCGCACCCAAATTTTTCGTGAGGCTCGATGCAAGCGCAGTCATCTCATAACCTATGGCTCCCCGAAACCTCATGACGAATCCGTTGGGTAGAGCCGTCCCGGCAGGACTCTACAACTCTACCACCTCTGCTTCCCGTATGCGAACGATTCGACTCTCGGTTCTCGTGCTGCTCTTCGCCGCGGGCCTCCTGGGATGCGACACGACCGCGACCCAGCCTGAACGACAGGTCGTCGTGGAGGCCTACCTGGTGGGAGGCGCTCCCCTCCCCAAGATCCGCCTCACCCACAGCGTGGACACGGACCAGTCCTACACGCCCGCCGAGGATGCCGTGGAGAACGCAAGGGTGGAGGTCCGTCGCCTTGCCTCCGATGGAGACGCCCCCGACACCACGGCGTACGCCGAGACGAAGCCCGGCGTCTATAGGCCTGATACGCCCTCTCCCCCGATCGTGAAGCCCCTCACCACGTACGAACTCTCGGTGCGGACCGGAGACGGGACCTCCCTGACTGCCACCACCACCGTCCCCGACACCATCTCGATCGTCAAGACCGAAAACGAGCGAGTTGTATATCAGGGCTCGGCCCAGCCCCGATTCACCATCACCCCGCCTCGCAGCGCCCGGGAGGGACAGGCGGTCCTGGTGCTCACGACCACCTCTCAGCTTGACTTCGGGCGTCCCGAGTCGCAACTCCGCCGACGGCTCACGCCCTTCTACAAGGACGATTACAACCTGGAGGAGGACGACATCAAGCCCCTCCGAACTACCTCCTCGGGCATTCTCAACGAGGCCAACTTCACGCAGGACGCAGCTGGGCGCATCACGACGAAACTCCCGTGGATCTCCGTGGCCTTCTACGGCCCCAACAGCGCCGCCGTGCACGTCATCGACGACAACCTCTACGACATGATTCGGTCCCAACAGGCTCAGGCAGCGGGCGGGCAGGGCAACGGTCTCGGCCCCGGGGAAATTCCCAACGTCATCGAGCACGTCAAGGGAGGCACCGGCATCTTCGGCAGCTACGTGCGGGACAGCACATCGATTTTCGTCCAGCGTCCGAGCGGCTCGCAGTAGCGTGGCCCCGCGCACCGGCCTAGGCCGCCGAGCTCGGGTCCTCTACGCGCGCCTGCACGCGCTCCCCGATATACCCGCCAACGAGAGACGCCAGAAGTCCGATGATGAGGACGAGAATCATGCGGCCGTAGGTGAGCATCCGCAGGTCTTCTCCCTGGAGCGCGAAGACGAACACGTCGACGAGAAGGATGAGGGTGATGAGGCCGGCGATAGCGGCCTCGTAGGAGGTATCGCCCGGCGACCGAAAGGCACAGATGTAGCCGGTGACCTGTAGGCCGAGGAAGATCACGAAGAGCATGCTCCACACGCCCGAGGGCTCCAGGGCGGCATACGCCGGATTCCGGCCGCCGGCCAACATGCCGAAGAGCCAGATCACGAAGTTGGCCAGAAACAGGCTCACGGCAAACCCAAGGATGGTCCCGGTCATGATCCAGCGCCAGTCCAGGACCGACTCTCCGGAGCCGGCGTACGTCCGCTGAAGGGTTTCGCCGGCCCAGGCCCCAGCGAACGTGAGCATGAGACCGTTTAAGAACGCGATGACCATCATGTACGTGAAGTTGCCCTCCTCAACCAGATTTCCGAAGGCTTCAAATTTGAGCGCCTTGATGATGAAGTACGCGACCACCGAAACCAAGATGGCCGCGAGGGCAGGCTCCATCACGGTCTCGCCTTCGCTGAGGTACCCGTATCCCACCCCGGCGAGAATAAATCCCGAGGTCAGGGCAAGAAGTGGAAACGTGGGGCTCCCGAAGATATTTCCGGTCAAGGCCGTGAAGAGAACAACGAACACCACACCGATGACGAACGATCCGAAAATGGCCTTCGGATCAAAACGAAAAGCGGAACGGGTAGACATCAGTTTTGCGGAAGTCGGCTCGTGAATGGTCGGAGCGAAAAAGGCGTAGGGGCACGGCTGCGGCCTGTGGCGACCGGCGCACCGCTGCTCATACACACCCAATATAAGAAGGCAAATCTCAGAAGAAAGCCCTCGGCGAATTCGTCCCTGCAACGGCGCGTTAGGGAGCCGATGGGTTAAATCCGTATGACCCCGGCGGAACCCCTTGTTTCGAAACAGGTGGGACGCTACACTACACAGTTCCGAGTTATACGGCGGTATTGGAGGCCGTCTATTCTGGAGCTGAGATGATCGGGCCGCACCTGGTGCCTGTTTTCATCAATCCTCCACCCTCAAATGCCGCGTTCTCACGCACCCCCTCTTCCCCGCGGCGGCCCCTTTTGCCCAGACGGACCCGGTTTGACTACGCCTGGGGTCGCCGCTATACTCGCCCCCAGCATCGACTGCCGACCAGTCCCCCCTCGTTCATGGCTTCTCTCGCTACCGACCGCCGCGTCGTCGTCACCGGCCTTGGAGCCCTCACCCCCCTCGGCCACTCCGTCAATGAGTTTTGGGACGCCCTGCTGGCTGGGGAAAGCGGGGCCGGTCCGATCACCAAATTCGACGCGTCGGACGTTCGGACGAAGATCGCCTGCGAGATCTCCGGCTTTGATCCGACCGACTACATGGATGCGAAGCTGGCCAAGCGGCAGGATCCATTCAGCCAGTACGCACTGGCCGTCGCCCAGCAGGCCCTCGACGACGCCGACCTCGACACCGACGCCCTCGACCCGGAGACGCGGGATGACATTGGGGTGATCTTCGGCACGGGCGTGGGGGGGAGCGATCTGTTTGTGGACTCGGTGCTGGATCTGGACGAGAATGGGGCCCGTCACATCTCCCCCTTCTTCGTGCCCATGATGATCAGCAATATGGCCGCGGGCCTCGTGGCCATGGAGCACACGCTGCGCGGGCCCAATCACTGCGTGGTGAGCGCGTGTGCCACCGGCAACGACGCCATCACCGACGGGCTGCTGCTCCTGCGGCAGGGCCACGCCGAGGCCATGCTCGTGGGCGGCACAGAGGCCTCCATCAATGAGCTCTGCGTGGGCGGCTTTGCCTCGATGCGGGCCCTGTCGACGCGCAACGACGCGCCGACGAAGGCGAGCCGACCGTTCGACGCGGACCGCGACGGCTTCGTGCCCGCGGAGGGGGCCGGCGCCCTCATGCTCGAAACGCTGACCCACGCTCGGGAGCGGAACGCCTCCATCTACGCCGAGGTGGTGGGCGTGGGCAAGTCGAACGACGCCCACCACTACGCCGCCCCAGACCCCGATGGCCGCGGCGCTGCCCTCGCCATGGAGAAGGCCCTCGACGACGCGGACCTGGCCCCGACCGACGTGCAACACATCAACATGCACGCCACCTCCACGCCCAAGGGCGACGTCATCGAGTCCGACGCCGTGAAGGAGGTGTTCGGCGACCACGCCTACGACCTCAACCTGTCCGCCACCAAGAGCATGACGGGCCACATGCTCGGCGCCGCCGGCACGGCCGAGGCCATCGCCTCCATCCTCGCCATCCGCAGCGGGCGCGTGCCCCCCACCATCAACCACGAGGCGCCCGGCGACGGGTGTGACCTCAACTATACCCCGAATGAACCCGTCGAGCGGGACGTGACAGCTGTCCTGACCAATGCCTTTGGGTTCGGCGGGCACAACACGACGATTGCCCTCACGGCCTTTGATGAATGACGACGGACCGCAGTTAGCGGAGGGCGGTCTGCCGACTGCCGTCCGCCGTCGCTCTTCCGTTATGACTTCGTCTCCGTCCCTACCTGACGACCACGACCCGGAAACGTCCCCCCTCCCCGAGAACCTCGGCGGCGTCGCCGAGCTCCTCGGCATCGAGATACAGGCGATGAGCTCCAAGCGCGTAACGGCCACGATGCCGGTCACGCCCAATCACCACCAGCCGTTCGGGCGGCTGCACGGGGGCGTGAGCGTTGTCCTCGCCGAGAGCGCGGCCAGCGTGGGAGGCCACCTTGCGGCGCCGTCGGGCCACACGGCGGTGGGCGTCGAGGTCAATGCCAATCACGTGCGCCCCGTGCGCGAGGGCCGACTTACCGCCACCGCCACGCCCCTTCACACTGGCCGGTCCACGCAGGTGTGGGAGATCAAAATTCGGGACGAGGAGGACCGGCTCGTGTGCGCCAGTCGCTGCACGCTCGGCGTCGTCGAGCAAACGGATCCGCCCCCGTCCGCGTAAAGAGAGCGGTCCATTCTTCGCCCCGACGCAGAATCAAACGGTTCCTTGGCGGTGACGTCATTTCGAGCGACGCGAAGCGGAGTCGAGAGCTCTCCCAGAGTCCGTTGAAAGCGACGGTATCAAGGCATTTAGCTCGAATGGATGCGCACCACGCCGAATCGAAAGAGCTTCGATCCCAAAGAGATCGATTGAGGACGCACCGATCCGATCCCCGTCATGCCACCCGCTGCCCTTCCCGGCCTTCACCACGTCACCGCCCTGTCCGGCGACGCGCAGGACAACCTTGACTTCTACGTCGGCGTGCTCGGCCTGCGCCGGGTGAAAACGACTGTCAACTTCGACGACCCGACGACGCATCACCTCTACTACGGCGACGCCACGGGCCGCCCCGGCACCCTCCTCACGTTCTTTCCGTGGCCCCGTGCCGCGAGCGGGCGGCCCGGCGCCGGCATGGCGCGACGCGTCGCATTTGCCGTGCCCGAGGGCTCGTTGTCCGACTGGCGGACCCATCTGGCGGAGCACGGCCTCGCGCCCGATGCCGCCGAACGCTTCGGCACACCGCGCCTCCACGTGACCGACCCGAGCGGCCTGCCGCTGGAGCTGGTAGCGACTGAGACAGCGGGCGACGCCACGCCCTGGACCGAATTGCCTGCGCCGGCGGCGCAGGCAATTCGCGGCCTCCACGCCCCCACCCTTCCTGTCTTCACCGACGACCGCACCGTGGAGCTCTTTGCGGACGTGTTCGGGTGGTCACAGGTCGGCACAGACGGAGACCACGTGCGGCTCCAGGCCCCCGGCACAGGCGTCGGCACCACCGTCGATCTGCTCGTCCGCGACCGCCATCCGTCCGGCCGCATGGGCCGGGGCATGGTGCACCACGTCGCCTTCCGCGTGCCGGACGATGAGACCCAGCGGGCGTGGCAGAACACCCTCCGCGAGCACGGGCTCCAGGTGACCGACGTGAAGGACCGTCAGTATTTCCGGTCCATCTACGTCCGCGACCCGGACTGGACCTCGGGGCTGCTCGTCGAGATCGCGACGGACGGCCCCGGCGTCCTCATCGACGAGGACGAAGACAAACTCGGTCGCACCCTCAAGCTTCCGTCACATCTCGAATCCCGCCGTGCGGAACTGGACGCGGCCCTCCCCACCCTCACACCGCCCGAATAATCTCCTCCTCCCTTCCCTCTTACCCCTTCCCTCTTACCCCTTCCCCATGAGCAAAGACATTCACCAGGACCAGTCCGTACGCACCGGCGGCACTGCACCGGCCGACGCCCAGGCGGTAATGATCCTGCTCCACGGCCGCGGCGCCTCCGCCCAGGGCATGCTGCGCCTCGCCGACGAACTCGACGTTTCGGACGTGGCGTACCTGGCCCCTCAGGCCACCATGCGCTCGTGGTACCCGCAATCGTTCCTCGCCCCCACCGAACAAAATGAGCCGGAGTTGACGTCTGCCCTCCAGGTCATCACGGCCCTTCTCGACCGCGTACAGGACGAGGGCCTTGCGCTGGAGCAGACCGTGCTGCTCGGCTTCTCGCAGGGCGCCTGCCTCGCCACCACGCACGCCGTCCGGCACCCCCAGCGATACGGCGGGATCGTCGGCCTCAGCGGCGGCCTCATCGGGCCCGAAGACACCTCGTTCGAGCGGGAGGGCTCCCTCGACGACACCCCCGTCGTCCTCGGCTGCAGTGACCAGGACCCGTACATTCCCGAAGGACGCGTACACGAGACGGCCGACGTGCTCCGGGCGATGAACGCCGACGTGACCACTCGCATCTACGAAGACCTCGGCCACACCACCAACGAGGACGAGTTCCAGCACGTCCGGACGCTCCTCCACCGCCTCGTAGCCCGACGCGAGGCCTAACGAGGCCACAAGCAGACTCCTTGCGCTCAACGCCCAACGCCCAACGCCTTCTACGAACGCACGTTGGTTTGGAGCTGAACCTCGTTGACGCCCGGCGGGTCGTCGTCCGCCTCTCCGTCCTCTTCCGCCCCGTCAATCAGTTGGTCGACGGCCCGGAGCAGAGCAGCCCGCGTGAAGGGATAGCGGAGGGCGGCCTCGGCCCACCCGGACGGCGGACTCGTGGTCCACAGCTTCAATACCGGTGGGGCGTCCGCGTCGTGGAGCGCCGTAATCAGTGCTTCCTTGTCTTCACGCCCCATCCGCCCGGCAATCAGTCCCCGGGGCGGGCAGTGCGCGAGATGCGGCCTCATCTCGTCGGCGTCGGCCGCCTCGGCGATTTGATACCACCGCTGCAGGCTCGTCCGGAGAAAGAATCGAAGCTCCGCGTCTCGTCCCACGAGAAGGAGCGACGGCGGCGACTCGGCAGTGAGCCGCCGGGAAGCACCGGTGTGACTGGAGGGTTGATCATTCATTTTAGGCAACGGATCTGTGCGTGTTGTACGCGGTACAGTCGCGGGTGCGCACCGGGAGGGAATATCGCACAGGGCAATCTAGGGCCTGTCCGTTCCCTTTGCTTGCAGAAAACCGGTAGACTGTTGCAGAAAATTGGGAACGCTCCGCTCCCGCCGTCCTCACGAGACGGGTAGCCGCAGGGCCTCGCCCGTCACAGCCCCCCGAATCTCCCTCCTGGAAACGCCCATTCCCCGACCAACCAGCACGCAGGAACCGGCACATTTGCAAAGCTCGGGTCCCCAACCGTGCGCGTCCTCTGCTCCTACGCGGTGCCATCCCCGAATACACCCAGAGTGTGCATAAATCTGCGTGATTCGCACAAAACACTCTTCACTCGTACCGCTTCATTTTGGCGCATTGCAACCGAGGCACGACGCCTGCTCGCCAGTCGCGTCTCGGGGGCTCCTCCAGAGGAAAGTAGCCCAAGGGGGCGGTCCGAATGACGAACTCCCTGCAACATTCAGGCTGCGCGGACAATGCCGAAGCGTCTCGCCTCGGCCTTCACGGAACACGAAGATTGGCTGTGCATCCACTGGTTCCCATGAATCTCTTATTCCTCGCAATGGGTAAAAAATGCACGCTCAAATGAACCGTGTGTGCGTAATTCCTTCTCATTCGTGCATGATTTGTACACGGGTTTGCGCGGGATTTGCATGCGGTTCTCCATCTTCTTTCGGAGATTGGTAGGTAGCATGTGTTGGCGGACTCACTCCTGAATCAGTTTCTCCCTCGGCGAAGGCCTCGCCGGTCCTCCTGCATGGGGCGATCCCCAGCGAGCCTTCTCTACTCTCGTCCTCTCGAAACACTCAACTACACAATCCTGCACAGAATCATGTTTGCGAACCTCTCGAAGATCCCGATCAAGCTTGGAATCCTGCTCGTTGGATTCAGCCTTCTCGTCGTGGGCTGCGACAGTGCCGGCGTCAAGAAGAAGCCGAACAAGAACAAAGTCGAC
>JBDGQN010000043.1:5141-13350 GCA_042219055.1 Salinibacter sp. | reverse complement strand
AGGGGGGAGACATCATGACCACCGAGACGTACCGCAACTTCGAACTCAAGCTGGAGTGGAAGGCGAGCAAGGGCGGGAATAGTGGCATCAAATACAACGTCTCCGACTCCCTGTCGACGGCCCACGAGCCACAGTACGCCGCGCTCGGCTTCGAATACCAGTTGTTGGACGATGAGCGGCACCCGGACGCCGAGGAGGCGAGTCATCGCGCCGGGGCGCTTTACGATCTTATCCCTGCCAATGACCAAAAGTCGCTCAAACCCGTCGGGGAGTGGAACCAGACCCGAGTGGTGTTTCGGGGTTCCCACGGAGAACATTGGCTCAATGGGAAAAAGGTGCTGGAGTACGACCTGGACTCGGCGCGCTTCGATTCGCTCTTTGCGGAGAGCAAGTACGCGGACATCGACGGGTTTCGCACGCGCCGGGCCGGTCACATCGTCCTCCAGGATCACGGCAATGACTTCTGGTTCCGGAACATCAAGATTCGGAAGCTGCCTGCACAGGAGTAGCGATTGAAGGCAAGACGGGGAGAGCTCCATTGTCTTTCTTCCATCAAACCAGTCCACGATTGAGACATGAGTGATAAAGACGGACTGCACCGCCGAGATTTTTTGAAACGGACCGCCGCGGCCGGGGTGGGACTGAGCGTGGCCGGGCATCTCTCCACGGCGCTCGGGGCCGGGGCCCCTAACGACCGGGTAGTAATGGGCGTGATGGGGGTGAATAGTCGCGGGCATTACTTGACGGAAGCGTTCGCGAGGTCCGAGGGGGCAGAGGTAGGGTACGTCTGTGACGTGGACTCGCGGGCCATCGATCGGGCCATCGCCTCCATTACGGAGCCCGATGGAGGAGAGCCGATGCAGGAACGCACCCCGGAGGGGGTGACCGACGTCCGGCGCATGCTCGAGAACGACGATCTCGACGCTATTGCCATCGCTGCGCCGGACCACTGGCACACGCCGGCGACGCTCATGGCGCTCGACGCCGGCAAGCACGTGTACGTCGAGAAGCCGTGCAGCCACAACCCCCACGAAGGCGAACTGCTGGTTGAAGCGCAGCAGAAGCACTCCGATCTCGTCGTGCAGATGGGCAACCAGCAGCGCTCTTCGCCCCGCTCCATGCGGGCGATGCAGAAGATCCGTGAGGGCATTATTGGAGAGCCCTATTATGGACGGGCCTGGTACGCCAACGACCGAGGCCCGACCCACTTTGAGACACCCGCACAGGTGCCGGATTGGCTTGATTATGAGCTCTGGCAAGGCCCCGCTCCGCGCCAGGAGTACATGGAAAATCTGGTCCACTACAACTGGCACTGGACCTGGCACTGGGGCACGGCGGAGATCTGCAACAACGGGACCCACGAAATCGACGTGTGCCGGTGGGCGCTGGATGTCGGCTATCCGGAAAAGGTGACCTCAAGTGGGGGGCGCTTCCACTACGACGACGACTGGGAGGCCTTCGACACGCAGGTGGCCAGCTACGAGTTTGGGGACGACAAGATGATCAGCTGGGAAGGGCGAAGCTGCAACGCCAATCCGTTGAAGGGCACCGACGGCGATCCGGGTGGGGGGCGCGGCGCCTCGATCCACGGCACGGAGGGCACTGTCATTCTCGACCGCGGCGGATACGTGGTGTACGACAATGACGACAACCTCATCGAGTACGCCAATGAGGCAAAGACCGGCCAGCAGGTGAGTGGCACGGGAACGGTGGGGGGCGGCTCCCTCACCGACTTTCACATCGCCAATTTCCTGGCCGCCATACGCGGGGAGGAAGAGCCGCGCTCGCCGATTGACGAAGGCCGGAAGAGCGTCCTGCTCTGTCACCTCGGCAACATTGCCCAGCGCACCGGAGAGACTCTCCACGTCGATTCCGAGACCGGTCGTATCGTGGAGAATGAGGACGCCATGCAGCTCTGGGAGCGCGACTACGAGCCCGGATGGGAGCCGAAGGTCTGACTCCTTGAGGTACCTTTTGTGACACCCTTCCACCAAGCATTCAACAGTTCCATGACCCACGTACGTCTTTCCGGGCGGATGCTTTCCGTCGTACTCCTGAGCGCTGCCTTTGTATTTGTCGGTTGCCAGCAATCTTCGGACTCCTCCGACGCTGCCGCCGAAAAAGACTGGACCGTGCTCTTCGACGGGCAGTCCCTCGAAGGGTGGCATAACCCCTACGACTGGGGCAAGGCCGAGGTGGTTGACGACGAAATTCACCTTAAAGCCGACAAGAAATTCTTCCTGGTCACCGAAGACACGTACGACGACTTCGTGTTTGAGGGCGAGGTTCGTGTGCCGGACCGGGAGTCGAACAGCGGATTTATGTTCCGAGCGCAGACCGACACGAGCTGGGTATACGGTTACCAGGCAGAAGTGGACCCGTCGGAGCGGGCGTGGTCTGGGGGCCTCTACGACGAGGGACGCCGCGGCTGGCTTCACCCGGCTGAGGGAGATTCGGTTGCTGGGGCCAACTTTCGGGAGGAGCACGGGGACGCCTTCAATCCCGACGGCTGGAATAAGTACCGCATCCGGGCGGTGGGCGACAGCCTCGAAATCTCAGTCAATGGGGAGCAGACGACCGCCTACCGGGACACGGTCGACAGTGAGGGAGTAATCGGCATTCAACACCACGGCGAAGACGGCAAGGTCTATCGCTTCCGGAATCTCCGAATTCGGGAGGTGGAAGCGGGAATGTAGCAGATCGCCGACCCACGGACACTTGGTTTCACCCAACACAAACGCCTACGCCCGATGATTTCAGTCCGCCGTTTGCCGGTCACAACGTTTCTCGCTGTCGCTGCCCTCCTGCTCGGACTACTAGGGAGGGCGAGCCCGGCGGTTGCGCAGACTAGCACAGACTACTCACTAGAGGTAACCCGCACCCCGTTCTCGTACGCGTTCACCGCGGCGGGCCGGGACGAGGCGCTCGTTCGGCAGCACCGACCGGACTCCGCCCGATCGTCGCTGTACTACATTACCGAGGAGGGCACGCAGTACCTGTCCGAGCCGATCTCGTTCTCCAAGCGTGCTCACACCCTCGAGGCCCGCTACCGCACGACCGACGGCCGGGAGGCAACGGTGCGGATTGAGCCGCACGCCGTGGAGGGCGGATGGGCCGTGTCGGTCCAGTTCACGCCAACCGACGGAATCGAGCGGGTCGGCGAGGTCCTGGCCGCGCGCAGCGGCGAGCACTTTCACGGCCTCACCGAGCGGGCCCGCGGAAACGACGACGAGGTCCCCCGCGATTCCTCGGTCTCAGTGGCGCTGGACCGCCGAGGCCATCGGGTAAAGATGGACCTCAACGGGACGATCTCGCTCTACGCCCCCTTCTACATGTCCAGTGCCGGCTATGGGCTGTACGTAGAGGACACGCACCTCGGCGTGTTCGACATGGCGCAGAAGGACGACGAGCGGATCCAATTTGCTTTTGACGGCTCCTCCCTGTCGTACCGCATCTTTGATGGGACGCCGAAAGAGATTCTCAATCAGTACACCAGGGTCGTGGGGCGGCCGTCGATCCCGCCGGAATGGGCGTTTGGCACCTGGCGCTGGCGCGACAATCATACGAACCGGGATACCCTTTACGACGGGACACCGGACCGGAGCCCCTACAATTCGATGGCCTACGAGGACATCGTGATGATGGACTCGCTCGACATTCCCCTCGACGTGTACTGGGTCGATCGGCCCTGGGCGAAGGGCCCGTACGGGTACGATGACTTCGAGTGGGACCCGGAGCGCTTTCCCAACGCCGAGTCCATGATCGATTGGGTCCGCGAGGAGCATGACGCCGAGTTTCTGGTGTGGATTGCGCCTTGGGTCATGGGGGACATGGCCGAGGAGGCGTTGAAGAAGGGATACGCCCTGCCCTAGAAGGGAATGGTGGAGATGGGCCTCAAGGAGATCACTGCTGAGAAGATGCAGGACGCCGAGTTTCTTCGGCAGTTTAAGCCGGCCATCCTCGAGGAAGTCGAGGAGCTTAACGACGGGGCGCTCGAATACCGAACAGACGTGTACTTTGATAAGGAAATCGGTGGCCCTCGGGCCGCCGAACTGACGCCCGACGAGGTTCGGGCCGCGTTCCGCGACTCCATTCGGAGCGCGACGACGGCGGAAGAGATTCGCCCGTTCCTCAACATCGACGATCGCGCATACACGATGATCGACTTCACGAATCCGGAGGCCGTGGACTGGTGGCAGGACTACGTGGCTCGTCTTCTGGAGGACGACGTGGCGGCGTTCAAGCTGGATCGGGCCGAGGAGTTTGTGCCGGACGCCCGGGATGCGTACGCCCACGACGGACGTTCGATGGCCGAGGTCCAAAACGAGTATCCCGTCCTCTACGCCAAAGCCGTCAAGGAGGTGGTTCAGAAACACCGCGAGGATTTCGTAATCATGCCTCGGGCGGGATATCCGGGATCGCAGCGCTACGCCAATGCCTTCTGGGCCGGGGACACGCGCGCGACGTGGCTCGGCTTCCGCAACACGCTCATCGCGGGGCTCCGGTCAGCCGTCATGGGATATCCGATCTGGGGAAGCGACACGGGCGGGTACTGGGGCGGCACCACGACGCAGGAACTTCTCTCACGTTGGTTGGGGATGAGCGCATTTAGTCCGGTGATGGAGGTGGGCCCTACCAACGACCAGGCGCCCTGGGACATGCCCGACGGCACCGGGTACAACGCGGAGGCCATCGCCACGTGGCGGATGTACTCTCTGCTGCACAAGCATCTGCAAGACTATTCGATTCGCTACGCGGAAGAGGCCCGCGACACGGGGCATCCCATCATGCGACCGCTGTTCGTGGAGTACCCGGACGACGAGCGGGCGTGGGAACTCTGGGACGAGTACCTCTACGGGGAGGACTATCTCGTGGCGCCGGTGCTCGAGAAGGGGGCGACGGAGCGGGAGGTGTATCTGCCGGAGGGCCGCTGGGTGGACTACTGGAACCCGGACGAGTCCCCCGTCGAGGGACCGACCACGGTGACAGTCAAGACGCCGCTGTACAAGACGCCGATCTTCCTGCGGGCCGACAGCGATCAGGAGATTCTCGACCTGAAGCAGATCTACGAAGAGTCGCTGGAGATTGCGCGGGATCAGCCGACGCTGCCGGACGGGAGTCAGCTTGAGGGTAATTGATCGCCTACGCTCTTTTTTAGCTATAGGAGTTCTTTCGAACATGGGCAGTTTCGCCGACGATCAGTTTGGGCTTGACGGCCACGAGGCCGTCGTAAAACGAGCGGTACGACGAGCGCAAAATTATCTCTTCCCCGATATGGTGCCGCTCAAACAGTGGTGCGTAGGGCTTGCCCTCGTCCTCCTCGCGACGATCCTGGCAGGGTGCGGCCCTTCGCAGACGAATGAGTCCGCCGAGCGCCCAAACGTCGTCCTAATCATGACCGACGATCAGGGGTATGGAGATTTCGGCGTGACGGGCAATCCCGTCATTGAGACCCCCAACGTTGACTCACTGGCCCGGCGCAGCGCGCAGATGAAGACATTCTACGTGAGTCCGGTGTGTGCCCCCACCCGCGCCTCCCTGATGACCGGGCGGTACAACCAGCGGACCGGGGTCACGGATACCTGGCTCGGGCGCGCCCTGATGCGCCCGGAGGAGGTCACCCTGGCCGAGGTCCTGCAGGACGCCGGATACGCGACGGGCCTGTTTGGGAAGTGGCATCTGGGGGACAACTACCCGATGCGCCCGATGGACCAGGGGTTTGACCGGGCCATCTGGCACAAAGGCGGCGGCCTTGCCCAGCCGTCCGATCCGCCCCGGAACGAGGGGCGCTACACAAATCCGATCCTCTTTCGGGGCGACGAGGCGTTCAAGGCGGACGGCTACGTGACCGACGTCCTCTTCGACCACGCGCTCTCGTTTATCGAGGAGCACCGCGATCGGCCCTTCTTCGCCTACGTCTCCACGAATGCCCCGCACTCGCCCTACGACGACGTGCCCGATTCCCTGGAGTCCTACTACCAATCGAAGACCGACTCGCTCCTCGCGTTGATCCCGGAGCTTCCGCAGGACGACAAGGTACGCCGGCAACACGCGGACATCCTGGCTGCGATTGCGGCGATGATTACGGACATTGATCAGAACGTGGGCCGATTAATGGAGCGGCTTCGCGCCCTGGACCTGACTCGCGAGACGCTGGTGCTCTACATGACCGACAATGGGCCGTCGCCGGGGCGGTACGCGGGCCCCTTCAATGGATGGAAGGGGAGCGTGCAGGAGGCCGGGGTTCGGGTTCCGCTGTGGCTCCACTGGCCGGGAACGCTGTCTCCGGATCGAAATCCGCAGGTGCCGACCGCCCACATCGACGTAATGCCCACGATCTTGGAGGCGGTGGGGGTCGACAAGCCGTCCCAGCGACCGCTTGATGGACGCAGCTTCTGGGGCGTGCTGACGGGCACGGACCCGGAGTGGCCCCGGCGCCCCCTCGTCATTCAATGGCATCGAGGGCCCCCGGACCCCTTCCATAACTTCATGGTTCGCCGCGGGCCGTGGAAGCTGGTGCGGAACAGTGGCAGAGGCTGGGACCTGCCGGAGAATCCGCCCGGCTTCGAGCTCTACAACATCCCAGAGGATCCGGGCGAGAGCACAAACCTCATCGATGCCCGTCCCGAGCTCGCCGACTCGTTGAAGCAGGTGTACCGCTCCTGGTACGAAGACGTAGGCGGTCCCCGACTTCGGCAGGAGGATCCCCCCGTTCGGATCCACGTCGGCACGCAGCACGAGAACCCATCGGTGCTCACTCGTCAGGACTGGCGCGGGGGGCGGACGTGGTCGACGGACCTGGCGGGCTACTGGGCGCTACACGCGGCCCCCGGCACCTACGACGTGACGGTCCGCCTCCCGGAGCGCTCCCAGCCGCGGTCTCTGACACTAACCTTTGGCTCGGTCGAGCGGACGGTGGAGGTCCCGCCCAGCGCCGCGTCGTACACGTTCGATGGGTTGAAAGTGGAGGGGGGAGACGTCCGATTGCATCCAGTCCTCGAAGCGACCCCGGACCCAGATGGGGCCGAACGGGTGATTGTAGAGCGTACGGATCTTTGACTCGCCCGAGGGTCTGTCACACAGCATCCCGTGCAGGTTTTGGGGGAGCGTGGCTGGGAAAGCAACAAACCGTACGGCTCGTCCCTGGAAATCAAACGGCGATCTGTGCGTCTATCACCGCTTCTTGCGGTTCCGATCGAGGGCAACGCCGCAACAATGACGGCGTTCTACGAGGAGTCGCTGGAGAGTGCGCGGGTTCAGCCGACCTGCCGGACGGGAGCTAGGTTGAGAGCAGTTCATTCGCCTACACTTTTTGACCAAGAGTAGCTTTTTTTGAACATGAGCAGTTTCGTTGAGGACCAGTTCGGACTCGAAGACCGTGTCGCTGTCGTGATTGGGGCAACGGGAGAATTGGGCGGAGCCATTGCGGAGGGGGTGTGCCGGGCCGGCGCCGACACTGTCGTGGTGGGTCGCGACGCCGACGCCGGCCGGGAGCGCGCCGCCGCGTTCTCCGAGCTTCCGGACGCAGGGGACGCTACGTTCGTCCGCTGCGACACAACCTCGAAGGCCGATCTTCAGGCTCTGGTGGAAGACGTGGACGAGCACTTCGGCCGAATCGACGTGTGGGTTAATAGCGCCGGCACCAACGCGGATACTCCGTTCCTCGAAATCGACGAGGAAGAGTGGGACCACATTATGAACGTAAACCTGAAGGGCGTTTTTCTGGCGTGTCAGGTGGCCGGCGAGTACCTCCTCGAGCAGGGAGAGGGCGGGAGCATCATCAACATCAGCTCGATGGCCGCGCTCACGCCCCTGTCGAAGGTCTTCACCTACGGGGCCTCGAAGGCGGGGCTGAGGAACCTGTCGGAGAACCTGGCGCGGGAGTGGGCCCCGGAGGGCATTCGCGTCAACTGCATTGCTCCCGGCTTCTTCCCCGCCGAGCAAAACCGAGAGATCCTCTCGGACGAGCGGATCAACGACATCATGCGGCAGACGCCCGCGGACCGGTTTGGGGAGGCCGAGGAACTGATCGGCACCACGCTCTTGCTGGCCTCCGAGAAAGCAGGCTCCTTCATCACCGGTGCCCACATCGCGGTCGACGGCGGCTTCTCGTCGATGGCCCTCTGATTTTTAGGCGTTATACCCTGGAACGTCACAACCTTATACGTTGCGAATAAGCGGTAGAGCAACGTCTAACGCGCCAACGTTC
>JBDGQN010000043.1:0-5131 GCA_042219055.1 Salinibacter sp. | reverse complement strand
CAACGTGAACGCACAAACGTTCCCCGTACAAACGCTCAACGTACCAACGTCCCCATGGAGATTACCGACACCGATGTCCTCGTGACCTGCCCCGGGCGCAATTTCGTCACGCTCAAAGTGTACACCGACGAAGGGATCTACGGTCTCGGCGACGCGACCTTGAACGGGCGGGAAAAGGCAGTCGTAAGCTACCTGGAGGACCATGTGTGCCCCACGCTCATCGGTCGGGACCCGCGCCGGATCGAGGACATCTGGCAGTACCTCTACAAGGGCGCTTATTGGCGGCGAGGCCCGGTCACCATGACGGCCGTGGCGGCGGTGGACATGGCGCTCTGGGACCTCAAAGGCAAGGCGCTGGACGTGCCCGTCTACGAACTTCTCGGCGGGGCCGGCCGGACCGGCGTGAAGGTGTATGGTCACGCTTCGGGGGAGACGATCGAGGAAACGGTTGAGGAGGTTGGGCGCTATCTCGACATGGGCTACGAGGCCGTCCGTGCCCAGTGCGGCGTGCCGGGGCTCGACGCCACCTACGGCGTGGGCCACGGCGACCTCTTCTACGAACCCGCCGGGAAGGGCCTCCCCACTGAAAACGTCTGGGACACGGACAAATACCTGAACCACGTTCCGGATCTCTTCCGACGGCTTCGGGACGAGTACGGGGACGACGTGGACCTCCTTCACGACGCGCACCACCGCCTCACCCCCATCGAGGCCGCTCGTCTCGGCAAGGAACTGGAGCCGTACAACCTGTTCTGGCTTGAAGACCCGATCTCCGAGGAGCTCCAGAAAGGCTTCCGTCGCATCCGCGAGCACACTACTACGCCGCTGGCGGTGGGAGAGGTGTTCAACACCGTCTACGACGCGGAGCTGCTAATTACCGAGCAGTTGATCGACTATTTGCGGACGTCTGTGCTTCGCGGCGGCGGCATTAGCCACATGCGCAAGGTGGCGGGGATGTGCGAGTTCCGCCAGATCAAGACCGGCTTCCACGGCGCCACGGACCTTTCGCCCGTCACCATGGCCGCGGCGCTCCACTTTGATCTTTGGGTGCCCAACTTCGGCATTCAGGAGTACATGCGTCACACGGAGGCCACCGACGAGGTTTTCCCCCACGCTTACACGTTCGAGGACGGCTACTTACATCCCGGTGACGAGCCCGGCCTCGGGGTAGACTACGACGAGGACCTCGCGGAGGAGTATCCCTACGAGCGCGCCTACCTTCCCGTTAACCGTCTGGAAGACGGCACGATGTTTCACTGGTAAGTGCGTGTTGCGTAGTGCGTATGATCGCCACGGGGGGCGAATTACGCAATCCGAAATTCTCCAACTTGCCCCAACGACGATCTACAACCGCCTCGCACTTCTCCCCTTTAGCGTCTGATCGGCGAAAAAGACGTCGCCGTACTTCGAGGTGAAAAGACAAATGTCAGGCCTGGTCGGCGTAAATTCTCTACTCGAAGGTTTGTCTAAAGACTTCTCGTAGCCTCTCCTCCGACCGGACCTCAGAATATTCCAGGTCTGACTCTGTGAGAGCATCCAGAAGAGCACGAACCACGTTGCTCCGGCTTAAATTCTCTCCTCCTGCGAGCTTGATTTCTGCACAGATCCGATCAAGGTAGTCCACCTGACGTTCTTCCAGGGTCATCGTGGTCCGATGGGGACGCTCGATCGTTTGCGGTCGACCCTTCTTCGAAGACGTCGAGGTTTGATCTGGGGAGTCGCCGTCAGTTGTGGACTGGGTGATGTCGTCCCCCGTTCCACGACCTCTGGACTTTCCTTTTGCTCGATCGCGATTGATACCTGTGGACATGATCCTTTAGTCGTTTGTTCACAGTAAATTATTCTTCGAGCCGTTCCAAAAACTCTTCTGTGAGCGCCCAATACGCTTCGGCTCCGATTGAATTGGGCGCATGGTCAAAAACGCTGACGCCGAAGGACGTCGCTTCAGACACACGGACATTTCCCCGGACCACAGCGTCGAACACGACCTGTCCATGTTCATCGCGGAGGAGATCGATGACCTGCTCCGTGGCCTTCGCTCTGAAGTCGGCTCTCGTGACGACGATTCCCAAAAGTTCGGCGGCGGTTCCAATGCCCTCCCGGGCGGCCTCAATGGTATCGAGGAGAGAGCCAATGCCCTCCAAGGCGAGATAGTGTGGTTCTACCGGCACGACAAACCAGTCGGATGCTACGACCGCATTGATTGGAAGAAGGGAAAGAGAGGGAGGGCAGTCCAGGATGATCACATCGTACTGATCCCGCACTGGGGACAGCGCCTCGTTCAACAATCTCTCCCGTCCGTACTCTCCGGCCAGCCGAACGTCTGCATTCTTGAGAGACTCAGAACCGGTCAGAATGTCGATGTCTGCCCCGGGTGCATTTCGTATCACCTCTTCGGTCGGGACCTCGTCATATAAGACCGACCCGATGGAGGGCTCTAGGTTGTCCCGCTCGCACCCGAGTGCCAGGGACGCACTGGCCTGCGCGTCCAGATCGACGAGGAGAACGTTCCGGTCCATCTGACTGGCCCCGTCGGCCAGGTGGATGGCCGTGGTCGTTTTCCCCACCCCCCCTTTGTTGTTAATGAGAGATACAGTGCTCATATTGTATTAGGGTATTTTCCTCACACGATAACACGAAAGCAAAATCGGAGCGATTTGGGTCCAATCCTATATTTGGACTCTAAGAGCCGATGGGACCAAGACGTGTCATTGCCCACGCCCCCTCCCATTCGCCTGTTCTCGGCTCCCAGAACTCACACAGAAGCAGGCTTCCATCATTCACGGGCTCGATTTGTGCTGGGACATCGATGATAGGTATCGGAGGCACTTCTTGTTTCTTGCACACAGAATGACTGTGTGAAGAAAATAAAGTATGCAGTTAATCGGAAAGTCGCGATCCTCGCCTCGACGGACTGGCGTCTCCGGTGTGGGCGCTGCCGAGTGCACCGGCACCACTACACTCCCGCTCATGATGTCGGATCGGGGCGAGGAGGTCTTCCGCGGCCTCCCCGAAGGCGATGCTCGTCTCATGCCTTCAGCGTTCTAATCGTTTCCGGTGGGCACGTTGGGGAAACGGCCTGACTCGGAGGTCAGCAGTCCCGGTCGGTCGACTCCACCGTGGCGGTCGTCCAAGTCATCGGCCGGTCGGCTTGCGAGGGGAAGCCGCCGTCAAAGACCAACGACTCTTCTGGTTTGCGGGGCGCCGTGGGAGGAGTTTGCGTCGAGGGGCTACCTGTGTTCAGTTGATCACACGGTGGAAAATCTGACAAATTGATTTTCCTTTATGCTCTTCTAATTTTAGTCCGCGCTGTGGCTTAACCGATTAAGCCAAGGCCCGAGTCACTCCTCCAATCTACTTTCGAAGTCCTCGGTATGAGTGCCCCCTCAACTCCATCGATTCGGCTCTCGGCCGTGTCGCTCGGCCTGCTTCTGCTTTCGCTGGTGTTTTTGCCGGGATGTGGCGGTGAGCAAGACACGACCACGCTCCGGCTGGGGCACGGAATGGCGCCGTCCCATCCCGTAAGCAAGGGCATGCGGTACTTTGCCGAGCAGGTCGATAGTCTCTCCGGCGGTCAAATGGAGGTCCGAATCTACCCAAGTGAGCAACTGGGCACCGAGCGGCAGTGTCTGGAACTGCTACAGATCGGAAGCCTGGACATGACAAAAGTGTCCTCGGCCGTGTTGGAGGGATTTAGCCATGACTACCGAGTCTTCGGTCTGCCCTACATTTTCCGGAATGATACGCATCGGTTTAACATCCTGGAAGGAGAAATTGGGCGAGAAATTTTGATGTCCGGCAGAGACGTGTGGCTTCGCGGGCTCACCTACTACGATGCAGGAAGTCGAAGCTTCTACACGGCGAATACACCCATCCGCAAACCGTCCGACTTAAACGGGCTCAAGATTCGTGTTCAACAGAGCCCTGTGGCAATTCAGATGATTCAGGAGCTCGGGGGGCAGCCTACTCCGATCTCCTTTGGGGAGCTGTATACTGCGCTTCAGCAGGGGGTCGTGGACGGCGCAGAAAACAATCCACCGAGCCTGCACTCCACCCGCCACTACGAGCTGGTCGACTATTATTCTCTGGACGAGCACACCTCCCCTCCGGACGTAATGCTGATTAGTACCCACACCTGGGACAAGCTGTCCGATCAGGAACGGGAATGGATTCAAACGGCTGCCGACTTGTCTCTGCAACGCCAGAAAAAGCTGTGGCGGAAAGCAGAAAAAGAAGCAATGCGGGTGATCAAAGAGGCCGGCGTGAAGATTATTCGGCCGGACAAGTCTGCATTTGTCGAGGCCGTGCAGCCGCTTTACGAGCAATACAAGAAGAATCAGCCCCGCGTGTACGAGTTGCTCCAGCGAATCAGAAACTACAATGCGTCCGATGACACTTGAGACCCTGACCGACATTGTGGATCGTAGCCTCAAATGGCTACTCGTGGGCCTGATGGCCGTAGCGGTGCTCAACGTGCTGTGGCAGGTGTTCACCCGATTTTTCATTGATGCGCCGAGCGGCTTTACGGAGGAACTGGCCCGCTATCTATTGATCTGGATTGGCATTGTGGGGTCCGCCTACGCGGTGGGGACGCGAAGCCACCTTGCGCTCGAACTCTTGCCCGAACGGCTCGACGGGCGCCGACTCCATCAGCTCCGGATCGTGATCGAAGTGTGTGTCCTGACCTTTGCCCTGCTGGTGATGGTGTTCGGCGGCGTTCGTCTCGTCTACGTCCTTCTTGCCGCCGGACAAACCTCTCCCTCCCTGGGAATCCTGGTGGGATATGTCTACTCGGCCGTGCCGCTTTCGGGGTTAATCATCGTGTTCTACACGGTCGTTCACATCCGCGAGGAGGTTCGAACCCTGGCTCGCCATTCCGACGACGAGTCCAGTCCTGACGCTTCGTCGACCGGTGCGTAATTCTATCTGCTTTCCTGAATCACTAACGCCATGGAAGTCCTTCCCATCCTCGTCCTGGTTGTTATCTTCGTTGTGACCGTGGCCATTGGGGTGCCGGTTGCCTTCTGCCTGGGGCTGAGCACCACAGCGGCCTTGCTGTTCGGGGTCGACCCTGTTCCGACCCTCACCACGGTGGCCCAGCGCATGGCGGCAAGTCTCAACTCTTTCCCCC
>JBDGQN010000042.1:0-9511 GCA_042219055.1 Salinibacter sp. | reverse complement strand
TGAGCGTGTCCGTGTCGGAGTCGATGTTCAACAGGGCGCGGTGGGCCTGCCGCAGATTGATGCGGTTGAGCCACTCGGGATCGTCAAACTCGGAGTAGAGCGGAAACACCACCTCGGGGAACCGCTCGTGGATTGCGTCGACGGCCTGGCGGTCATGGGTCACCACCACAATCGTTTCCCCCAGTCCCTGCAGTTGCTCGACGATGCGGGCGGTCGAATCATTCCAGCCGAAGATGACGAAGTGTCCGGACGCGTCGAGGCCGTGGTGGCCGAGGCGGTGGTGCTCCCGGTAGGTCGCGAACAGGTCGGCGATCTTGCCGATCAGGACACCGAGGACGCCCAGGCTGCTGAGCACGAAGACCACGCCTACGATCTGGCCGGGCACCGACACTGGATAGAAGTCCCCGTATCCGACCGTCGTGAGAGTAACGACGGCGTACCAGACGGCGTCGCCCACGTCTTGGATGTTGGCGGCATCAGGAGCATACGTCTGCTCGATGCGCGGAAGCGCAAAGATCCCCCCTACGAGGAGGACACCGAGCACAGTGCTGAGCCACTTCGTGAGGTTTCGCATCGGACCCTGGGCGTGACAGTCAACTGGGAGAGGGGACGGCAGGGAGACCCGAAAAGTAAGATCTGAGCGTCGCTATTCAAAGAAGACTCTGCAGAGACCGGTTGGGCACCTAAGAGCGCGTTTTCTGCTGGATGGCCTCCATCGAGGGAAGCGGAGTCGCCAATACTATCTGCGACAAACAACTATGCAAGTTGGTACGATAAAAAGTCCGAGGGAGCGTCTTTGCATTGGAAAAGTCGGGCCGAGTAGGCCAAAAATCGATGCGTCTTACGTTTGCGGGATGGAACGAGGGGGCACTGTAAGAAATCGTAACTGGAACGAGTGCCGGTACTGCGACGCAGCCCACCGGCAACGATAGCGCGAGGTGTTGTGCGAAGTGGTAGCCATCCTCCACGAACGCCTCCGTGTCGTAACGCTGCGGCGGAGTCTGGAGGCTGCGTCCCGGACTTACGGGAGGGGCAGGAGCAGTCCATTCAGGCCGAGGTGGAACTCGTGCGTCACAGTGGCCGGCTGCTCGACCAGCATTAGGTGTGGAGGGGGGATGGGTGGAAGTGTGGACGCGTGTCCGTTGTGCCTCCATCTTTCCATCCCTTCACCCTTCCGTCCCGGATCGCTAGATCCGACACGTGCGGATGTCGGTGATGATGATGCCGCGGGCGTCGAGCTCCTTCAGGCGATCCATGACCTCGTTGACCGAGGCGCGCCCGATCATGGCCTTCACCGCCACCCAGCCGTCCTTGCTTAGCGGCGAGACGGTCGGGGACTCGATGCCGGGCGTAATTTCGCGGGCCTCAGGGAGGCGTTTTTCCGGGAGGTCGTACTCGACGACCACGTGCTCGCGGGCCGCGATGATGCCCTTCACACGCTTGGCAAAGAGCTGTGCCGCCTCGTTCGCGGCGGTCGTGCCGTTCTGGGCCACGAGGACGGCCTGGGAGCAAAGAATCGGGTCCCCGATGGTCTTGAGGCCCGCCTCGTCGATGGTCCGGCCCGTCTGCACCACGTCGGCAATGACGTCGGCCACGCCGAGCTGAATCGAGATCTCCACGGCGCCGTCGAGCGAGATCACGTGGGCGTCCACGCCCCGTTCGTCGAGGTCGCGGCGGACGAGGGTGTCGTAGGAGGTGGCAATGCGGGTGGCGTCGGTAAAGTCGTCGGGCGTCACGTCGCTGGACTTGGGCGCCGCGTAGCAAAAGCGGGCCTTGCCGAAGCCGAGATCCAGCACGTGCGCCACGTCGGCCCCGCTGTCGTACGTGAGGTCGAGTCCCGTCACGCCCAGGTCAATGATGCCGTTGCTGACGTACGTGGCAATGTCGCGAGGGCGTAAAAAGACAAACTCGACGCCGTGGTCGGGATCTCGCACGGACAGTTCGCGGCCGCGGCGACGGCAGTGGTAACCGGCCTCGTCGGCCAGGTCGACTGCCCCGTCCGCAAGGGCTCCTTTGTTGGGAAGGGCAATTTGTAACATTTAGCGGTGCGTCTGTTGGTAGGTGAAGTGGCAGCTTCTCGCTTGCTCAGAGGAAAGCAAGAAGGGAGAGGGCGCGGGACCATGGGGGGCAATGACGAAGATGCTCTCATTCGCCCGCGCTCCCATACTCTCCGGCGCAGTTAAAGGTGTTCGTACACGTCTTCGAGGTCGAGGTCGCAGGCGATCATGAGAACCTGAAGGTGATAGAGCAACTGCGAGATCTCTTCGGCGGTGCGGTCGGCCCCCTCGTGCTCGGCGGCCATCCACACCTCGCCGGCCTCCTCCAGCACCTTTTTGCCGATGGCGTGCCGGCCCTCACGTACGGCCTCGACGGTTCCGGAGTCGGGGTCCTGGTGGGCTACCTTGTCGGTGAGCTCGTCGAACAGCTCCTCGAAGCGTTTCATGGGAGAGGCACAGACAATGGCGAGACGGAGACTGGAGATAGTTACGGAGGGCGCCGGTGGACGATACGAGCCCCTCGGTGATTTCTGAAGAATTCAGCCCAGTCTCGGAAGGGGGGAAGGGTAGACCGTAAAAATTCGGAAAGGGGCGGCCCACTCTCTTGGACGTTTTCGGCCCGTCTTCGTATACTCCTATGATTTTACGAGTCACTCTTCCCGGTCGAAAACCACACGGCCCTGCCCATGTCCAATCTCTTGTCGCTTCGTTCCCCGTACACTGCACTCGTTGATCGCCTCCGTGAGGAGAAGGCGTCCACACTGGTGCAGGCAGTTGGGATCGTTGGGTTTGCCCTGCTCACGGCCCTTGGGGCCCAGATTCAGTTTCGCGTCTACCTGTGGGAGGTGCCCATCACGCTGCAGACGGCGGCCGTTTACGCCAGCGGGCTGTACCTGGGATGGCGCAACGGATTGCTTGCTCAGGCCCTCTACCTCACGCTCGGGCTCTTTCTGCCAGTCTTTGCCGGGGAGGGATACGGCGCGAGCTACCTCTTCGGCGTGGTCTCGGCGGGGTACCTGCTCTCCTATCCGCTTGCCGCGGCGATCATTGGAGCACTCTCGAAGCGGTGGAAGGCCTTCTCGGGCAGTACGCTCGCCTCGATGACAGGCGCGGCCCTTGTCTTCACGTGCGGCGTGGTGTGGCTGCACTACGCGGCCGGTCACGGTACCTGGATCGAATCGATCGACAAGGGCTTCCTCCGCTTTGCAGTCATCGACCTCGTAAAGGTGCTCGGAGTGAGCGTCCTGTACAGCGGGACGCGCTTCCTGGCCCGCGATGACGCGTAAAGACGGAGCGGGCAGATCGTCTCCGGAGAATCGACATGGAGTCGTTCGTCCGTAGTCTGCCCTGAGTGATTTCCTGCCTCATTGAGGGGACTGGCCCGGATTTCTCACGGGACGCTACTGCGGCTTTGGAGGCGGCCCAATCTGCTCACTTTTACTCCTCGACGGTGCGATGCATCGCCTGCGGTACACAAATAGCATCTTGAACCGCCTCTTGTGCCTCGCTACGCCTCTCGTGAGAAAACCGGGCTGGAGGCCTCCCAAACGGGACACGATCTCCTCATTCAGAGATCTTGCTGCCACCCTCGTTCGTTTTCGAGGGGGTGCGCAGCGTTTCCCGAGCCCCTCTGTCATACACTGGAAGCGCGGAGGAGCACACGTGAAGTGGGGGCGGACTACAGGTCCTCAAGGTCTACGTTTTCTTTGATGGACTTGTATGTCTCCCAGGAGATAAGGACCGCATGGGGCTCGTTGTTCTTCTGGATCAGCACCCCGTTGTTTGTCGACTGCACGCTGTCGATGAGGTCGGAGGTTTCAGATCGCAGTTCGGTAATGGTGGCGACGGCGTCGACGCCTTCGGTGTTGTACATGTGGTGATCGGTCGGATTTCTCAGGTGGAACGGCTCGGGGCCTCGGGGGAGGGGCCTCGCTCCCAGTCGGTGAACCCGACGTGTTTGCACCCGCCTTCCCGAATGGACTGCGGTCTTCGAGGGGGGACGGAGTCGGGAGGAATGTCGGCACGCCTCGTCAACTCAGAGAGTCCGCAGTGACGAAGCCTCGTTCTGATATTTGAAGGGAAAGAACACGGTTCGTTTGGGAAAGATCCCCCGTCCGAATTCACTGTTGAATGCAGGACGAAAGAACGGTCGGTACTGCGGAATCGATCCAGGAACAGCGGTCCAGTCATTTTGCAGTCCGGCCTTTGGGACGTCCGGAAGGGAGGTTTTGTGTGCTTTCTGCAAGGGCTCGTTTGGCATGTCCACCCCCTCGGTATTGGTGACGTACGGCACCCTCATGCGCTCGTTTGGCGGCATCGGGCGTCTCGGCGTCGCCGATCGGATCTCGTTTGTGGAAACGTGCCGGTTTGTGGGCGTGCTCTACGATCTCGGTCGGTTCCCCGGAGCGGTGTCGGGGGAGGGGACCGTGCGCGGAGAGCTCTTCCGCCTCCACGACCCGCAGGTGTGGACCGTGCTGGACCGGTACGAGGGCTATGATCCGGACCGCGAAGACGATTCCCTGTTCGTACGGCGACAGATCGACCTGATTTCTCCGCCCGATCGGACCGCCTGGGTGTACTGGTTCAACGGCGATCCGACCGGTCGACCGCGCGTGGACTCGGGCGACTGGGCCGCGTACCGGAGCGGAGAGGGGCGGCTGTAGGAGGATGGCCGAGGGCTCCTCACGTTCGGACCTGAGCGGGACAATACTGGGAAGTTGAGTCGAGAGACTACCTCGTCCTGGCAGAGAGAACTTCAGGGCGCCGTCCCCGAGAGACCGGGTGGTGAGGCATCGGATTCCGCGAAGGGTTTGACTTTCCCGGTGGCCGCGGTATTTTGCAGTAACGCCGTCTTCATTCCTTCTTCCGTTCGGGCACGATGCGATATCTTGTTCTGCTGGCCTCAATCGGGCTGGTCGGATGCGCCACTCTCATTCACGGGACCGACCAAGAGGTGGAGATCCAGTCGGATCCGACGGGGGCTCAGGTCGAGATCGATGGGCGTCCGGTGGGGGAGACGCCCACCACCGCCACGCTTGCGCGGAACCGGACCCATAGCGTCAGAATTCTCCGAGAGGGGTACGAGCCCTACCGGGTCACCCTTCGCAGAGGACGGAGCCTATGGCTGGCCACGAACATTTTCAACCTTATGATTCCCGGTCTGCTCGTTGACGCCTCGACGGGCGCCTTTTACTCGCTGGATCCGGGCAATATCAATGCGACGCTCCAAGTGGCCGACTCTACGGCGGTGCCCGACTCCGTGCGTAACCGCAGGAGACGCCGCTGAGTGGGTCGGTCGGGGTGTAGGGCGCACAAACAGTCAGCAGGCGGCCTGATAGGATGGCCACGCCCCCTTCCGGTCGTCGCGAGAGCTCCCGACCGTCGCGAGAGCTCCCGACGGACGACGGGTCTCCGGAGTTGGGAGTGCGTCACCCTGTGTCCTCGGTCCCCACGGTTGTGCCGGCACTGGCTACCGGACACTTTTCATCGTGAGCCGGTGCAGCTCTAACTTTTCCTCTGCCGTCGAAATCAGAGTCGTTCTGAGGGAGCTTGCGACAGAAGAATCTCTTCGATCTTTTCGAGGCCGGCGGAAACGACTGTAGAAAAGCAATCCCTCCCACTGAACGCCCTTTCCGCCAGACTTGGAGAGCTTCCGATCCTAAAGAGACCGATTGAGGATGCATTAGGTAGCCGTTACAGCCTCCGGTTCAACGGATTGTGCTGTCGTCGTAGGTCGTCTTTGTGTGACTAAGACACTCCTTCGTTTGAAAGACGAAGAAGGGGGCCAAGGGAGCGGCGTGCTTGGCATCAGTCGAGCGACAGTTCACTCACGCGCTGCTCGGCGTCTTCGAGCCGATCGAGGCACTCGTTGGCGAGGGCGACGCCTTCCTCGTAGGCATCGAGTGCTTCGTCGAGCGCGGGCGGGTCGTCTTCGAGGCGCTCGACAATCTCTTCGAGTCGTTCAAGGTTCTCTTCGAATGAGTGGTCGGGGCCGTCGGATGGATCGGGCATCGGGAGGAGGGGTTTTGGGAGCAGTTCGGAATGAACGAGGTACGAGAGCGGGAGCAGGGTGTCAAGGCAGAGCGATCGTACGTCAAAAGCCTTGTCGGGCGATGGAGGCTCAGCTGCCTCTGATCGTAGGACGGAGGCCAGGAATGCACGGGCGAATGGGGGAATGGGAGCAGCCTGTCCTCGAACACTTTCGGGATGGGGGCACCGACCTTCTGCCTCTGAAGGACAGTGCGAACGGGTCGCCGTCGCGAAGATGCGATTGTCGTGGGGGCGAAGGAAAGGGAAGGCTGAACTGAACGTGCGGAAATTTGGACGTATGGACGGTTGGAGGCTGAGAGGTCTGTCCAAATGGTTTGAAACCGGGCTTAGTGCGGGAAGCGGGATGGACGGTGCCCGCGGAGGTGCCTATTCTGTCACGTACACTCCGTCGTTCCTTGTCACGACTCCTCTTTCCTACCATGGATCTCGGACTTCAAGACAGAACCGCCATTGTCACCGGCGCAAGCCGCGGCATCGGCAAGTACATCGGACAAGCCCTGGCCCGGGAGGGCTGCGACGTTGCCATCTGTGCGCGCACCGAATCCGACCTCGATGACGCCGCGGAGGAGATTCGGGAGGAGGGAGCCGAGGTGCTGGCGCTCCCGATGGACGTGACCGAGGCGGGCGAGCCGGAGCGCCTCGTCGAAGAGACCCACAATCGGTTCGGACGCATTGACATTTACGTGGGAAACGTGGGGGGCAACCGGCGGGGCGACTTCGAGGAGCTGTCCGACGAGGACTGGGAGGACCTCATCAACCTCAACTTTATGTCGCACGTCCGCGTGAGCCGGGCGGCCATTCCGCACATGCGGGATGTCGAGGGCGCGTCCATCTGCTACATCTCGTCCATCTTCGGGCGCGAGCTGGGCGGGGCCGGGCTTTCGCTGTACAACACCACGAAGTCGGCCCTCATCAGCGTGAGCAAGGTGATGGCCCAGGAGCTGGCCCCCGAGATTCGCGTGAACAGCGTGGCGCCGGGCTCCATCCGCTATCCGGGCGGCAGTTGGGACCAGCGCGTGAAGGAGAAGCCGGAGGAGATGAAGCAGTTCGTGAAGGAAAACATCGCGATCGAGCGCTTCGGGCGGGCCGAGGAAGTGGCCGACACGGTCACGTTTCTGTGCTCCGAGCGGGCGAGCCTCCTCACGGGGACGTGCCTCAACGTGGACGGGGGGCAGAGCCACTCGTTGATCTGAGGGATGGGGGAATTGCTCTGCTCTAGGGGGGAACAGAAATCGGAATGAATCGCAATGGGTACAATGCCGAAAGATCTCCCGTCTCGTTCGCCGATCCCATGGAAGCACTGAAATTGAAGGCCCTCGTTCGCCCTGACGGCACAGTGGAGTGGCCTGATCTTCCGGAGGATCTTCCTCCAGGGGAGATCGAAATCACCTTCCGGTATTCCTCCTCGGAAGAGTCGGTTTCGGGCGAGGAGCGCGAAGGAGACCCGTTGGCTACAGAGTGGCCTCTCCTGAAAGGAGGGCGTTGGAAGGGGACGTCTCTTCGCCGCTCAGGCTCGCTCGGCAGTACGAGGTGGCCGGCAAACGCGTCCATGACGCCAACATCGTCGCTGTGATGGGCGCGAAAGAAATCTCACATCTTGCGACGTACATCCGATAGGACTTCGCGCAGTTTGACGAGATTGCCCTGCCATCGCCTCCGGAAGAGGGACAGGCGGGGCACGAACGGAGATGAGGTTGAAGGAGGGTCCGAGGCCAATGGCAGGTAGTCCCTCTACTCGAAACGCGTGAGGTGTACCCGGAGACGACGCGTCTCCGGGTCGGACTTGCGCCACTGGACGAGAATCGGGCTCTGGTAGCGGCCCTGCTCGATGGTCCCGTCACCGTTGGACTCGTCCTCGGTGACGAGCAGGCTCACCGACCGCTTCATGCGCAGGAACCGCTCGGCCGGTACGGCCAGGCACTTGTCAATGATGCGCTCGACGAGGGACTCGCTCAGGCCCAGCGTGTCGACGACCTTGTTGACGAGGCGGACGAGGTCGTACTTCGCGTAGTTTTTGGCCTTGTCGGGAATGGCCCTCGGGTCGCGGAGCATGTTGCGTCCTTTCCGCGCCATAAACTGCAGCGGATCCCTGAGGACCTCCGCCAGATCGTGCTTCATGAGAAGCGTCTCGTACTCGTTGACCGTAAGCCCGGCGTGCTTTTCTCCGGGGACGAGTTCGAGGTGCACGCGTCCCGTCTTGATTCCGTGCTCGGCCAACATTTCGTGGAGCCGCTCGAAGAGGCCGAGCCGCGGGTCGCGCAGGCTGACTGAGTCGATAGAGTGATCGGAGACGGGCACTTCGAGCTCCGTCGCCTCAACGACGTGCTCGTCGTCGAACCCGATCACGGTCGTGCGGCGCTCGCGACGATCCTGGTTGTCTTTGTTAATCCCGTCGAGGTCAATAAAGAAGACCGGGCGCGATGGGGTGCTGGGATACGTCACGCAGTTCTCGAGCCCGGAGCCGATGAACGTGAGGTGGGAGTCGGCATTGCGGGGCTCGGTGCGCCGCTGCTTGGGGGTCAGTTCCTTCCGGAGGTGGAGCTGATCGTGTTGGTAATCGGCCCCAAAGGGAAAGAGCTCTCGAAAGGGGGAAATAAACTCTTGGACTTGATCCTGGCACCGGTCGAGCCGGTTGCAGATGGTCTCTTCGAGGTAGCCGCCCGTCGTGTGGTACGAACAATAGAGCGCTTCCTCGTGGCTCTCTAGGAAGCCGTGTGCCTCGTCCGCCACGTGCTGGTTGACGTCAATGACGTCTACGCGACGCTCCGGCTGAAACTCAATCGTAAGTTGGCTCGGATCCGAAGCCATGGGTGAATGGACGTTAGCGGTCGGGCCAGCCGTAATGAGCAGAACGCGGAGAACAGGGCCGGAGGGGATTTTGGAGTGCCCTCAGCGGATCGAAGCGCTTCGAGAGTTGAAGACGCCGAGTGTACAGGCTATAAAAAGGGCAGTTCCTGATCAAGTGGGACTAAGCAAAAAACAAAACTCCAGGTCCCTGACGCGATACGAAGCTGTGACATTTTGCTCCTGATGGGAGAAATCGGTTGCATCCCGGAAAGGTTGGCCCCCCTTGCTGGGGCACCTTCGCATTGTGCTTCTATTCCTCTTTCGGAAGCACCTCGGCGTCCCGAGAGCCGTCCTGAAAGTGGAGGCGCACCTGTTCCCCATCGGCAAGGGATTCGGCGGAGCGGACGGGACTCCCGTTGCGGGTGAGATGGACATACCCACGGCGCAGGGGCTGCTCGGGATCCACGGCCTGTAGCCGGTCGCGGAGTCGGTCCAGGCGGGTGCGGGCGTGCTCGACGAGGCGGGGGCCGCTCCGCGTGAGGCGGTCGACGAGCGTATCGAGGTGCTGCCGGTGCTGCTCTAGGCGGCGGGCTGGGGCGTGGAAGGCGCGGGAGGAGACGAGCGCATCGACGCGCTGGCGAGCATCCTGGAGGCGGCGCGTCGCCTGGGAGCGGAGG
>JBDGQN010000041.1:0-16121 GCA_042219055.1 Salinibacter sp. | reverse complement strand
CTCCCGGAGGCGGCGCGAGAAATAGGGAAACCACTCCGTGCCGTAGGGGACGTACACCAGCATGTTGTAGCCTTCCTCGGCCATCGTCCGCTGGGTCGTGCGGCGCAGGCCGTAGAGCATCTGAAACTCGAACGTATCCGGCCCGATGTCGCGGCGGTCGGCAAAGGACTTTGTGGCATCGATGAGCCGGTCGTCGTGGGTGGCGATGCCGGAGTAGTCGGTGTGTTGGAGCAACCGCTCCATGTAGTCGATGTACCGCTCCCGAATCCGGTCCATGTCTTGGTAGGCAATCGAGGCCGGCTCCGAATAGGCCCCCTTGCAAAGGCGCACGCTCACGCCGAGCTCGCACATCCGGTCGATGTCCCGATCCGTCCGCTTGAGCATGGCCTGGAGCACCGGCCCTACGTGGTCGGGGAAATCCGGATAGACGGACTCGAAGATGTTGAGCGTGGACCGGGTCAGGTCGCTCCCCTCCATGTCGAGTCGCACGAACATGTCGTGCTCGGCGGCCACCTCCAGGAGCTTTCGCAGGTTTTCCTCGCAGAAATCCTCGTCGATGAGCTGTCCCATCATCGAGAGCTTGATCGAGATGCGGTTGCGTTGCCCATGGTCGTCACGCTCCGAGAGCGTGCGGACGAGATCGATATACGTGTCCCGCGCGGCGACGGCTTTTTCCCGGTCATGCACGTGCTCCCCAAGCCTGTCGAGGGCGACGTGAAGCCCGTCCCGGTTAAGGTCGTCCACGACGGGCAACGATTCTTCCAGCGTCTCGCCCGCCACAAAGCGGCTAGCAAGAATAAATGGTAATCCCATGCGGCGTATGTTCAGGGTTAGTTAAAACTCGATACGGAAAAGGGGTTCTCCCCCGGTGCACATAGGCAAGCAACCTTTCACCGACGAAGAACCCCAGATTATGGATTCTCAACATAGCACCGACGCCGAAGAGACGCCAACCACCGAGACCGCCGATTCTGACTCTCTTCAGGACGTTCTCGACGGCCCGATCGACACGAAACCCCACCTGATTCAGCACCACGCAAAGATGGCTCGCCTTCTGGCCAAGGAAGTTCTTGAGGAAGAAGGGGTGCCCCTCGATGTCCGAACGCACGGCCTCGAAGGAAGCGGTCCCCAGACAGTTTTCCTCGCCAACCTTCATCTCCAGAAGCTGCCGCCTGTGGGCCACAAGGGAGAAAAGAGCTGCTGGTTCTCCGACGACAACAGGCCGACCTCTGGTTGAATACGCTCCCCAAAGAGCGCCAGCGCTCGGGCCAAAACCTCACCGGTTTTGGCCGGGGGAACGGCCCAATGGCCAAGTCTACCGTCTGGCGAGAATTCACAATACGGGCAGACCCGTAGCCGCAAGGGCAGGGGCACCGGTCGCTTATGGCCACCGTCTCCAGAACGACCCACACGGGATCGGTCTCACAGAGGCGCTCTTCGGACTGATCGATGTCTACGGGATTGCTTTCGAAGCGACGAATCTCTACCTCGCCGGAGGTCAGAGGCAGTCGTAATGGCTATATTCTACCCTGGCAGGTGCGGGAGATGAAGTCAATGCGGCTGCTAGTCGATCGATACCTAACCCGCGGATCACCGAACTGGGCGATTTTTCTTGGCGATGCACCGTACGAAGGAGTTTCGCTAACGCATATGCTCTTTGCAATTGCAGTGTAATCGTTCCACGAGCCAAAGTCAGTCGTAGTCGCTATTACTCTCGGTTGTCAGTAGTAGACGCTGTTTTTTCCTTTTCAGCTTTATCGACCATCTGCCGCACGTCTTCAAGCAGCTTCTGACTGTCATAGACGATCCCGTCCTTGATCGTGTATTTGAGCGACCGGACGCGCTCGGGCTCTCCTGTTTCCTCGTTGCGGCGCACCGCGCCCGTCCCGTAGAGCGTCTTGAAATCTTTCAGGGGGTTGCGCCTCATCACCAGTAGATCCGCTTTCAATCCCTCTCGGATGGCTCCGTACTTGATTGATTCCCCATCGGACTCGTGCGTCTCAAAGATCGACTGTGCACCGTAGAGGGTCGCCGAGCGGATCACTTCGATCGGGTGCAGTCCCGCCTCCTGCAGAAGCTCCAGTTCCTGGATGTAGCCGAAACCGTAAAGTTGGTAGATAAAGCCGGAGTCCGAGCCAACCAAGAGGCGTCCTCCTGCGTCGTTGTAGTCGTCTAGGAACTTCATCCAGCGGTCGTAAAAGTGCTCCCACGCCACCTCATCTGCGGTGGTCCAGTTCCAGAAGTAGGAGCCGTGCGAGTCCGGACTCGGCTCAAAGAACGCCTGCTGTTGGGGTAGGGTGTACTCTTCGTGCCACACTGCGTTGCGGGCAGACATAACGTTGCGACCGGCCAAGTAGATTGACATCGTCGGGCTGATATACAGGTCTTGGTCAAGGAAGGTCTGGACGAGTGCATCCCACTCCTTGCTTCCCGGTGGGTGAATTTGGTCCCACAGCCTCGCAACCTGACCGAACCGATCGTACTCGTTGTTGTAGTTGTAATCAATTGGCCAGTCCTGGATTGTGGACTCGTTGAGCAACGCCTCAAACAGCCCGTAGTAGTGGGTGAGTTCGTCAAGGCCAAGTTCGGCAGCATCGCGAGCATCCATTCGCGCTACGCCCATCTGGTCGAGATGCGCCTCCGTTTGCAGGCCCAGCGAATCGGCCGTCGATAAAACTGCGGCCATAATCTCGGGGTCGTGCGCACCGATTTCGGCCACGCAGTCGACGCCTTTCTCATTTGCATACCGCACCCATTCACGCGCTTGTTCGGGCGTATTGACGTCGCGATCCTCCCAGGCTTTTCCATCCCCAACGTCCTGGCAGACCACCATTCGGGGTGCGACAATTTCATTTTTGGCGCTCAGCTTCTCTTGTTTGAGGGACCAGTCCATAGGACCAAACGGCACCCCTTTGGCGGTGGTGATGCCGTGGCCCATCCACAGCTTGTATACGTAGGAGGCCTGATACCCGATCTTTTTTCTCCCTGTGTGGGTGTGGACGTCGATAAAGCCGGGGGTTACATACATGCCCTCCGCATCGATCACTCTTCCGGCGCCTTCCAGTTGCGCATCCGGATCAGTCTCCTTGATCTCGGTGATCTCATCGCCCTCGACGACAATGGTCATTGGTCCTCGGGGCGGGGCACCGGTACCGTCGATCATCATCGCACCGCGAATAACGAGCCGGTCGTAAGGGCCTCCCCCTTCATCCGGGCCGCGACGAATGGTTTGCTCCATCTCCGGCTCCTCCTTCTGCTGTGCAAGGGCAGGAAGCGGACCAGCCAGAAACAGGCTTGTGACTGTTAGAGCAAGGGTTAAAAGAGTGGGAAGGAAGTGCTTCGAGGTTTTATATATCCAATTCATGGTATATTTTTTGGTTACTCGGGTAATGAATGAATAAGATAGAAATTTTACTATAAAACAAATCACCCCAAACATTTTCCTCATATTAGGGGTTTCAGTCATCGGTTGAGAACTTTCGCAGCTTTCCCCGTGACTTTGACGGGGTCAAGTCCCTGATTCTCAAGGGTCGTATTGAGTTCGGCCAAATCCTCGTCGACAACCGATTGGAGCTCAGAGATGAGCTCGTTCATGTGATCGTTGAACCGCCCGATCCACCGGCGCTGTGGCTCAGTAGGGGGTTCAGTTGCCGAGTCAATCTCTCGAAGCAGCTCCTCGATCTTATCCTGAATGCGCGCAGGAGAACGGTACCCTCCTGGGTCGGCCACCAAACTATCTTGATAGGCCTCAAACTTCTGCTTAACGGCTGCTATCCGCTTCTTTAGATCGCCCTCTGCGGCCTGTTGCCGAGTCGCGAGCTGCTTTTTTATAGAGCCGACAAGGTCCATTGCCCGATCTCCGCGAGCGGCCATTCGGGATAGCCGATCAACAGCGTCATATTGAGCCTCGAGATCCCCAGTCGACACGTCGTCGAGACGAGGATCAAGCTTGACGGTAAGGGTCTTGGTCGTCTCCTGTCCGGATGCTGCCAGGCGCACGGTGTATTTTCCAGGAAGCACCATCGGGGCCCGAATAGGCTCCCACCACGCATTTTCAGGAGTATCTACCTCGTAGTACGGGTCTATTCGAAAGTCCCAGTACACACGGTTGACTCCGGGTTCGTCCTGGGCCTTCAGTTCCCGGATGACCTCGTTCTCGCCATTAAGAATTTCGAGGTGCACGTTCGTGTTCTGTCCCGGCGAAAGGTAATAGCTGATCGACGCACCGTACGGCGGGTTCTCGCCAACGTACTCGCTTTGGGCAGTCCCGATGTAATCGGTCCACGGTTCAAAGCGGGTTGCAGTAGGAGGGGCAAACAGGTAAACTCCTTCTTCTTTGGCCTCACGCATATTCTGTAGGGGGGTGATATCATCCATCACCTGAAAGCCGTTGCCATGCGTTGCGAGGATCATGTCGTTCTCGCGGGGATGAATCGCGATGTCCCGAACCGCTACCGGTGGAAGTTCGCGACGAAGCGAAACCCACCTTTCTCCGCGGTTGAACGAGACAAACCCTCCAAGCTCTGTTCCCAGATAAAGGACGTTCGGGTTTTTAGGGTCGTCCTTGATCACGTGGGGATAATTCGGACTACTCAGATTGCTCGTGATTTCCGTCCAGGTCTGACCGTAGTCATCGGTCCGATATACGCGCGGCGTGAAGTCATTCTGACGGTGACGGTCAAAAACGACGTACGCCGTTCCCGCCTGGTGGTTAGACGCATCTACGTCGGGGATCCAGGTGTGATCGGGAACACTCGGGACGTTGTCAATCACGTTGGTCCACGAGTCGCCTCCATTGCGAGTGACCTGCAGGTTACCATCATCCGTACCCACCCAGATCACGGTTGAATCGACGGGGGACTCGCTAATGGAAAGGATGGTATTGTGGTACTCTGCGCTCGTATTGTCGGTGGTAATTCCACCGGAGGAACGCTGTTTTTCTGGTTCGTCTTTCGTGAGATCCGGGCTGATCTCTTTCCAGCTATGCCCCCCGTCTGTGGTCTTAAAAAGGACGTTCGATCCGAAGTAGACGACATCCGGGTTGTTCGGAGACATATGTACCGGAGAGTTCCAATTGAACCGGTATGGATGATCGTTAGCCGCAGATCCTCGCATGGAGACGGGGTACGGCTTAATGTTTTGCCGCTCGCCCGATTCGGCATCGACCCGTTTAATTTCCCCGTAATGAGAGTTTGTAAAGATGCGGGTCCAATCGCGAGGGTCAATCTCGGCATAGTAGCCATCCCCGCCGTTGATGCGGTACCAATCGCGATTGTGAATGCCGGACGTGTTATATTTTTGGTTGGGGCCACACCAGACGCCATTGTCTTGCAATCCTCCACACACGTAATAAGGCTTCCGCATATCTACGCTGACGTGGTAGGCCTGGGAGACCACTATCTGGTTGTAGAAACGGAAGTTTTTCGTCCGGTCATACGAGGCAAAGAGCCCGCCGTCGCTTCCAACAAGAACCCGATTGGGGTTCAAGGGGTCGATCCACATTGCCTGAAAGTCCCCATGGACCCCCTCAGTGATACTCTTAAAGGAGTCGCCCCCATCAGTCGATAGCATGAGTGGACCGCTGAGGGCATATATTCGGTTTGGGTTCGAGGGATCGACGCGCGGGTCCGTAAAGTAGAACGGACGATCGTTGATTTCGGGGTTGCTGTTGACCAGCCTCCATGTTTTCCCCCGATCGTCAGAGCGCCAGAGTTCTCCGTTGGCTTTCGACTCAATCATGGCGTAGACGACGTAGGGATTGCTCGGAGCGACAGCGATACCTATCCGACCGAGAAGTCCAGCAGGGAGTCCATTTCCGGGAGCCCCTTCCGTCAGATTGGTCCACGTCTGTCCTCCGTCGGTAGACCGGTACAATCCGCTTCCCTTGCCTCCCGAATCAAATCGCCAGGGCTTACGCCGATACTCATACATGCCGGCGTACATAATACGTGGGTCTTCGGGATCGAAGGCCACGTCGGAAGCTCCGGTATTCTGGTTTACGTAGAGAACTTTTTCCCAGGTCTTTCCCCCATCAGTAGAGCGGAATAGGCCGCGCTGCTCGTTCGGTCCCCATTCATGTCCCATCGCAGCCACGAAGACAATGTCGGAGTCCTTTGGATGGACCTTGATTTCGGCAATGCGCTCCGTATCAGAGAGGCCAAGGTGCGACCACGTTTTGCCCCCATCCGTGCTCCGATACACCCCATTTCCAAATGAGACTGTATTTCGGGGGTCGCCCTCTCCAGTTCCAACGTAAACCACGTCTGAGTTAGAGGGCGCGACTGTCACCGCCCCAATTGACAGAACTGGCTGGTTCGTAAAGACGGCCCGAAAGGTATTACCGTGGTTAGTCGTTTTAAAAAGCCCGCCAGAAGCACTGGCTGCGTAAAAGGTAGATGGATCCCCGGCAATTCCTGCGACCGAAGTGATACGTCCCCCCATTGTTGCTGGACCAATGGCACGCCACTTGAGATCATTCAGATCTGCCGCGGTTACTGGAGAACTCGTTTGTATTTGAGCTCCTACTTCCGATGTCGGAACCACTAGAAACGCAAGGATGAAAATGAAGAGGAATCCTTTCCTCTTCCGATTATCCGTGAGCAACGGTGGACAATGATAATTGTCAAACTCAAAACTCATGGGGTGTATTTTTATTTTAAGGAAGCATGAGACTGAGGTATAAACCTCCAGTGGCTACGAATTTCTCTATACGAACTTATCCGTAAAGTAGACTATCCCGCCCTTCCGGGCGGGGCATTCTCTGATGCCCTCGTAATTATCCGAGAGTAGATAGAGGAGGAATGATTCAGAAGAGATAAAATAAAAAGCCTCATCTGTCTTTTCGCGTAAGGAGTATTATGGAGCGACATTGGCTCTCCAAACTCAGCTCCTATTTAACCAAATTGTCTGATAATGTCAAATTTCTGGAAAATGGTCAGAAGTGCTCTACTCGGCTCTTGAGAGAACTTAGGGGCGGAGTTTGAATCCACTTCGTAGAGTGCGGAGCATCGTAGGGGGGTTGAAACTACAAGAACGAGCTCCCCCCAGCCTAGACAGTAACGATTGACCGGATTTTCGGAACGAAGGGAAGGAGAGGTCCCTGATCACAGATGTTCGCTCCTATTCCTTCCGAGGCCTTCAAGCCAGAAGTGCGACTCCATGGCTGAACGAAGAGTTGAGGTGACGGAAAAGGTGATTGGGACGTCCAGCAAGGCTTTCCATCACGGTTAAGTACCTGATCAGAACGATTCCCAGCCGGATATCGCATTTACAGATCAGTTATACGTAACCAACTCCCAGAAGAGAAAGATCTAAGCCATTAGGAGCGGGCCTAAACTCGGCGATCCAATTGACCGATAATAATTAAACGATTTTTAACCGAAACTCAAATTACGCACCTATTTCAATAATACTTATTTTGTGCTAAATACATAAGGGTATAATTATGCTCTGTTTTAAGAAAAATTTTTGCTTATATATATTATTTTTCTTTACATCACTTGTATTTATTTCATGTGATACGGTTCATACTAAAAATGAAAATAACAAAACGAATAATTTAGATTGTCAAATACCAACTAATAAACTAATCGACAGCGGGGTAGGAAGGGGAGGAATACCTGCACTCACCAATCCTCCCCTCGTTCATCACAGGAGTGAAAACACCGACTATCTCGCTGACTCGAGTCGTGTGATAGGGCTACTGTTCGGCGAAAGAGCGTTGGCTATCCCGCACAATATTCTCTGGCATCACGAGATTGTGAACATCGATAACTGGGGAGGAAGCACTATCTCTGTGACGTACTGTCCCTTAACGGGGAGTAGCATCGCCTTCAGCCGAAGTGCAATCAACAAGGCCGAACTCGGAGTATCTGGACTCTTGTTCAATAACAACCTGGTCATGTACGATCGGCGTAAGAATGAGTCTCTCTGGCCTCAAATGAATCGTAAAGCCGGTTGTGGTCCCGCTATCGGCAATTCCCTTAAGATGTTACCGGTCATTGAAATGCGATGGGAGCATTGGAGGACACTTCACCCTGAAACAAAGATAGTATCCAGCCACACGGGTTACGCTCGCAACTACCGCCCTGACGGATATCCGTATGGTAATTATGAGCAGTTGAGAAATGAGCGCCTGCTTTTCAAGGGCACTCCCGTTGACAATCGTCGCCCCCCGAAAGAACGAGTTCTTGGAATACCGGTGGGGGGAGCTGGTGGAATCGCACTTCCTTTCGGTGCCCTCCGGAATGCATCCCCAGTTCGAGTCGTTAAAGTTCCAGTGGCGGGAAGAAAGGTAACCGTGTTTTGGAACCGGGAGGCACGGAGTGCAATGGCCTTCAATACTACGAATTCATTCTCAGTAGTGGATGGAAACATCGTCGATGACGCGACTGGAAGTGTATGGACCGTTGAAGGACGTGCAGTCGATGGACCTCGGGAGGGAGAACAGCTGAAGCCGATTAATAAAGCGTACGTGGCTTTTTGGTTTGCATGGGCTGCCTTCCAACCAGCAACGGCACTCTGGACATCCTCCAGCTGACTCAATCTCAGTCGCGAGTTGAGTTTGAGTTTCCCCCGGTTGGACGGACACCTCACAAGGGACTGCATTCTCTGATTCCCAATCAAACGTGATGATCAGGACGGCAAAATGACGAACGTATGTCGAGGAAGTCGAGACTGAGGCGGTCGAACTACCCGACAAATTGATAACCTCACCCAGGCAGCACGTGATCTTGGGATTCCCTATGGCCTGATCTACAAAAGGTACAGGAAGTTTGAAGAGAAGAGAAATCCAATACCTCAACACTACTAAGGATTCTCTGGAGACCGAGGTACACCCGGATACTCGTCCTTTCTAAAGTGTCAGTTCCAACAGGGGAAGCCCATTTCGAAGAGCCGGTTGAGTTCGAGGGATCGGCCCATCTTTGGGGTAGGGGGGGAGGCCTACGCGAGCGTTCCGTCCCCGGCCTCCCGGCGGGACTCTTCCTCTTCGCCGGTGACATCCGGCTGGTTCCATTCGTAGCCGTAATGGGTCGGTGGGTCGAAGTTTTCCTTCACGGCCCGCGGAGACACCCACCGCATGAGGTTGTACGCGGAGCCTGCCTTGTCGTTGGTTCCGGACCGCCGCGCTCCGCCGAACGGTTGCTGACCGACCACCGCTCCGGTGGGCTTGTCGTTGACGTAAAAGTTGCCGGCGGCCTGTTCGAGCACGTCGCTCGCCAGCTTGATGGCCGAGCGGTCGCGGGCAAAGATCGATCCGGTCAGTCCGTACGGGGACGTCTCGTCGACCAGTTTGAGGGTGGAGGCGTACTCCTCGTCCGGATACACGTAGACGGTCGTGACGGGGCCGAAGATCTCCTCCCGCATGGTCTTCTCCTTCGGTTCGTGGGCCCGGATGATCGTCGGCTCGATGAAGTAGCCCGTCGAGTCGTCGTAGCTCCCTCCGCAGATGATCTCGGCGTCGTCGGACTCGCGAGCGTGCTCGATGTAGCTGACGATCTTGTCGAAGGCCCGGGCGTCGATGACCGCGTTTACGAAGTTGGTAAAGTCCTCGGGCGGCCCGACGCTAATATCGTCGAGTTGCGCGGTAATTTCCTCGCGGATGTCCGGCCAGACCGACTCTGGCATGTAGAGCCGGGAGGACGCCGAACACTTCTGTCCCTGGTATTCGAAGGCCCCGCGCACCACGGCGGCCGACAGCTGATCGACGTTCGTCGAGGGATGGGCGACGATGAAGTCCTTCCCGCCGGTTTCCCCGACGATGGTGGGATAGGTCCGATAGGTGTCCAGGTTCTCCCCAATCCGGGACCACAGGTGATCGAAGGTCTCGACTGAGCCGGTGAAGTGCAGTCCGGCGAAGTGCTTAGAGTCGAGCGCGGGATTGCCCACGGCAGCGCCGTCGTCGGCCGGCAGCATGTTTATGACGCCGGGCGGCAGTCCGGCCTCTTCGAGAATCTTGTAGGTGAAGAAGGCCGAGTAAATCGATCGGGAGGCGGGTTTCCAGAGCACCGTATTCCCCATGATTGCCGGGGCCGTCGGCAGGTTGCCCTGGATGGCCGTAAAGTTGAAGGGGGTTACCGCCAGGACGAAGCCTTCGAGGGGGCGGTACTGCATCTTATTCCAAATGCCCCGCGAGTCGTTGGGCTGGTCGCGGTAGATCTGCTCCGCGTAATGGACGTTGAACCGAAGAAAGTCGATGAGCTCGCAGGCGGCGTCGATTTCGGCCTGATGAATGCTCTTGCCCTGTCCCAGCATGGTGGCGGCATTCAGGGTGTCGCGGTACGGGCCGGCAATAAGGTCGGCGGCGCGCAGGAAGATGGCCGCCCGGTCGGAGAAATCCATGGCCGCCCACTCGGCCTTCGCCTCCAGGGCAGCGTCGATGGCCTGGTCTACCTCCTCCGCTCCGCACTGGTGAACGCGGCCGAGGAGGTGCTGATGATCGTGCGGGGGGACGACGTCGGAGGTGGATCCCGGATAGACCGGCTCGCCCCCAATAAACGCCGGAATTTCAATCGTTTGGTTCCGAAGCTCACGGAGCCGTTCCTGCACGGCCTGTCGCTCCTCAGAACCGGGCGCGTATGAAAGAGTCGGTTCGTTTTCCGGAGTTGGGGTTTGAGGATAGGCGTTGTTCATGGGCGACTGGGCGAAACCAGCGGTTTGTGAAAGGAAGGAGGTACGACGCGTGTCTGAAATACGCGCCTTCGTCCCCCCTTGTTTGTTCAGCAACGGATTCACAGTACCCGACGCCCATAAAGAGTAACACACGCCTCCGGGCACGTCGCGCTATGCCTACTCACGAACTGCCGCACGGACCGCTGCAATCAGCACTGATCTGCTGCTCCGTTTACACAAGAACAAGGGATAGCCGAGCGACTATCCGCTACATGAAATGTTCTCGATAGCACAAATATAAGCTCGTGTATTGAATCCCAGTTTGATGTTTTGATCGCTATTCCATCTCTTTGTGACACGTAGTTCACAATAGGTCGCGGGAAGGCTGCTGCGTCCTTTAAAATCAAAGCTTCTTCTATAGTGATTAACGGCCCACCAACAATGAGAAGATTTTTGCTACTCCCTGCAGCCTTGATTTTCCTGAACGTAGGCCCGGCAATGGCCCAAACCGGTACCGTAAAAGGAACGGTTGTCAAAGCCGAAACAGGGGCTCCCTTACCTGGGGTCAATGTGGTTGTGCAAGGAACCACGATTGGGTCCGCAACGAACCCAGATGGAGCCTACACAATCGAGGATGTTCCCGCTGGAACGCAGACGATCTCTGCCCAATTCGTCGGATACCAAGCGCAAACTCAAGAGGTCGAAATCTCGGCGGGGGAGACAGTTACCGTGAACTTTGAGATGCGAAAGCAGAGCCTCGGCCTAGAACAAGTCGTCGTGACGGGGACTGGTGGGGAGGTAAAACGTAAAGCGATCGGTCACACCGTTGCTGAAGTCGAAGTTGCTGGTGTAGAAACCGCGGGAGTAGGCTCGATCACAGATGCATTAGTTGGTAAGAAAGCTGGAGTTAGTATCAATATGGGAAGTGGCTCTCTCGAACAGAATCCTCGAATCCGCATCCGAGGGAGCGCAAGTCTAGCCATCTCCAACGAGCCACTCGTCTACGTGGATGGGATCCGTGTCAACAGTGGTGGGGGCTTTGCACCGGGTGTAGGGGCGGGTGGACTGGCGCAGCCTTCGGCGCTTTCCCAGCTAAATTTCGATGCTATCAAGCGGGTTGAGATTTTAAAAGGCCCATCGGCCGCGACCCTGTATGGATCCCAAGCTAACGCGGGTGTGATTCAGATCTTCACGAAGCAGGGAAGTCAGAATATGGACCCGCAGTTCAGCGTCGAGATTACGAACAAATTCCACCAGATGCCCAACCGCTACAAGCCCATTGCCGGATTCGTAGAGACAGAAGAGGAGCAGCAGAGGGTACAGAACATCCTCGGCGTGAACGTCGGTCTTTACGAACCCTTCACTTCTCCCGTTCAGTTGATTGACATGTACGACCTGGGGCTTGGACAGGACATTTCGGCCTCCGTTCGGGGCGGAGGTAACAGTGCCACCTACTACTCAAACGTCCGGTACAGCTTCACAGACGGTCCCTTCAACCCGAGCGCCTCGCTGTTTAACGGAGGGAAAATTGGAGACGCAAATGATACCGACAGGGAGTTTTTCTGGACGGGGAACCTCAGCTTGGTGCCCTCAACATCATTTCGGACCAGTATCCAGGCAGAGTATTCCCGCACAAACAGGGAAACCTATGGGCAGGGAATTAGCATTTTCACACCGACCAGCACCGCCCGATACGCAAAACCAGAACGAGTGGGAATCGCAAGTGAGCATGAGACATTTGGGATTCCCTTCTTTGCAACCCCTCGGGAAGGCACGTACCCACAGATCTCAAACAGCGCCAATCGGGGGCGAGTGACTGTCCAAGCCTCCTATCTACCTATAGAGAGTGTGACGGCGGACGCACAGGTCGGAATCGACTACATCAGTCAGCGAAGCGAAGATTACACTCCATTCGGCCACTCGGTAGATGGCGTGGCTCCTAACCCAAGTGGGGAACTGACCGTTTCCGAGCGAAATGAGCTTACCTGGACGGTGGAGAGCAAGGTGAATTGGGACAGAGACTTCGGTGAAAACTTCACCTCCTCTGCCGTTACCGGATTTCAGTACTACCGGACTCAAACTCAATCATCAATTTCGTCAGGAACCGGATTTTCGGGACCCGGCCTCCGAACGGTCGATGCCACAGGCCTCCAGACCGCCGGCTCGGCCTTCAAAGAGGTCGTAAATGCAGGAGTTTTTGCCCAGGAACAGGTCGGATACCGGGAAGCAGCGTACTTGACTGTCGGTGTCCGTCTAGATGCTAGTAGTGCATTCGGCGAAAACTTCAACTATGCGACGTATCCAAAGGTAAGCTTCTCTTTCCTGCCCACGCAGTTCTTCGAGGAGTTCTCCATTCCGAGCGTCTCGCAACTTCGCCTCCGTGGGGCTTGGGGACAGTCGGGGCAGCAACCAGGAGCGTTTGACCGATTTACGACGTTCGTTCCAGTCAATTCGCCCGAGGGATCCGGCGTTCGTACCGACAACCTCGGGAATGAAGACCTCAAACCGGAAACTGCAACTGAATGGGAGACAGGATTCGATCTAGGGCTATTTGAGAACCGTCTATCACTTACGGCAACGTACTGGTACCGACGGACCGAGGACGCGCTCATTCCTCGTAATTACCCCCCCTCCGGTGGTTTCCGAACCCCCCAACTTACGAATGCCGGCACGCTGTTGGGACAGGGACTTGAGTTTAGTCTGAACGGAGATATTTTGCAGACTGAGAACTTCTCGGTGAGCGGATTCGCAAACGCGGCATATCTCTGGCAGCACGTCGAATCGCTAGGAGGATCCCCACCAATTAAGGTCGATCCCTTCTACGTCCGAGACCGCCAATTCATAAAGGAAGGGTATGCACCCGGTGCGTTCTTTGGTACTCGGCTGCCTGCTGGCGTTGCTTTTCCTCTGGACCTCGAACAGAACGGAACTCCTACGTCACAGTCGGCGCTTCGGAGTTACTTCTCACAACCCCGGAATCCGACGGAGTTTGTCCCCTTCGTCATGGTCGCAGGCCCGAATGGCAACGCCCTGCCAGGGGGGCAAACCTATAAGGATCACTACAAGGGAAAGCAGCAACCTGACTGGGATGGATCAGCCGGGATCACGGTTAACTACCGGAATTTCACAGTAAGCACCCGCTTCACATACGCCTTCGGCAACTACTACCATCATAACTTGACGGGAGGATTCCGCCGAAGCAACTCCGGCATTGGTCGGAATATTATGAAGTCCGCGAGACTCGAATCTATTCTCAAGAATCCGGAGAGTACTACCCAGGAGCGCATGCAAGCGGCGAAGAAGTGGGTGACTGAGATGCTCTCCTTGACGCCCTACGACGGATTACATGAGATTGAGAAAGCCGACTATCTACGCTGGTCGAACCTTAGCATCTCTTACAGTCTTCCACAATCCTTCGTCTCAGGGTTTGGAGTGAACAGTGCCTCGCTGACAGCTCGGGGCGGAAATCTGGCGCTTTGGACCAAGTACGATGGGGTTAGTCCTTTGGCGACAGGAGAGGCGAATACAGGTGGTGTCAACAGTGTAGGGAATAACTTTGAGGGGGGAATGGACACGTATGGTACCCCTCAACTCCGCACATTCAGCATCACATTTAATATGAAGTTCTAACCTACCCCTCTTTATCCCTCACCACTCACATACAATAAAGTTTATATCAACTTATGAGTAGGTTCTCTATGAAGGGTGTAATGAAAGCCATTGCAGTGCTTTCTCTTCTGTCTGCTTTTTTCTTTACCGGCTGTGACCTGCTAGAGGTTAGTAACCCTAACAGCTTAGTTGAGGAAGACCTCAATACCCCTGAGGGCGCTGCCGCTCTCAAGAATGGACTTCTCAATGCCTTAATGGACGGAATGGGATGGGCGTACGCGCCGCTGTCCGCGGCCAGTGACGAACTTCGATGGGACGGATCCTACGAGTCGTACCGGGACTTTCAGATCGGTGAGCTAACAGACCCGGCCAATGAGATCACCAACAATACATTTCCTATCTTAGGGGAGGCTCGATGGCTTGCCGACGAAGCTATCGATCGAATCAGCAAATTCGAAAAACAGGGAGGAATTGATGACCCTACTATTCTGACGAAGACATATATTTATTCAGCCCTCACTCGCATCACTATTGGAAATACGTTTGAGAATTTTGTCTACTCCGACAAACGCGACGCCGGAAAACCCATCGGGGAGAGTAATATGTCTCAGGTTTACAACGAGGCGATTTCCCATCTTGACAAAGCAGTAAGCCGGGCTCGCTCAAACGGAAATAAGACGCTGGAGATGCAAGCTCTTGGGCTCCGTGCCCGAGCAAAATATGCAAGGGCCGTGTGGAATAAGCTGAATCCTCCTGGCTCAACGCCTTCGAATCCGCTCGTCAGTCAGGCGCTTCGATCCTCTGGGGCAGCAGACGACGCAAGAGCTGCTTTGAAGCTTATGCCTACCGATTATGAGGCGGAATTTGACTACCTTGGGCCTCAAGTCGAGAACTACCTGGCCGGGCAGGTCAATGGCCGAAATGAGCTTGATTTCTTCGATGTCCCCAAGGATCCGAAAACCGGGAAGCCTGATCCGCGAATTAAAAACACAATCGCTGAATTTACCAATGTGCAGAAATACAGCGAAAACTTCTCTCCTCTCACCTGGATTTCCGCCCGGGAAATGCGCCTTATTATCGCAGAAGCAGCGATGGGACAAAACGATGCTAAAGCCCGAACAGAGCTTAACGAACTCCGGGCAATGAACAACCTTCCCCCGATTGAGCAAGGCGACAATCTAATAAAGTTCCTGGAACACGAGCGTCGTGCTAACCTCTTTCTCCAGGGACGACGGTTACTTGACATGTATCGGTTCGGTACAGAGTCCCCCACCTGGCTCGACGGGACGCCCGCCAAGAAGTCTCCCGGAACTGTTCTGCCGATTCCGGCCTCCGAGAGACAAACGAACCCGAACTTGTAACCTAATGGTGCGTCAAGATGAAGCTGTCGGGTTGGTCCTTTCCAGACGGCGCGTGTTCTCGCCGCTGGAGGCCACTTTCAGCATCAGGAAGAGAACCCAAACCCGACAAATTGGCCTTGACTGACCACTAGTGGTCTCTCCGAAGCCTTTCCCACTCTTAGGTGGCTTCCAACTCTGGACGTTTTACCAGTCTTTGCGGAGAGGTCTACCTCAAGCAGATAACGAGCCCAAGTCTGATTACCGGAAGTAAACCCCACCTCATGATCGCCGTAACCAGATCCTGGCCTGCCCGCTTGTCGCTCAGGTCCGCGTTCCTTTTCGTCTTCGGGATTCTGCTGTCCGTGCTAGGTCCCCTTTCATCGCCTTCACATGCCCAGCGGGTAAACCCGGCGGCTCTCGACCAGATGGAGTTTCGACACATCGGGCCGCCCGGCAACCGGACGAGTGCCGTGGTGGGCGTGCCCGGAAACCGACAGGTAATGTTCATCGGCGCCGCCTCGGGCGGGGTGTGGAAGACCTCGGACGGCGGGGCCAACTGGA
>JBDGQN010000040.1:2096-4487 GCA_042219055.1 Salinibacter sp. | reverse complement strand
TGCCCCACTTCCAGTGCGGATACCAGCCGGTGACCACGATCGGTTCCCGGTTGTTAATTGCATTCTCCAGGGCCTGCCACGTGGCTGGACCACTCGCGGCCACGACCTCAAAGCCGCTGATGTTGTTGTTCTTCAGAATCTGGCGCGTTTGATCATTCACGCTCGCTCCCGATTCGATGCCGTTAATCTTTCCGTCAAGCTCCTCGCGGAATTTGGAGAGCTCCTTCACACTGGTAATGTCCATGTAGGCGGGCACCGTGAGGCCCACGGACGTGCCCCTATAGGTGTATCCGAGCTTCTGGGCCTTCTCCTTGATGTCGCTCCAGGAATCTCTGTGGGTCGTGGGGAGCCATGCCTCATTGAAGTAGTCCCGATCGCCGTTCGCGACGGACGAGAACGCAATGCCCTTGCCCGCCTCCCGGACATCGACCTTCATGTTGAGTCGATCTTCCAGGATCTGCTCCTGGGCGTAGGTGAGGGCCATGCCCTCGATCCAGTTGACCGTCACCATGTTCATCTGGCGCGACACGTCCTGGCTATCGGAACTGGAGTCGCCCCCGCAGCCAGCGAGGCCCACGGTGAGGAGCCCCAACGCCGCGACGACGGCGACGAGAGACCGAAAGGGGGGAATGTACGTCCTCATAGCGTATGCGGTAGGCGTTTTCATGGTGGGGGACTGATCTGTTCGGAAAGATTCTGAATGAGCGAGTCAAACGTTGTCAACACCTTTCCTGTCCGCACAGGCCATTTACCCCGCCCGCCCGGCCCCCGCTGCTCCGGCCTTTTCCCCGATGCCCTGCGTCACGCGGTCGAGGAAGATTGCGATGATGACGATGCCGAGCCCACCTTCGAATCCACGACCGATTTGAAGCTGGGTCAGCCCTTGCACCACCGGCTGCCCGAGCCCTTCGGCGCCGATGAGAGCGGCGACCACAACCATGGAAAGAGCCAGAAGCACCGTCTGGTTAACGCCCGCAAGGATGGTAGGCAGGGCCATGGGGAGTTCCACTTTGAGGAGCAACTGCCGGGGAGTGGAGCCAAACGCCTTGGCTGCTTCTACGGCCTCTTCGGGCACCTGGCGGATGCCGAGGTTGGTCAGGCGCACGCAGGGAGGGGTGGCGAAGATGAAGGTCGCAATGACCCCGGGCACCGTGCCGAGGTTGAAGAGCACCACGGCCGGAATGAGGTAGACGAAGGGGGGCATCGTCTGCATAAAGTCGAGGATGGGGCGAACGATCGTGTCGACCGTTTCGCTCTTGGCCGCCCAGATGCCGACGGGAATGCCGACGAGGAGTGAGAACAGAGACGCTGTGGCAACCAGGGCGAGGGTGACCATGGTGACGTCCCAGTAGCCCATGCCGATGCCGAACGTAACGCCGAAGAGGGTAAATTCGAGATCTGAAAGCAGCCCCATGCCGATGAGTGTGAAGAGGGCTACTCCCCGTGAAGCCACCCACCACGCTATCGCCGTGAATACCAGAATCATGGCCCAGCTCGGCAGGAAGAGAAGTGCCTGTTCGAGCGCTCCGGTGGTCGTCCCGATGAGTGCGGAAACGGCGTCAAAGAACGGCTCAAAGTTGTTCTGAAGCCACTGTATGAACGCCTCGAATGCGCCCCCGATGTCAAAATCCATGATCATCTGTTGCAGTTCGCTGCAATCTCAACGGAGCAGGTAGAACGGGAAAATGCAGTGCCGCTCACGCTGCTTTCCTCTTCTCCCGACGGGTCGCCTCTCGGGTTTGGCTCACAGCTTCGGCGTTTCGCGTGACTTCGTCCATCACAGCATTCGTGTCCACGACGCCCTGCAACTCGTTGGCAGTGTCGTGGACCGCCACGGGCGCGTCGGCCTCCAGGACGAGGGGGAGGATCTCGGCCAGCGGGGTGTGGAGGGACACCGTCGGTCCGTCGGAGGAGACGGTCTCCCCTTCCCGAAGATCGCGCATGACGGTGCGCGCCGGAATAATCGTCGTGCGGTCCACGTTTTCGACGAAGGAGCGAACGTAGTCGTCGGCCGGATCGGTGAGGATTTCGGTGGGGGTGCCAATCTGGGCGATGCGGCCGTCTTTCATGATGGCGATCCGGTCGCCCATCTTCAGCGCCTCGTCCAAGTCGTGTGTGATGAAGAGAACGGTGCAGGCCGGATCCCACATCTCCTGCAGATCCAACAGCTCATTCTGCATCTCCTCGCGGATCAGCGGATCGAGCGCGCTGAAGGCCTCGTCCATGAGCAGGATCTCGGGGTCGGTGACGAGGGCCCGGGCCAGCCCCACGCGCTGTTGCATGCCCCCGCTCAGTTCGTTCGGGTCGCTGTCCTCGTACTCCTCCAGTCCCACGAGGTCGAGGGTCCGACGCGCCTTGTCCCGGCGCTGCTCCTTCTCCATCCCGCGCACC
>JBDGQN010000040.1:0-2086 GCA_042219055.1 Salinibacter sp. | reverse complement strand
GCCGAGGACGCTCCGGTGGGGAAAGAGCCCGAAGTTCTGAAAGACCATCGACATCTTGGTCCGGCGAATCGCCCGGAGTTGCTCCTCATCGTAGGCGGTGACGTCCTCACCGTGAATCCGAACAGTTCCGCAGGTCGGCTCCACGAGCCGTTTGATGCAGCGGAGGAGCGTCGACTTGCCGCTGCCCGATAGCCCCATGACCACAAAAATTTCTTGCTCCTGCACCTCGAACGTGGCGTCGTCAACGGCAATCACGGATCCAGTCTCCGATTTGATCTCCGCTTTTGACATTCCGGCCTGGGCAAGTGTGCGGGCGCGTTCAGGATCGCCTCCAAAAATTTTCCAGAGTCCCTCGGCCTCAATGACAGCCATGGTACGCTATATTTTTCTCGAGTATCAAACGTCGTGGGAGTGCTATCGCCTGGTCGTGGGAATGCTGGTTTTCTCCCGGGCGTCCATGAAGGTGCTTACTTAACTCTCTGTGGTGGACGTGTTTGAAGAACAGTGCTCCTTTTCTTCTCTTTCTCTCGTCCGACCTTTTGAGAGCAAAATGGAGGCCTTTTATTTTATTTTCGGAAGACAACGCGTGGAAGCACAACGGGCGAGCGGATCCGGGAATCTCCCACGGACACTGTGGTGATCCCCTGTAGGAACGGTTTCATCGGAGTCCGTATCCACTGAGTAACCATACCGAACCCATTTGCACTCTCAGCGACAAACAGAACCCTACCCCATGGAATCTGACGATCAGCACCGCGTATCTCGGAGACGCTTTCTACACTCCCTTGGTCTGATGGGCGCTGTCGGCGCGAGCGGGTCCCTGCTCGTTGCGTGCGGCGGCTCGGATGACTCGGGCAGTGGCTCCACCGAGTCCGGGGACGGAGCCAGTACCACGGCCTCGGCGGACTGCTCGGATTTGTCAAGCCTCTCCGATTCGAAGATGCAGCAACGCGAGCAGATGGTGAAGTCCCTCAACTACGTAGAGGAAACGCCCAAGCCAAACAAGAACTGCGGGAACTGCCAGCTCTACCAGTCCAAGAAGTACGGGTCGGGGTGTGGAGGTTGCCAGCTCTTCCCCGGCCCCGTCGCCGAAAACGGGTACTGTGACTCCTGGCAGAAGAAGGTGGCGTAGGGCCTCGTGTCCCCCGACGGAGCGGTCGTACGTAGGTCCCTCGGCCCCGTCCCTCGCGAACGCCCGGACGTCCGACCCGTACGTCGATCCGACACGCCCTGAACCAACCCGCTCGCACTTTATGTCCGACGATCGCTCCGCCAAGGTCATTGAAACGGTCGCCGACGGCCTGCGCTTGCAGGTGGGCGACCTGCCCGGCGACTACGCCCCTGTCCTGCTGAAGGCCGAGCCGGCGGCGTACGTCGTGGGCTTTACGGCCGGCGTGAGCCGCGCGATGGACGAGCCGGTGGGGAATCACACGATCCGCACGCTGGAGCGGGGCTGTCGGCAGGGCCTGCCGCGGGAGGGGGACCTCGGGCAGCGCCTCGCTGACGTGGCGACGGGCATTGTTTTCGACGGGAGCGTAACCAGCGACCCGGACCTCACGTCGCTCCGGGAGAAGGGAGAGGACGAGGGCCGCGCCTTCGTGGAGGATCGAACCCCTCCCTCGCTCCTCAGCGACCTGGTGTACGAGTAGAGGCGTATGGGAGCGGGAGAGAGCGAATGGGCGAACGGGTGTGGGTTCCCGATTCTCTGTATTCAATCGATAATCCAGCTTTCCCTCGCGCCCTCTCTCCCATTCCCCCTTTCTCACAGAGATGTCCTACCGCACGCCGGCGGACCGCTTCGAGGACCTTCCCGACTTTCCCTATCCCCCAAACTACGTCGCCGTCCGGGACGACCTGCGCATGCACTACGTCGACGAGGGGAGCGGCACGCCGATCCTCTGCCTTCACGGCGCGCCGACCTGGGCGTACCTCTATCGGCACATGATTCCCCCGCTGGCGGAGGCCCATCGCGTCGTCGTGCCCGACTTCATCGGCTTCGGCCGATCGGACAAGCCCACCGACGTCGACGACTACTCGTTCGCCCTCCACTACGAGGCGCTGCGGGACGTCATCGAGGCGCTCGACC
>JBDGQN010000004.1:0-20541 GCA_042219055.1 Salinibacter sp. | reverse complement strand
CTCGTTTTCTCGGCCCTCGCGTTCGCTCCCAGCGCTCCGCTCGAAATGACTCTACTCTCAAAGGAATTGCTTGAGACTGCAGCCGCGTACCGCTTGTCTATCATCGAGGGAGATTGGCAGATTGGAACGCTGGGCGAAGGTCCTTCCTGCCGGACGGCCGGATGAAAAACGGACGTGGGGGTCACCTATCGGAAGCCGCCGCCCGCTACACTGCCTGCCGTCTGACGGAGGCGTTGCCCGAAGCTGCCGAGGGCGCCGTTCCGCCCCGAGTTCGGAATCTGGAGCCGCAAGAGCTGCGAGAGCTTTCCGCTCTTGACCTGAAGGTTGAAACTGTACGACTGGCGGGTGCCGAAGGGAACCCAACTGAAGGACATGACCCAGCACCCCAGGTCGCGGTTGATGTTGATGCTCGTGGTGGCCACTTCATTCTGAATAAGATCGTACCCCGTTCGTCCTTCGAGGGACCACTTTGGGGTCACGTCGAGGCTCACGCTCGCGTTGAGTGTCGCGTTCTGATTTTCGACCTGTTTTTCGGGCTTGCGGAAGCTGTAGTTGAAGTCAAAGCTCAGCGACCAGGGGACCGGAGACGTGAGGTAGCCCCGGGGGTGAGAGCGAGTGTCGGAGGAGCCCGAGCGCGTCGAGCCTTGTCCCGAGCCGGAGCCGCTCTCCCGTCCCTTGAATGATCCGCTCACGTTGAGACGGAACTGGGTGAGGCGGAGCGGCGTGAGGGGATTTTCGGCGGCCATGTAGCGGTCGACCAGGCGGTAGCGCGGGTTGTCCTCAGTCCCCGTGGCACGGAGGGCGTAGGGCGAGAACGTCATGCTCGACTGCACGCTGAAGTCTTTGATCGTCGTGCGGGCCCGGAGTCCAATGTCGCTCAGCTTCAGCGAGTCGGCCGTGAAGTTGTAGGACGTGTCGAGGTCGAAGTCCAGCAGCTTGATCTTCTCCTCCGTCCGCTTCCCGGTCGAGTCGACGGTCACGTACTTCGTTTCGAGTTCATTGTTGAGGCTGAAGCTCAGGGTGCGCTGCTCGTTGCTGCCCCGCACCCGGTCGCCCCCCAGGATGTCGTACCGGATGGGTTCGTCCGTCTGGTTGTTGCGGACTGGATCGCCGTTCGCGTATCGCAGACGACGCGTGCGTCCCCAGAGTGGAGCGTTGAAGTTCGGCGAGTAGCTGAACGAAAGCGACGGGGTCATACGATGCCGGAGCCCCTCTAGGGGCCCCACCCGAATGGGGAAGAGTCCGTACAGCTCAGTGTTGGCCGAGATGCCCGTCGAGAACTGGCGGCGTGCATAGAATCCCCGGACCTTCCGCTCCTTCGTATATTTGTTCACATTGATCGTGTCTGTGTCGACCGTGTCGGGGTCGACGTTGACGACTTTGCGCGTCGTGCTGATGTGCCAGTCCGACGTGTAATTCACGTTTGGACTGAGGCTGAGATTGTAGCGGTTCATCCGGAACGACGCGCTCACCGGAATCCGGTGTGTGGCCTGAAAGTCAAACGGCTCGTCATTGCCCGTAGCAAGTTGATACTTCTGGCGGTCGACGAGTGCCTCGTACCATGAGATTTTGCGAACCTTGGCGGCGACGGTCGAGTCTTGAATGTTTTCGGGATCGCGAGGCCGGAACGAGTAGCTGTTGGTCAGCGAGAAGTCGTAGGAGGTCGTGATCTTCTCAAACCAGCGCTCCCCCCCCACGGCTTGTTCGATCTCGAAGGGCTTGAACGAGCGCTGGGAGAAGCTCAGATTGGGCAGGGTCATTGATACTTCGCCACTCTGCAGCTGCTGGCGCTGGCTGGCACTGATGTTAAGACTTTTGCCGCTGCCCGGCCAGTTTTTGCTGTAGCTCAGGTTCGATGCGATTTCCTGGCTGACGGCGTCGGCGTAATTGTTGCTGTTGCGCCGGGCAAAGTCGGTGGACGTGGCGAGGTTGATGTCGCCCCGGATGGAGGCAGTGGGGGAGAGGGTCTGGCTGTGCGACCACTTGAGTTGCCCCCGATGCTGATTCTGGAAATTGGGATCCTCCTTCTCCCCGATCTGCGTGCGCCGATAGGTGAAATCGAGCCGACCGTTGTAGTTGTACCGCTTTTTGTAGCGAAAAATAGGATTGATTTCGAAGCTGCCCCGCGACCAGACGCTGGCCTGCAATTGCAAATCGGTGTAGTCGTTGAGGGCGAAGTACCATCCGAAGTTTCGGAGGAAGAGTCCCTTTCGTCGGTCCTGGCCGTACCCCGGCGCTAGGGGGCCGCTCCGTCGCCCCGGCACGTTGGGCAGAAAGCCGAAGGGAAGCCACAGAGGAGTGGGAATGTTGAACAGGTAGAGGTGAATGGGGCCCGTGTACACCCACTTGTCCTGTACCTTCATGCGGCTGGAGCGCAACGAGTACGACGGCGTCTCGTCGGGGGGACAGTCGCAGGTTGTGTACGAGCCCTGCCGGACGAACAGGGTGCTGTCCTCGTAGACCTTCACGGCGTTGCCCTCTACGTAGCCCCGTTTTTGCTCAGTGCGCGCGGCCACCACGCGGCCCCGTCGCGTTTCGAGGTTGTACGAAAGGGACTTCCCAGTGAAGGAACGGCCCCCGCCGCCCGGTCCACTGCCACCGCCTGAGCCGCCGCTTCCACGCTGAAAGGTGGGGCGTCCCTGAGCCGTGTCGGAGGGCGATCCAGAAGCCCGGAGTACGCTCGTCCGGAAGTTCATCTTGATGGTGCCCGCCTTCAAGGTGGCGCCCCGATACGACATTATCGCCTTTCCATACAGGGTGCCCCGGTCGGCCGAGTCCTGCGGCATGCGAATCACCAGCGAGTCGGACGCAGTGAACTCGACGCCCGCCGCCGAGTCCTCCTTCCCGCTGCCGGAACGAGACGAGCCCGTAGCAGAACGGGCAGAGCCTTGGCGCAGAGAGTCAGGGACCGATGAGCGGTCCTGAGCGGCGCTCGGCCCAGTCCAGACGAGGGCCAGCATGACCCCGAGACCGAGGACGAGCCGGTACGGTGAGGCAGATCGAAGCACAGTGACCACGCGGTGGGGCAAACAGAGGCCTCCCCGCCGGGAGGAACAGAACACACAGGCCGTCGGAAATCACACAGGGTAGGACCCCGCCCACTGGATCCCCGCTCCTCTATCGGGTGCCCACCTGCGCCTGTTCTCCCTCGAAGACCAGCCGGGCGGCCCCCAGCAGGCTGACCTCATTGCCCAACTCTTCTCGGTGAATGTGGAGGTCGGAGCGCAGCCCAGGAGTCACGAACTGAGGGAGCACCTCTCGGGCGGGGTCGAGGAGATACATTCCGGCTCCAGAAACGCCACCGCCCACCACAATGGTTCGAATGTCGAGCAGATTCACGGCAGAGCCGAGGACACACCCCAGCTTGTGCCCCGCCCAGGCCAGCATCGACTGCGCAAACTCGTCGCCCTCGCGGGCCGCTTCGGAGAGAACGCGCGGCGTAATCGCGTCGAGGTTCCCGTCCACGAGCTCACGAACCGCACTGTCCGGATGGTTTACGAGCCGGTTGCGGGCATGGTCGGCCAGAAAGGCCTGTCCCAGATAACCTTCGATGGCCCCGCTCACCCCCGAGTTTGCGTACGGCCCTTCATAGTCGATCGTCATGTGCCCGAGTTCCCCGGCGCCTCCGGTCCCGCCACGGAAAATCTTGTTCTGATAGATGATGCCCCCGCCGACCCCCGTCCCCAGGGTGATCATGATGAACGAATCCACTTCCTGTCCAACCCCGTAGAACGCCGAGCCGAGTGCCGCCACATTTGCGTCGTTCTCGACGATGACCGAGAGGGAGGCCTCCAGGCGCGACTGGAGGCTCGACCGCAGGTTGACGGAGTCCCAGTCCGTAAAATTCGGCGGTTTGGCGACCGTCGTCCGCTCCCAGTTTACCGATCCGGGCGCTCCGATGCCGATGCCCTCGACGGTGCCGTTCGGAGCGGCCTCGATCATGTCGGCCCCGATGGCGGCGATCTGATCCTGCACATGTGCCGGCCCCCGGTCGGCCTCGGTCGGTCGTGTCGTGCGCTCAACGAGGCCCTCCTCGCGGTCCACGAGGGCAGCCTTCAGGTTGGTGCCCCCGAGGTCGATACCGACGGCATGGGAACTCATAGAAGATGGAAGAGAACGGGTGGGGGGAAGATGGCGAGAGGGGCGAAACGCCGTGGACAAAACGCTTCGTCGGGGCGAAGTAAAAACCAGTTGACCGACAGAGGGCTACTCCGATCTGAGGCGGTAGATGGTTTCACCGGGCCGCTTCATGCCGTACTCTTGCCGGGCGATCCGTTCCACGGCGCTGTCGGAGAGGGGGCGATCGAGCTTCGTACGGAGCCGTTCAATGTCTGTCCGGAGACGGGTGTTTTCGCGTTTTATTCTCTCCAGCTCCTGTCGCCAGTAGTAACGCTGCAGCAGGCTGTGGCTGTCGAAGAACAGCACCCAGACCGCAACGCCGGCAAGCACGAGACCGATTCCCCAGCGAACACGAGAACCGGACAGGGCGGACTCCTCGGAGGCGTTCATGGTGGGAACGGAGTGCTAGCTCGTGAGGGGAAAGGCGTCGAGGCCCGGATAGCGTGCCACGGGTCCGAGCTGCTCCTCGATGCGAAGCAACTGGTTGTACTTGGCAATCCGGTCGCTTCGGCTTGCTGATCCAGTCTTGATCTGGCCCGTGTCGGTCGCCACAGCCAGATCGGCGATCGTCGTGTCTTCGGTCTCGCCGGACCGATGGCTCACGATGGCCGTGAATCCGTGGCTATGGGCGGTCTCGATGGCATTGAGGGTCTCAGTGAGGGTGCCGATCTGATTCGGCTTAATCAGGATTGAGTTGCTACAGCCCTCTTCGATGCCGCGTCGGAGGCGATTTGTGTTCGTGACGAACAGGTCGTCGCCCACGAGCTGCACCTCGTCGCCGATTTCGTCGGTCAGGAGGGACCAGCCCTTCCAGTCGTCCTCGTCCATGGCGTCCTCGATGGAGAGAAGGGGGTACTGGTCGACCCAGGAGCTCCAGAACTTCACCATGTCCGCCGAGGAGCGCTCGGTGTCTGGATCGCTCTTCCAAAACACGTACGCTTCGTCCTCCACCATCTCGGCGGCGGCCGGATCGAGCGCAATAAACACGTCTGTGCCAGCGGTGTATCCGGCCTTCTCGATCGCCTCGAGGACGAGTTCGACGGCCTCCTCGTTCGAGCGGAGGTCCGGGGCAAAGCCGCCCTCGTCCCCCACCGCCGTGTTGTAGCCGCGCTCCTGGAGGACCGTCTCCAGCGTGTGGAAGACCTCGACCCCCGTGCGTAGGGCCTCCGAGAACGACGCGGCGCCCGCCGGGGCAATCATGAACTCCTGCATATCCACGTTATTGTCGGCGTGCTCCCCGCCGTTGAGGATGTTCATGAGTGGGACGGGGAGGGTCCGGGACGTGGCCCGCCCGAGGTACCGGTAGAGGGGCACGCCGAGGGTGGCCGCCCCGGCCTTCGCGGTGGCGAGGGAGACCCCGAGGAGAGCATTCGCCCCGAGGTTCGACTTGTCGTCCGTGCCGTCGATGGCCCGAAGCGTGTCGTCGAGCACCACCTGGTCGAGCACGCTCATGCCCTCCAGTTCCTCCGCAATCGTTCTGTTGACGTTGTCCACCGCCTGCAGCACGCCGTGGCCGTGATAACGTTCGTCGTCGCCGTCGCGCAGTTCTACGGCTTCGTACGCTCCGGTGGAGGCCCCACTGGGCACGGCGGCCCGTCCGAGCACACCCTCGTCGGTCGTCACGTCCACTTCCACGGTGGGGGTGCCGCGGCTGTCGAGGATCTGACGGGCAGTGACACGTTGAATCGAAGCCATGGAAGAGACGACGGTTGTGCGCAAGGGAACGGTGAAGAACTCGGGCCGAGCGATGGAAGAGGAGCCAGCGTCCACAGGGTTACGGACTAACAACGTGGTCGGCGTCCGGAACCGCAAGAGCAGATCCTCGAAAAGGGTCCAAAGAGGTGCAAGTCCTTGGTTGGAATTCCACGCATAGAAAAGGCCGACGAACCCAGGGAAGGCTCGTCGGCCCGATGGCGGGAAAGGAATTCAGTTAGTCGGAGGAGGGGGCCGGCCGAACAGTCGTTGTTTCGCCGATCCATGAGTAGCAGCCATAGTCAATGGTAGCCGTTTTCCCGATCTCCCAGTTATCGTTGAAGAAAATGGCCTGCTTCCGGGGAAAGACCTTCCGGTACGCCTGAATTTTGCTATCGGCCACGGAGGCGAGGGAAGGCTTAATTTCCTTCGCCTTCTGGTACTGGTCTACGGCTGCCCAATACACCGCTCTGTCCTTCCTCCCCAGCTTATCTCCACTGCACTGGTTTACAGCCTTCGTGTACAGGTCCCCGATCGCGATGTAGGCCCGGCCGAAGTTCTTCTTCATGTCGATGGCTTTCTGGTACTCCTCACGGGCTTTCGCGAGTTGTCCCATCTTCTGGAAGGCATTTCCGCGGTTGAAGTAGTCCGCTGCCTTCAGCTTGGCGCCTTGCTTTGCCGCTCGGTTGTATGCCTTCAGGGCCGCCTTGGGCCGGCCGTTCTCGAGCCGCATTTGGGCAATTTCCCGGACGGTTTCGGCCGACGGCTCTTTCTTCATGAGGCGCTTAGCAATCTTGGAGGCCTTCGACACGTTGCCCTGCTGATTGTAGGCATTGAAGAGCTTTGTGAGAAGCTTCGTGCTGTCCGGGTTCTGCTTCACTTGCTTCTCAAGGTAAGAAATCTGGGCCTGCGGGTTCTTGCCGAAGATCTTCTCCCGGGTTGAGCTAATCATTTTGGCCACCTCCTTGTCGTCCCCGCGCTTCGCTTCAAGCGTGTTGGCGAAGTCGAGGGCTTTCTGAAGCTTATTGTTCTGGAGGTAGGACGTCAGGACTTGCTGGATATAGTAGGGATCCAGCTTCTTCGGGGCGAGCTTGAATGCCTTCCGGTAGTGAAATGCGGGCGACTTCAGCCCCTTCACGTCGGGGAGGGAGCCCTTGTGTTTCTCGACGAAGCGTCCCTTCTTGACCTCCCACTCGTACCGGCTAAACTTGATGTCCTGCTTTTGCATTTTCTTGGGGGCAGACGCCAGGTACGTGGCCGCCGTGTCCAAGAGAGCCTCTCGGGCCTGCTCGTCGGAGGCCTGTTTGGCGAGGCCCTCGTAGAGCTTCACAACGCGCTCGTAGTTGTCATCGTCCCCGTCCGGCGTTCCGGGGGCGTGCTTAAGGACCCAGAGGAGATCGCTCCGGGCTCCCTTGAAGTTATCGTTTTTGAAGCTCTCGTAGTAGAGACTGTAATGCATGAGCTTCTCGCGCCGACTCGGCTCGCTGTCTTGCGCCGAGGCGGGAAGGGCGGAGGCCGCGAGCAGAAGAAAACTCACGCAGAGGGCCCCGAGGACGGACGAACGAAAGAGAAAGGTGCTGCTGGCAGAAACCATATTAGCGGAACACATCTGTCCGATATTTTAGACAAGCTAGAGGGTTAGACTAGACGTTCGGCGTCGGGTTTCGGAACACTGCATCCCGATTGGGAGGAGTGTAGCAGCCGAACATCACCCCGGCGAGGGACCGTCGCTGATTCCGGTCGCTGAACGGGATTGGTCCAGTCGCCGAACCGAGTTCTTTTAGGGAGAGCAAGTTTCGAGCCCGAAACGCCTGGATGTACCCTACGAAACGGGGAACCTCAACTTTTTGGAGTGCTGCTAGGATCCTGATCTTTCGGGGCAAACGTCCGCCGGAGCGGCGGAAAACCGGCGTAGAGTCGCTGCCTACCGGAGTTTTCGCCGCTGAAACCAGCGCTCCCCGAAGTTCACGTGGAGCGAGACACCGACAAAGAAGTCGCGCACGAGGGAGTCGGAGGTCTTCCCCCGCGTACCGCCAACCGTATTCAAATCAATTCGCGTGCCAGGAAGAGACGTGGGGAAGCTGACCCCGGCGGTGACGCCAAATTCGTAGAGGTCAGTCTGTGGGGTGGGACGTACGTACATGTGCTCCGCGTATGCTCCGAAACGATAAGCTACCTGGGCGAAGTATCCGGCCAGTCGTTCCTCTCCGGCAGGCACCACCTCGGCTCCCAGCGAGACCCGCCAACGATCTGTGAGCGTGTCGGTGCCGCCGATGGCAAAGCCCACAGCGGTCGTGTCGGCTTTGCCGCCGGAGAAGGTGCTCGAAAACGAACTCCAGGGGGCGTAGAGGCCGTCCGCAACAAAGGTCCACCGCGGGCCGGGCTGATAGGAGAGGCCCAGGCGACCTGTAGGAGGCAACTCAACCTCGCCCCGAGGGGGAGGAGTAGTGAGGGTGTCCCGGGCGAGGTCTTCGCCGAGGGTGCGGTATCGTTCTCCCGACAAGGTGGCGGGGAGCGTGACCGATGCTCCTACCGACAAGGCGTCGTCGGCAGAAAACACGTCGGCCAGCGCAAGGTGGATCCCCAGCGTACCGGTGAGTCCAGACAGTTGAACCCCGTCGGAGACGACGACGTTACCGAGCGCCTGTGTGTTGGGCCAGGTGGTGCGACGACGACTCTCAATGATGCCCCAGAGGAAATCGGCGGAAGCCCCCACGCTCCACCTTTCATTGATTCGATACCCCAGTCCACCGCGAAGGCGCTGAAGACCTCCCGAGCCCGTGAATTTGAGGCGGTAGTCGGCCATGCGGTTTTTCTGGGGACCTATCTTGGTCGAGTCACGCAGGGTGGCATTGTAATTCGAGCGAGAGTAGGGCTGGAAGGAAAGCCCGACCCCGAGCTTTCGCTCGTAGAGCGGGAAGCTAAATTGAATGGCTTTCAGGTTCCCGGACGTCAACCGACTCGTGTTGCCATCCCCGTCGGAGACGCTCAGGGATCGGAATGAAGCCCCAGCCAACAGCCGCGTGTAGACCTGGTCGCTCCAGAGCGCCGGGTTGGCGTCGGGATTGTAATTCAGAGACCGAAGGGCAAAGCCGCCCCCACCTAGGGCCTGGCTTCGCGGCGACGAGAACTGCTGGAGAGAGCCTAGGCCGAACCGAGAGTAAATGGTCCCCTGGCCGTTGGACTGAGCGTGAGTCGGAGGCACCACTCCCACCAATGCGATCACCGAGAGGACCCAGAAAAAACGGGGGTAGGCTCGTTTCAGCATGTGCAGCACGACGTGAAGCATCCGAGAGAGGGACCGAAAAGTCACAGGCATCACACTAAAGCGGCGTTACGGTCAGGGTGGCACGGGGCGGGCCGGGGGAGAGGCTGTCGGTGCGCACAAGGACAGGAAGAGTGCTCGGTAGGCCCGGAGTCAGCGTGGCATCCCGATTCGTGGGAATGCTTTTTCGGTCAGCGACGAACAGCTTCAGGGCATCAAACACGGGACTCCCCTTCCGGAGCGATTCCCGAAAGAGGGAGAAAGCCACGTCGTTGGACACTTGGGCGGCCCCGGGAGCGGCCGACGGACGGAGACGCAGGGGGGAATCCCCAGATGATCGGGCAACAAACATGCGGTATCCTTTGGGCCTGGGGCGAGTAAATGAGGGCCGGTTGTAGCTCTTCATCTCCATCGTATCGATAGGGACGAAGATCTGAGCTCCGTTCAGGGGATCGTTCGAGAGTGTGTCGAGGGGCGGTTTTGCAAAGTTCCACTTCATCTCGAGCCCGACCCCAGTCCCGCCTTGGATGAGCTTGTGTGGGGATTGTATGTCCTTAGGCATCCCCACTTGCTCGATGTGCGTGAAGGTTTTAAAGCTCGAGTAGGTGACGGAGGTGTCGGCGACCTTGTGTGTGAGTCGCAGCTCCGCTGAGGTCGAGGAAAAGCCGACCACGACGTCCTCGGTGTTCGGAGTGGTGAGCTTGAAGCCGTGAACCCGATTTAGGCTATCTTTCTGCGCATCATTCCTGCGGAGGTCGTCCAGGCGTGCCTGCGTTAACCAGGAGGGCGGGAGGTCGATGGTGAGCAAGGTGTTGGTCGGGGACAGTGCGACAGTGCCCTGGGTGGCGGATGACCCAACCTCAAAAGTGGTGTCGGCCCGAGCTCCGTTCATCTCGGCGTCCCCTGCGAGATTCAAGACCTCAATTTTGACAGTTGACGTGGTGTCTCCATGCAGGTAGGTGCGTGGGAGGCGAAGTTGGGCCTTGATTGAGTCCGGGCGACCCTCGGTCCGAATTCGTTCGGGAATAGAGGTGGGGAGGGAAATGTCAAAATACCCATTCGCTTGAAGGACGCCAGTTCCTGGAATGGGGTCGTCAACTCGGCCTACCAGAAAGCGCCACGAGGGGCTGCTCCCTGGCGTGATGGTCGGGATCAAACGACCCGTCTGTGGAATCTTCCGTGTCGTATCCAGGGAGGGATTAATATTCAGCGTCCGTGGCTGTCCCCCTCCGAAGGTTGGCCCAACGCCAAGACCAACGTCTGTGGAATCGCTGCAAGAAGAAAGCGAGAGAAGAAGAACGCCTCCGACGAAAACGGCGAAGAGCCAAGAAGACCTCATAGACAGTCAGTACGGACGGCTACAGCCAGTGCATATACGGATTGGGCGCGCCAGGAACTCTGGAAAGGCCAGTGGCCCAAAGCAGGACGCACTGAGGGAGTGGGGGAGGATGCAGTTTTCTTTGCCGATCCTCCGAGGAGCGAGGCACGCCTTCAATCGAGTCCGTGAATGCCGCCTGCGACGGGGGTGTTTCTAGAGCGATGAAGACTACGCGGGGACTTCACTGAGCATTTGATCGTACAGGGAGACGGCTTGCTCAGTGCGGGGGACGGCGTCCTCATCGAAGACTGGGAGACCGTCCGAGGGTGATTGGGGTGGAGCCAAAATTGTAGTGTCCGCGTAGGCGTGCCCCAATTCTGGCAAGGTGGAGCCGGTATTGCCATCGAGGGACAGACCGGTACGCTCGGCGAAGGCCGACTGCACGCGTGCTCCGGGGTCGGTTTCTCCTGGTGTGAAGACCGACCTGGTAGTGTCAAACAGATCGGCGTCGGCGTACGAGATGGCCAACAGAGAGGGCATGAAGCTCGTGATCCAGCCGAAGGAATGGATGAGATCGGGCCCCCAGCGAAGCTCGCGGATGGTTTCGAGGACGGATCGCGAGAAAAAGAGCGCCCGGTATGCATCGTCGTCGGTATCGTTAGCCGATCCGTCTTGCCCAAAGTAGCTGTCGTGGTCCATGAAGTACACCTGGAGTTGAGTGTCGGGCACCGAGGCGACCTTTACGGTCACGGTTTCGGTGTCCGCACCCATCGGCACTTCTGTGTCTGAAAGTCGAATCACTTCATGGAGATTGTGCTTTCGCTCATTGATGCCCGCGTAACAGGGCATCATGAGTCGAATTTCGAAATTCCCCGCATTCTGAACCGCTTCGGGAAGCGAGCGGGTAAGCGAGGCGAGGGGCGACCGCTCCGTGTAGGGTGTCAATGCACCGGCAGCGAAGAGGAGACGGTTCGAAGACGACATGTGGGGCGATGGAGTTATTGAATCAACGTGTGGGAGTGACAGCAACGGCAGGGGACCAGGTACTCCTCTGCAGGCAGAAGGAAAGACCTCCGAGATTTCTGAGGGCACTTCATGGTTCCCTCGTGTGCTCGACGGCAGACTGGAATCGAGTTGGTGGAAGCCTGGCAGCAGTAGAGACGCGCCTCGTTCATGCTCCATTCCTGTCGAGGAGGACTCCCGAGGGCAACAGAACAGCTGCTGTTCAGCACCTCTTGCTTTTCAAGGAGCAGTGTCCTTCTGATGTCTTAGACCAAGCGATCGAGGCTAACGACTTTTCCAGTGATCTAAACCTACTACTATCCCTTCTAGAAGTCAATGCGTGAATGCCAAACGTTCTAGCTCAGGTGTCAAAACCTTGAAAATTTTACATCGGTGGTGTCCTGAAGGGGAGGCGACTCGTCCGATGGAAAAGCCTCCTCGCAGTCGTCGGCGGCTTGGGAGATTCGGTTTGAGGAGGAACGGGGCCGTACGGATCTGGGGCTCAGGAGAAGGAGTCCAAAGCAGCCGCCATACTTGGGCATTGGAAGCGGAGGAGAGCAGTTTGTTGGTTCGAGCCCAAGTCGGTTCGAAGGTGTTCAACGAGGAGGTCCCGCCTCTCGGAGAAAATTCCAGGTGTGCGAACGGGGGGACTCGAACCCCCACGGGCCATACGGCCCACGAGATCCTAAGTCTCGCGCGTCTACCAATTCCGCCACGTTCGCAGGAAGAGGGAAGGGCAAGAGCAACGGTACTTGTGTCGAAATCCTCGAATCAACCCAGGGGGAGGGAGGTTCCAGTGGATCCCCTGCGGCCCGTGGCTGTACGGATGTCGTGTTGTTTCTCACCGCTCCTTTTCTCTCGCCGATACGGACCGACTGGTCGATGGCGCGCCGACGCCTCTTGCTCCGAATGCTTGGATGGACGTGTGTATTGTTCTCGTGGGCCCTTGCGGGGCCTGTCCTCCATGCTCAGGATCGAGGGGCGCCCCGGTTCGGGCCCTCGACCCCGACCGACACCATTGAGGCGGAGGCCTCCGACGCAGGTCGGCTCTGGAGTCTGGCCGCGCCGCCGTTCAAGCGGTTCGAGAAGCGCTATGGCGTGAAGGCCGACAGTGCCTGGGCGACACACCTTCGCCGCGGTCTCCTCCGTCTTCCACAGTGCACCGCCGCCCTCGTCTCGCCCCACGGGCTCGCCCTCACAAGCGCCGAGTGCGTCCGAAAGGCTCTACAGGCTCAAGACGAGGCGCCGGTCGTGGCGCAGAAGCGAGCAGACGAACGAGCCCTGCCGGGCCTCCACGCCGATCGCCTCGTCGGCGCCGCGAAGGTGACGGCGCAGGTGCAGGCCGCCCGGCGGGACACCGCCGTGCAGCGACCCGTGGCGACGGTGCAACAGCGGCTTCAGGACGAGGCGGGGCCGAATCGGCGGGTGAAGGTGCAAGCGACTGCCGGAGGCGCCCCCTACACGGCGTACACCTACCGCCGGTACGACGACGTGCGACTGGCTTTTCTTCCGGAGCTGGCGCTCAGTGACTTTGGGGGGCTCGCCGCGGCGATGACCTATCCCCGGCAGATGCTCGACGCGGCCCTCCTTCGCGTCTACACGTCCCAGGGTACTCCCCTGACCCCTGAGCACTACTTCGAAACGACGACTCAGGGCGTCCGTCCCGGCGACGCGGTCTTTTCGGTCGGGCACCCTGGCGCGACGCGACGTGCCGAGAGTGCCGATCAGCTTGCGGTCCGCCGCGACCTGGTTCTGCCCAACCGGGAAGCCCTGCTGGAATCCTGGACCCGCGCCTTTCGGAGGGGCAAGGATAGCACCGGTAAGGGAACGAAGGGAAGAGGACGATCTCTCAAGGAGGCAGCGCGAACCTTGAAGCGGAGCCGAGCACGCCTTGAGGCCCTGGAGAGCGACTATGTAATGACCCGCCTGCGACGCCGGGACGCCCACCTCCGCGACGCGCTTCGACGGGACTCGACCCTGCGTCGCCGGTTTGGAGGGATCCTGGACAGCCTCAGGGCCCTCCAGGCCGCCAAGCGGAAGCTCGCCCCAGAGTACCGGGCCTTTGGGGTATTCGGAGCTGAATCCTATATCTCCTCGACCTTCCGGCGCATTCTGCACGCGGTACGACCCTCCTCCCCTGGGGACAGCCTCTCTGGGCCCCGTTGGTCTGCTCCAGTGGAGACGGCTCTGCTGGCCGATCGGCTCCACCGTATCAAGGAGCTTTTGCGTCCGGACACCGCTGCCATAAAGCGTCTCCTCAACGACCGGTCGCCGGAAAAACGAGCTGCCGTGATTGTTGAAGAGTCCGTCCTGGCGTCGGCGGGGACGGGGCCTCAAGCCCTTTCCGCGGTGCCCACCGACGATCCGGCCGCCGCCCTTCTCGACCTGGTCGTTCCTCGGGCCCGTTCATTCTACCAAACATGGGGCCGACTCTCTCGTGCGGAACGTCGACTCACCCGACGCCTCGCCCGAGCCCGGCAGGCCGTGCAGTCGACGCCGGTGGTACGCGCGCAACAGCGGACCCCCCGATTGACGGATGGACGCGTACTCGGCTATTCCTACAATGGGACCAGGACGCCTCCATTCACCACGTTCTACGGGCTCTACGGCCGGAGTCGCGCCGTTGAAAAGGAGGGCGCCTGGGTCCTTCCCGCCCGGTGGAAACAGGCCGCCCCCACGCCGATCGGGGGGCAAAGCGACCGAGTCGTCTCTGGACTGGACCGGTCGACCCCGCTCACCCTGGCGGCATCCACCGACCCGGTGGCCGCGACTCGGGGCGCGCCGCTCCTCAACAAATACCTCGAAATCGTCGGCGTCGTCGCCGGCCCCAACATCCAGGCCGTCGCGGGCGAGTACCTCTTCCTTCCCGAGCGGATGCGCACCGTGGCGGTCGATCTTCGGGGCCTGCGCGAGAGCCTCCGCTCCGTCTACGGGGCGGATCGCCTGGTCGACGAGTTGGCCGGCAGTAGTTCGGGTCCGTCCGAGCCCAGCAGGTAAGCATTCGTCTGGGTCCACTCCTCCTTCGTGGTTTTCGAGCTTTGTTTTGTTCGCATGCGCACGCCCATCCGGAGTCTCGTCGTCATCCTACTCGGAATTGGTCTCTTCGTGGGGTGTGGGGGCAGCGAGACGGTCTCGGTACCTGTGGTGGAGCGGTCCGATACCGGAGCTGGTGCGGAAGACACCCTTCAGAAGGCTTCTGGTCTCGAGGATCTTCGGGGCTCGATTCCCATGGGTCCAACGGTGTCGATCCCGGTGGGCTACGACACTGTCCAGGCCCAACGCTTTGATCGGGGGCGCATGTGGACGTTTGCGACTCCGCCCACTAAGTACCTCCGCGAGCGATACGGCGTGACGCCCGACGAGGAATGGCTCACCAAGTTGAAACGGGGGACGCTGCAGTTTGGGGACGGGTGCTCCGCCTCCTTTGTGTCTTCCCGCGGCCTCGTGATGACGAATCACCACTGCGCCCGAGACTACGTTACGGATGTCAGTCGGAAGGGGGAGTCGCTTTTGGAGAATGGATTTTATGCTGAGACGCAGGGCGAGGAACGCCGTGCCCAGTCTCTTCACGTCGACCAGCTTGTGAAAGTCGAGGACGTGACCCAGCGCGTATTTGACGGCCTTCGCCGCGGACGTCGGGCCCCGGCATCGGCGCGAACGGAGCGCGTGTCGGTCTTGGAGGAGAAGATGACCGCGAAGGTGACCGAGCGGGACAGCGCGCTGCGGGTAAAGATTCAGCCGACGTACCGGGGGACCCGGTACACAGCCTACACGTACCGTCGCTATCGGGATGTCCGGCTCGTGATGGTGCCCAGCCTCCAACTCGGATACTTCGGAGGAGCGGCGGACAACTTTACCTATCCCCGGTACGCGCTGGATGTGGCCTTCTTTCGGGTCTACGGGTCCGACGGGAAGCCTTTGCAGCCGGAGCACTACTTTTCCTGGGCGGAGGAGGGCGCTCGGCCCCAGGACCCTGTATTCGCCGTGGGCCACCCGCAGTCTACCAGTCGCTTCAAGATGGTCTCGCAGCTCAAATATCTGCGGAACCATCAGCTTCCCAATCGCCTGGAGACGCTTCGGAAGCGGCGCCAGGTCATGGGCGAGTACATCACCGCGCACCCGGACTCGGCTAAGCGCTACGACCTTCGGAATACATACTTTTCAATTCGGAATACCATTAAGGGGAAGCAGGGGCAGCTTCGGGGGCTTCAAGATCCGTACCTGCTGGCCCGGCGGGGGGCAGCCATACAGGCACTTCAGGATTCCATTCAGGCCGTCGATTCGCTGCGACAGCGGTATGGAACGATCATAAGCCAGATTGATCGCCTGCAGCAATCGAAGGCCATCATCGCGGACAAGGCGAGCGCCTTCACCACCTTCTCCAACCTGAAGCTCGGGTCCCGGATTCTGGTGCGGGCGCTCCACGGGTACTACTACGACTTTCTCCGCACCCGCGGGGCTCCGCCCGATCGGATAGAAAGCATTCGAGAGGATGCGGAGAAGATCACCGACTGGCCCCCCGGCCTCGAAAAGAAGGTTCTGTTGGCGCAATTCAGGGAGATCCGAGAGGCCTACGGAGCCGACCATCCCACAGTCCAGCGGCTCTTCACGTCGCGCACCCCGGAGGAGTTGGCCACCCGGCTCGTAGAGAAGAGTGCGCTCCTCGACTCCACAGCGTTCCTCAAACTGCTCGACGAGGGCTACCGCCAGAGCAACGATCCGTCGGTGCCCGTTATCGAGGCACTTGCGCCCATGTATCTGAATGTCACCCGCCAAATACAGGACGTTCGGCAGTCCGAGCGAAGGTTGAGTGCGCGGCTTTCCCGGGCCCGATTTGCGATCTATGGGACACACTTTCCCCCGGACGCCACCGGTTCGCTCCGCCTCTCCGACGGGCGCGTGAAAGGGTATCGCTACAATGGAACGACGGCCCCACCGTTTACCCAGTTCTTCGGCCTCTACGACCGCTACCATTCGCACAACCAGGAGGCCTGGTCGCTCCCGCCGAAGTGGAGTACCGCCGCCGATTCATTGGATCTCGGCACCCCGCTCAACCTCGTATCGACCGTCGACATCTCGGGGGGAAGCTCGGGCTCACCGCTTCTCAACAAGGATCTCGAACTCGTCGGGGTCGTCTTTGACAGCAACATGGAGGGGCTTCCCAACGAGTATCTCTTCCGAACCCACTCGGCCCGCGCGGTGGCAGTGGACGTGCGGGGCATTCTAGAGGCGCTTCGAACGGTGTACGACGCCGATCGTCTGGTGGCGGAGGTCACGGGAGCATCGTCCTCGCCCTCTTCCGACAACTGAGCGTCCGGTCAACCCGCCTCGACGTCGGTCCGGAGGGCGTCGACAATGCCGGGCGTCACGTCTGTCAGGGCGGCGGCCTCGGCGAAGTGGGGCGCGGCCCAGCCGCGGACGAAGAGAGGCACCGGGTGGCGAGTGTGTTGCGTGTGGGTCGTGTCCTCCAGATTTCCGTGGTCGCTGGTGACGAGGAGCGTTTCCCGGGCCGGGTCCATCAGTTCGAGCAGCCGCCCGAGAAATTGATTCAGCCGTTGTAGGAGCCGATCAACTCCGAGGTCGCTCCGTCCATGGCCCACTTTGTCGGTCTGGAAGTACTCGAACAACGTGAGCCGATGGGTCCGGTGGGTGCTCACGAGATCCTCGGCTGCCTCGGTCGCGGCCCGGGACGCCACGTCGAGCTGGAGGGCCTCGCGCCAGGCATCGGCCGTGAGGTCGGCGGCCACGGCCCGGTGGGCCCGCAGGGTGTCGAGGTCCCGAAGGGGCACGCCGGCCCCTACGCAGCAGCGGGTCGTGACGGTCCACCGCCGGGACGACGCCTCGAAGAACTGGGGCGGAAAGGCGTTAGCGAACGCCGCCGGCTCGGCGCTGGGGGCAAGGGCCTGCACACGGTGAAAGAGGTTTTCGCCGTCTAGCACCTCGTAGGTGGCGGAGTGGGGGAAAGGGCCGAAGTGACGGCCGACCCGCTCGGCGCAGTTCACGCCGGTGAAGAGCGTGGCCTGTCCGGTGCCGCTCTGTGGCAGGCCCTCCACCCCGAGGGTGGCGTCGAGGGAACGGGCGAGGTGGCGGTCCTCCATGAGGGGGGAGAGCGCCTGCGTCCACGGGGCCCCGCCGCTTAACCGCCGCAATGCCTCGTGCTCGTGCGCAGAGAAGGGATTTTCGGCCCCCCCCGGCCCCAGCCCGACGCCGTCCAGAAAAACAAATAGAATCCGCCGCATTGGAAGAATGCTACAAGTCGAGCACGACGACGTTAGAGTTAGCGACGACCAGGTGGCCCGCCGCGTACGAGAGATCGTGGACCTTATTCTCCGAGGTGAAGACGATCTGCTCTTTTCGACGTTGCAAGTCCAAGGTGTACACGTACCGTCCCCGACTGAAGGCCACAAGCCCGTCGCGGATGTGCTCGACGTTGCTGATGTTCTTTCGCCGGAACCGATCGATGACTGTCTTGTCTTCGAGACGGATGGTACACAAATAATCCGGATCGCACTCCGCCCTTCGTCTGGTGATGACGTAAAAGAACGTCGGACGGGTCGGCATCTCTACCTGTCGCACGAGCCCCCTGCACCGGTCGTAGACGTCGATTCGCTTGGTGGTGTTGAACCGGTAGTTCCAGAGTGTCACGTGCGTGTCGTTGCTCGACAGGAGGACCTTGGGCGTTGTCGCACTGAAGGCGATGCTTCGGATGGGACCGGTCGTTTCTAGATCCGAAGGGGTGCGGGACAGACCGTTGGGCCAAACGCGAGCGGTGCCGCCCTGCCGCAGGCTGCCGCCGAGCCCGAGGATCCCACGGGGGCCGAAGGCGAGTTCGTGAACCGGCCCGGACGGGGCCTGGGTGAGAGTCGTCCGGCTGCTGTCGAGGTGCCAGATCGTGACGCCCGTCCGGGGAGTAGCGACCGCTGTGCGGGTGCCGGTGCTGTCGAGAGCCACACGAGGGGCCTCATTCGTGGAGTAGGACGCCGTCCACACCGGCTCCTGCGTAACCCGATTCCAGAGCACAGCCCGACTCCCACCAGTGGGCACGTCGCGGGCCCCGATGGCGATGTAAGTCCCATTTCCACTCACGGCGACTGTCGTGGCCTTCGAGCCGTATTTCAAAAACTCAATTCGGGTCGGCGAGGCTTCGTCCTGCGCCTGCGCCGGGGACGGACGAAGAAGGGCTGTCATCGAACAGACGAAAAGGACCGTTCCCAGTGCGGTCCAGACGGGGCCTGGGGATCTCGTTGACGGGGAGACAAGAGAGTCCACGCCGGAGAAAGCATTGTGACAGAGCAGGACCGTGCCGATCGTCCCCCGACGGTGGTCGGGACCCGATCAGGCACGGCACACGATTACCAGTCGGTGCCGTTCTACTGATGCCTGGAAAGGTAAGGGCTTTCAGCGAAAAAGTCTATGCACTTCGACGTTCCAGCCGGTCGGGCGCAGGCCGGACGGGCGAAGAGTTTCGACGGAGGCGAGAACGTTCATGCAGGGTGGGTCAGAAACGTTCATTCAGGACGGGTCAGATCCGGGGGGGGAGGAACCTGTTACCTTGTCATAGAATTCTTACGCGGGGCGTGTTGAGTGTGCGCCCGGTTGGTTACCTTCGCTCCGTTCATGACTCTTCCAGAACTCCTTCCGTTTGCCCGTGAGTATCCTTGCCGTTGGCACTGTTGCCTTTGATTCGATCGACACCCCGTTCGGTTCCGCCGAACGGGTGCTGGGCGGCAGTGCCTCCTACTTAACCCTCGCCGCACGCCCCTTCTGCGAAGACGTCCGTCTGGTCGGGGTCGTCGGCCACGATTTCCCCGACGAGTACCGCCAGATGCTCGCCGACGGTGGGGTCGACCTGGAGGGCCTCGAAGTTGATGAGGACGAGAAGACGTTCTTCTGGCATGGCCAGTACCACTACGACATGAACGAGCGGGACACGCTCGACACGCAGCTCAACGCCCTCGCCTCGTTCGAGCCGGAGATTCCTGAATCCTACCTCGATAGCAACATCGTGTGCCTCGGCAACCTGGAGCCGGGCATTCAGCGGGACGTGCTCGACCAGGTGACCGATCCGGAGTTCGTGATCGCCGACACGATGAACTACTGGATCGAGAACACGCCGGACAGCCTCCAGACGACCCTCTCACGAGTCGATTGCTTCGTCATCAACGACGCGGAAGCGCGCGAGCTGGCCGACGAGCCGAACCTCGTCCGCGCAGCGGGATTGATCCGAGACATGGGTCCCGACATTCTCATCATCAAGAAGGGCGAACACGGGGCCTTGCTCTTCACCGACGATTCGGTCTTCAGCGCCCCCGCATATCCGCTCGAAGACATTCAGGATCCGACGGGGGCCGGCGACGCCTTTGCCGGCGGGCTGGCGGGGCACCTCCATCGGACGGGCCATCTTGACGAATCCGCCCTCCGCCGCGGGGTCATCTACGGAAGCGTTATGGCCTCCTACGTCGTAGAACGGTACGGCCCGGATCGTCTGCTCGACCTGGCCCCGACGGCCATCACCGAACGGGCGCGCTCCTTCCGTGAGCTCGCCGCTATTCCCAAGCTGGTGCCGCTCGACAAGCAGTTGGCATAGCGATCAGCGAGAGGATCTCTTCCGCTCCATCGATCAGAGTGGGTCATTGTACACGATTGGATCTATGCCCGAGCCCGAATCCGACACTGGTTCCGCAGAGGGGCCGTTTGCCGACCGATCCACCACTGGCACCGTGCGCCTCGTCAATGCCGTGTTCTACGGCCACCACGGGGTTATGCAGGAGGAGCATCGCGTGGGCGGGCGGTACGAGGTGGACGTGAGTGTGGGGCTCGACTTCGAGGATGCGGCCCTGCACGACGACCTGACACGGACGGTCAACTACGAGAAGGTCTACGAGTTCGTCCGGGCGCTAGTCACGGAGAACAACTTCTACCTGATTGAGAAGCTGGCGTACCGCATCGCCCAGACGGTTCTCGACACCTATCCCGACGTGGAGGGGGTGGAAGTGACCGTTCGAAAGCCGAATCCGCCGGTGGGGGGGCCGTGCGATCGGGCGGAGGCAACGTACACGATTGGGGAGGTTGGGTAGTGAGTTGGTGGGTTAGTGAGTTGGTGGGTTAGTGAGTTGGTGGGTTAGTGAGTTGGTGGGTTAGTGAG
>JBDGQN010000039.1:0-14524 GCA_042219055.1 Salinibacter sp. | reverse complement strand
TTGAGCCCGAAGTGCTCCGGCATCTGCCGTCCGCCGGAGTTGGGGTCATCGGCCTTCGCAAGGTGGGCCAGAAGGGCCTCACGAGGCGTCATGCCCAGCGAGAGCGCCATGCACAGGTCCCGATAGTAGAAGCAGAACCAGTCGTGACCGGGTCCCTCCCCGGGACGCGAGTACCGACCGATGGCCGACTGCACGGCCTCGTGCCCGGCGCACCCGATGTGGAAGTGCCCCTTGCCCTGCTTGATCAACGTCATCATCTTTTCGTCGAGTCGCCGCGAGAGCATCATCGTCCGCAGGCGCTGACGCAGTTCGTCGGCCTCGAAGTCGGAGGGGGTCATCTCAGCGACGTCAATCGACCCGTCCGACTCAAGGGATGGGACTTGGGGAAGGGCAGCGTGGCCGTCCCCACGCATCAGTTTCGCGGCCGGGGGGGACTTCTCAGTCGTCTCCACGGCCGCTTCCGCGTCAGGGTGGTCCGGCGTTTCGGTCTGGGGGGCGTCCGAAGACTCGTACTGAGCGTCGAGGTCGGTGTCGTTCGTATTTGACATCTCGGGATCAGCCATTGGTGGAAGCCATCTACAATGCGTCGGCGCGATTCGAAGCAGCCCGGGGCGAGGCGGCCGTCCCCGGGAGGGGGAACCCTGGAGTGTACTGGCAACTCCGCCGGTCGGAAGCGCTTCCGGGCGAAGGATATCCAGAAATTTTCAGCGTCTCAGTCTCCTCCAATTTCCCAGGACTTCCAGTATATGGAATTTCCACGCCACGGGAAAGGTTCTCGCGCGAAGATGATAGGAGAATGGGCGTGGAAGAGAACGGGCGAGTGGAGGAGAGGGGACGGTTCCTTCGCGGAGCCGTTTTTTCGCAGTCGGCAGTCCGGCGTCCGCTGTCACGTCAAAAGCAGTACGCCCCCACGTTTCGGCCGTACGCGTCGGCGTTTCGTTCGGCTTGACGTAGGGGCGTGGAGACAAGGCGACGCGACGAAACAAAGTCCTCTTCGCTTCCCGTGTCTACCGTTTTCCCGGGTCCTCGATAGGACAAAACCTCGGTTCCGCAGGCTGCGACCTATGTTACGCTGCCATTGCTACGCCTCCACGGCTTTCGGCTCCGGCTCCGACTCGTAGGGCAGTTCAAACCAGAACCGGGTGCCACGGTCCTTTGTGCTCTCGACGTGGATGTCCTCGCCGTGGGCCTGAAGGATTTGCTTGACGATGCTGAGGCCGAGCCCAGTGCCCCCGCTCTCACGCGAGCGGTCCGGGTCCACCCGGTAGAAGCGCTCGAAAATACGATCGAGGTGATCCTCGTCGATGCCCTGCCCGGTGTCGACAACCTCGATGCGGACCTTGTCGAGGCGCCGCTGCACGCGGCACCGCACCGATCCGCTGCTCGTGTAGGCGATGCCGTTCTCGATGAGGTTCCTCAGTACCTGACGAATGCGAGAGCGGTCGGCGTAGACGAAAAAGCGAGGCACGTCGGCCTGGAGGTCGAGGTCTTTCTCCTCTGCCTTCGGCCGGAGCATCTCGGTCACCTCGTTGACCAGGTCCTTCAGGTCAAAGACCGACCGGTTGATAAGGTCTTCCCGGTATTCGAGCCGGGCAATGTCGATGAGATCGTTGAAGAGGTTTTCAAGCCGGTTCAGGTTGGTGAGGGCCTTTTCGGCGTACATTTTCCGCTGGTCGTCGCTGAGCCCCGGGGTGCCGAGAGCCTCCAGATAGCCGCTGATGGAGAAGATGGGGTTGCGGACCTCGTGGGAGACGTTGCCGATGAACTCGCTTTGCAGCCGTGTCATGCGTTCCAGTTCCTCGATCTTTTTGCGGAACGCGTCGGAGGCGCGGTTGAGGCTGTCGGCGAGGTCCTGAAACTCCGCTGCGCGGGACTCGACGCGGATTTTCCCTGCGAAGTTTCCGTCGGCCACTCGGCGAGCTGTCTCGCTGATGCGGGTGAGTGGGGTCGTCACCTGGTAGGCAGCGATGAAGCTGCCGATGAGGGCCAGCACGAGGGCCAGCACCATGCCCAGGATGAGCACCACCTGCGACCGTCGGGCAAGGTTGTACAGAGGAGGGGGGGGCTGCCCCACCTGTACAATCAGGTTTGAGGCCGGGCGGTAGAGGGTGGCGACAAAAAAGAGCCGGTTCTCAGCATCCCGAACGTGCGCGAACCGAGCCGTTTCGGCCTCGAGGGTCTGAAGGGCCGACACGTCAATCAGGGTGTCGGCCGGAAGGGACTGGGACGTCTGGGCTGTGGGGCGGTAGGTCGTGTCGGGCGTGACGAGCGCAACATTCAACTTGCTCAGCTCCGTGAGATTCTCCACGATCCGGTGCCGACGGGCGGGATCCGGCTCCTGGGTCACCTGCACGGCAATGCGGTCGGCCTGTTCGCGCAGCGTCTGCTGCATGGCCGTCCGCATCTCGCCCCGCAGGACGAGCACCACGTAGAGCCCGACACCCACGACGGCCATCCCCACGAACAGGGCAAACGTGAGGACCATCCAGGTCTGGGTCGCGGCCCGGCGCGGGAGAAGATAGTCCCAAATCGACCGGAAAAAAGACATACAGTGCAGGTGAACGACGACTCCCGCAGATCAGTGCGCGGGCTCAGTGAAGAAACACCTAGGCTTCAGCCGACTCTTCCTCCTGCACGAACCGGTACCCCACGCCGCGGACCGTTTGGATGTGTTTCGCAAAGTCGCCCAGCTTCTCTCGCAGATTCTTGATGTGGGCGTCCACCGTACGTTCGGTGACCATCATTGCGTCCTTCCAGATGGTTTCGAGCAGCTGCTGGCGGGTAAACGCCTTACGGGGGTGGCGCACGAGATAGCGGAGCAATTCGAACTCCGTGAGCGTCAGGCCGAGGTCCTCGCCATTGAGCTCGGCGCGGTACTCGTCTTCATAGATTTTGAGACCGTCGACCTCGAGAATGCTGCTTTCCTCGACGCCGGACCGGCGCAGCACAGCCTTCACGTGGGCCACGAGCACCTGCGGCGAGACCGGCTTGGTCAGGTAGTCGTCCCCGCCGAGCATCAGTCCCTCAATTTGATCTTCCTCCTCCGTCTTCGCGCTGAGGAAGACGATTGGGATTTCCTCGGTTTCGACTCGGGAGCGGAGCTCCTTGCATACTTCGTACCCGTCCACGCCGGGAAGCATGATGTCGAGAACGATCAGGTCCATTTTCCCCGAGGCCTTCTCGAGGGCCTCTTCCCCGTCGAAGGCGGTGTGTACGGTGTATCCCTCTTCCTCGAGGAAGTGACCGACGACTTCGACAACATCCTTCTCGTCGTCAACCACGAGAATGTCAATGTCACTAGGGTCAGCAGTAATCGGCATTGGTAAAAGCGGAAGTTAGTGAATGAACGCAAAAAGTATGTACTGCCAGTCGACCGGGCATAGAAGAAATCATTGAACGCGACTTTGATTTCTATGCGAGAGCCACATGGCAGGATGCAGAGGGTTCTTTACAGTCCGGCGTATTAACGTAACGATGTTGTCTATCGTTCAGATTTCCGGGGGCGCGGTGCGGCGGACACGGTCTCGGAGCCGTCGCTGGTTGCGACGTGGCGCCGGGGCACGCGGGGCGAGACGCCCGCGCAAATTTCGTACGGGATCGTATCGCTCCATTGAGCCACGTCGTAGACGGTGGGGCCGGAGGGACCGAAAAGGAGGGCTTCGTCGCCCACCTCTACGTGGCTGGCCGGAGCCCGGTCCGGCGGGCCAAGATTCACCATACACATGTCCATGCAGATCGTGCCCACCACGGGGCAAGAGGTGCCCCCGAGATGCACAGAGGCACGGCCCGAGCAGAGGCGCGGGTAGCCGTCGCCGTAGCCCACGCCCAGCGTAGCGATTCGGGTTCGCTGGGAGGCCTGCCAGTGCGCGCCGTACGAAATGGGCGTGCCCGCGGAGACCGTTTTGAGCTGAGTCACGCGCGCCGTCAGTTGCATGGCGGGGCGGAGATCGAGACGAGTGCCCAGATCCGACGTGGCCGCTAGCCCGTACAGCGCGATGCCGCTCCGCACGAGAGAGGGCGAGAAATCGTAGGACGGTTCCCCAATCGTCAAGAGGGCTCCGGTGTTGGCCGCGTGCACGTGCTGGAGGGGCACGTCGATTTTGTCGACCACGGCTTTGAAGCGGTCGAGCTGCGTTTCGGCGAATGTGCTCCCGGGTGCGTCGGCCGTTGCGAAGTGGGTCCAGAGGCCTGCAAGAGTGACCCCGGGGGGTTCGGCCAGTCGCGACACGACGGCCGGAGCATCCTCAGGGGACAGTCCGAGGCGTCCCATGCCCGTATCGACGAGTACCTGCGCCCGGACCGATGCGTCTGGGCGGGCGTGGCGCATGACCGCTGCTGCGACGTCGGCCGAGGGGACTGTAAGGTCGAGGTCGTAGTGCACGTACTGGGGCACACGAGCGGGGACGGGCGCCCCAAGTACAAGGATGCGGGCGGAATGGCCCTCTTCACGGAGCTGAATGCCTTCCGCCAGTCGCGCCACGCCGAAGTAGTGAATGCCTGCCTCGGCGAGCACGCGGGCCACGGGCAACATCCCGTGTCCGTATGCGTCCGCCTTGATGATTGCCATCAGTTCGGCGTCCCCAGCCCGTCGCTGGAGCACCTGAGCATTGTGACGAATGGCCGACAGGTCCACGGTGGCAGTCACCGGAGCGTTCTCGACGCGGTGGGGCGACGGGTCGATGGCGCGGAAACGGGAGTCACTGCGGAAAACGATGAACATGCGCAGACGCTTGGTAGACGCCCGCCCGGACAATGGTTCCCGAGCGTGCCACCGCCGTTTGGGGCCCCAGGGCTATCGAAGCTGTTGACGAGAGTGTGTCGTTCCGATCGCACGATGACATTCCGACTTTCGAACGCAACGCTCTACCGAAATCAAGGCTCGCACCCCCCATGGAGCTCCGGTTCGCCGTCCTGAACGCTTTTGGGACCCGTTCGGCGACCGGGACCCACCGCAACCCCGGGCAGAGGAATTGTCTGACAGATGCGATAACCCTGCACCTCCACTTGATTGAAAGAGAAGGCCTCCCTCGTTTCCCTTATTGACGCGTAGGAAATGAAATGGAACTGGACACGGCGGCTCTTGCGCTCAGCTCTCCCATTTCGATCCTCCTCGTTGCTCTTCTCCTCCCTCGTGACGACGAAAAACAAACGCTCTACTCGTCCAGTTGGGGACGGAGTTCGAAACGTTCCCAAAAGTAGACCAGGAGACGTACGGCGGCGGACTTCTGGAGGCCCTCCGTTGCCGCCCGCAGGATCAACGCGAAGGAGAAGCGGCGACCCATCCTCCCGAAACGGAAGGAGGGGGGACAGGGACGTGAGACGCACCCGGAAAAAGCAAATTTCGGCAAGTCCTAAATGGATCCGTGATGATTCGGGGCGACCGTTCGGTTATTCTTTACGAGTGCTACTGTTCTTTCGCACAATTTTCCCTCTTGTCAAGCGTCCGACGTCATGCCCGGCATCACCGTCTTCGGCCAAATCGCGATCGTGGTGGGAAGCCTGTTCGTCGGGCTTCACTACACCCTGATTCAGTGCACGCAGCCGGCATGGGGGGATTTCATCATTGCCTCGCTCTGTGCCGTCACGGCGCTCGGGTACGCCCTCATCAAGGCGCCTCGAAATCGGCTTACGCGACTGCTGGTGCGCACAGCGTTCTTATGGTCGGGCGTGGCATTCCTAGCCGGGCTCGCGTTTGCCGGTCAGTTCGTGCTGGCTCAGGCCGGGTTCCTCATCGGCGACGGCACGGCGTGGCTCTCAGCCCTCGTGCTCGGCGGGGTGGGGTTCTTGCGGGCTCGCCATCCCCGGCCCCGCTACCGTCGGGTTGAAGGCGAGTACGAGCAGCCCCTCCGCCTGCTCCAGCTCACCGACATGCACGTTGGTGACATCTGGTCGAAAAACGACCTGGCACGCATCGTCCGGAAGACGCGGCACTACCGGCCGGACGCCGTCGTCATTACCGGGGACCTACTGGACGGAATGGAGCCGGTTGAGCCCGAACTGGTGGCCCCGCTGCAACAGTTCGACGTGCCGGTCTACTTCGTTTCCGGCAACCACGACAGCTACACCGAGCGGGCCGCACTGCTCGACGCGCTGCGGGACCTTGGGGCGGTGCCCCTGGAAGGCGCGGTCCACGAGACCGAGGCGATGAGCCTGCTCGGGGTGGGATACGAGACGACGGACGACCGGCGCGACGAGCTCGTGGAGGCCTTTCGGGAGACGAAGCGGCCCCGCGTGGTGCTCAAGCACAAGCCCGAGGGATTGGAAGGTCTGCTCGCAGCAACCCCCGACGCGATCCTCTGCGGGCACGTGCACAACGGGCAGGTCTGGCCGCTCGGGCTGCTCGCCTACCTTGAATTTCCCCAGGTCGAAGGCACCCGCTGGTACGATCAGACGATGGTTCACGTCAGCCAGGGCTCGGCGACGTGGGGGCCTCCGTTTCGATTAGGCACCCGGAGTGAGTTCACCATCATCGACTTCGTGCCGGAATGAGGCGGCGCACTCTCGGGGCGCGAGGACGAACCACAGGAGCGTGGACAAGAGGCGCCAGGTGTTGGGGGCGGGGGACTGGCGCGGCTGTGCCTGATGGAAGAACTGGCTCCAGTGGGCGCGGAGTCGCTCGATGGTGCCGTTCAGCCCGTACTGCTCGTCGTAGAGCGTGAGGTCCATCGAGGGAGAGCCGTTCACCTCTAGGATGAAAAAGTTGCCGTCCTGGAGAGCCTCCAGGGAGTCGGCCCGCACGTCGAATCGCCCGAAGCGGAGGCCAATCTCGTCGGCGGCCGACTGGCAGGCGGCCCGAAGGGTAGGCGTGACTTGGTCGGTAACATCGTGGAACGAACTTCCCCGTCCGGCGTCCGCGGCCACCTGCAGGGGGACGCGACGGCCCTCCGGCGGGACCCAGTCGCCGTGCTCCAGCCCTTCGGCGGCCTCGGGGCCGTACTTCTGCGCGGCCAGTGCGGACAGACACTGCTTCCCGTTGCCCCAGACCGATCGTAGCGTGACTTCGGTCAAGCCGTAAATCTTAACGCGGGGGCCGACGCGACCAATGTTGATCCCGTACTCCTTCGGCGCGTCCACGTAAGGCTGCACGATCATTGCCTCGTCGGACGCCGCCTCGACGATGTCGTCGAGGGCGGACACCTTGCGGATGTCACGGCTGTGGGCGCCGAAGAGCGGCTTTACGACGAGGGGAAACGAGTGGGTGGCCGCGAAGTCAGCGATGGAGGACCGGGGAGTGGTGGCGTCGACCGTCAGGCTGGGCAGGTAGGGCGGGTCACTGCCATAGCGCGAGAGCTTCGAAGCAATAGGCAGGCCGCCGAGCGGAAGCTCCGGATTGACGTCGAGGAACGGTCGGAGCGGAAGCTCACACCGCACGCAGTGGCGGGCAAACCAGGGCAGCAGATAGAGATAGCTCAGAACGAGATAGATCTTCTGGAGCCGGGCTCCCTTCTCAGCGGCACAGTCGTCGGAAGCGTGCAAAGGTGGGGATAGGGTCGTTCGAGAGCACGGGTGAGGGGGTACGCTCGTTGTGCCTGGCGTCTTGTGCCTGGCGTCCGTCTGGTCGGGGGGAGGGCGGGGAGGCAGCCATCTCGGGTCGCGGAAGACCGACGCAGGACGTGGCATGGTGAGACCTCTAGCCGAGGCGCCGTGGAAGGGCTTACGAGCCCAGTTGCACGCCTCGGACGGTGGCCGCTACCGGGAATGTAGCGTCGGAGGCTCAGCAGCGAGATTGGCCAATACGAAATTTAAGCTGCGGGGCGCACGGAGCAACGAGAAAACTGTTCCGGGGCGGCACCTCCGGGGCATCAGCGCATACCATCTCTACCCGTCTTCGTTGTTCGATTCGTCGTTCGATTGTGTCCCAATACGCCTATGCTGTTCCTTACCGGCGTGCCCGGCTTTTTGGGTACACGTCTTCTTCGCGCCCTGGCCGTCGCGCGGCCCGCGTCCGAGTACCTGCTGCTCGTCCAGCCGAAATTTGAGGACCGTACCCGGGCTCTCCTCGCCGACCTCGATCTGACCGACCGGGCGGAGGTGCTGCCCGGCGACATCACGGAGCCGGATCTGGCCCTGGGCGGCCGCTACGACGAGGTGGCCGACCGGATGACGCAGGCAATTCACCTCGCTGCGGTGTACGACCTCACGATTCCGCGGGAGGTGGGGTGGCGGATCAACGTCGACGGCACGCGGCACGTGCTCGACCTGCTCGCACGGAGTCCCAATCTTGAGCGCTTCGGATACGTCAGTTCCGCCTACGTATCGGGGAAGCGCACCGGCACCATCTACGAGGACGAGTTGGTTCACGAGGCCGGATTCAAGAATTTCTACGAGGAGACGAAGTACCACGCCGAGGTGATTGTGCAGGACCACATGGACGAGGTTCCGACGCTCATTTTCCGACCAAGCATCGTGGTGGGGGACTCGGAAACGGGCGAGACGGACAAGTTCGACGGGCCATACTTCGTGCTGAATGCTCTTCGGAAGTTGCCGAGGTATAGCCTCATGACCCGCGTGGGCTCGGGCACCGAGCCGGTCAACATGGTACCGGTCGACTTCGTGATTGACGCGATGGTGCATCTGCTCGGGACTGAGGGACACGAGGGCACGGTCTTCCATCTCACCGATCCACACCCCCTTACAGCCCAAGCCATCATGGAGCTGTTTGCCGACCTGTTGGACAAGCGCGTGGCGTACGTGCCGGTCCCATCGGGCGTGGCCCGGGCACTGATGGCCTCGGGGCTGGGACGGGCCCTCGGCATTGCACCGGAACTCATCGACTACTTCGACCACCACTCCCACTACGATGCCGTCCACACGCGGGCCGCCCTCGACGGCACGGGGATCGAATGCCCGTCCCTGCCGGACTACGCCCCGGCGATGGTGGAGTATGCCCGCCGCCACGACGCCCGCGCCTCGGCCATGTACTGATTTTCTCGCGACGACGCCGGGGCGTTTCATTTCCGGGGGACTCTTTCCTACATTCTCAGACACGTCAAACTGCGGGAGTGTCGGGGGCTGGAACCCGTCCCGCTTCTTTCCCACCAATGTGTTTGCACCATGTCCGATGATTCGTCCTCCTCTGCGTCCTCGCGTCGCACGTTCCTCAAGCAGGCTGCCCTGACCGGCGCCGGCGCCGCGCTCCTCCCCCAGGCCACCCAGGCCGATCCGCCGTCGTTCGACAGCGGAGCCGACGGGGGGCCCCTCGTGGTGGCGAGCGACAACGGCGAACCGGCCGCCGAACGGGCCCTCCAGGTGATGGCCGATGACGGCGAGGCCCTGGAGGCCGTCATCGACGGCGTCAACATCGTCGAGCGGGATCCGGAAGACATCACGGTGGGGTACGGCGGCATTCCGAACGCCGAGGGCACCGTGCAGTTGGAGGCCGGCGTCGTGGAGGGCAAAACGCACCGGGCCGGCGCGGTGGCCGTCCTCGAAGACATTCCGGTGCCCTCGCAGGTGGCACGCACGGTGATGGAGCGGACCGATCACGTGCGTCTGGTGGGAGAAGGGGCCAAAGAGTTCGCCACGATGCACGGATTCGAGACGAAGGATCTCCTCACCGAGCGGGCTCGCAAGATCTGGCTGAAGTGGAAGGAGAATCTGTCGGACGACGACGACTACCTGCGGCCCGACAGCCTGAAGAACGAGGCCCTGGGGGCCAAGCTCCGCGAGGTGCAGCGCCACTATGGCACCATCCACTGCTCTGCCCTGGCGCCGAACGGCAACATCGGCTCCGTGACCACCACCAGTGGACTCTTCTTTAAGGTGCCGGGACGAGTGGCAGACACCTCGGTCGTGGGCGCGGGCCTGTACGCCGACAATGACGTGGGGGCGGCGGGGTCTACAGGCCGCGGAGAGGCCAACCTCAAAAACCTGTCGAGCTACCTCATCGTGGAGCGGATGCGCGAGGGCGACACGCCCGAGGAGGCATGCCTCTTTGCCTGTCGCCGCATCGCCGAGAACACGAAACAGCCCCGCCTCCTCAACGACCAGGGCACTCCCAACTTCGGCGTCAAGTTCTACGCGCTCCGGAAGGACGGCACGTTCGGCGGGGCCCAGATGCGCGGCACCGGCCAGATGATCGTAGGGGACGCCGACGGGGTGCGGTTCGTGGACATTCCCGGCCTGTTCGACGAGGCCGAGTAGGGTCTTGGCCCCGCCGCGCGTTACCAGTTCGAGGTGGCCGTGCTAAAGATGTTGTCGGCGACGTTTTGCAAGGCGTTCCGGGCGGCCTGCCGTTCGCCGGAGAGGCCCGCTTCGACAGGGTCGTAGCTGGCAGACCCGCTGAAGGTCTGGTTTAGCATCTCCTTCCCCTTCGTCTGGTCTACGTAACGCACCTGCACCCGAATCGTGATCTGGTTCGTGGTCGCGCGCTCGTCGCCACTCACGCCGGTGGGCTGGTTCGTATACTTCTGGATACGGGCCGTGAGGACCGCGTCGGCCGCCGCGTCGTCGGTCGTGAGCGACAGGCTCGTTCGATCGACGAACCGGTCGGTAAGCAGGTCCGTCAGCGTGGCCCCCATGCTAGGGAGGGGGTTCGAGGTATTGTCCTGGGCGATGGGGACGGCGATCGTTTCGAGGTGGGACGGAATGCTGGCCCCGCTGAAGCTGTAGAAGGCGCAGCCGGAGAGGCTGACTGATCCGACGAGAAGTAGCAGGACGGACAAGAGGTGTTGGCCCGCCGTGCTTGGGCGACGCGGAGAGTGGGGGGCGCGGGGACGCGGCGAAGGGTGGACACGGAGAAGGGGCTTGTCGCTCGTCACGTAGTTGGGGTGTTTTATCTATTCGTGGATCGCCCAGTCTTCGGCGTTAGCGATCATATGAATGAGTTGCACGACAATTTGATCGTACTGATGGCCTAGGTTCCGCGCAACGTCCGCTTCTAGATACCCGCACCAGTACGCGAACTCAAGCCAAACGCGAGTCTCGGCGGCCTTGCTTTCAGCGTCGCCCAGTTTCGCACGAAAGAAGTCGACGGACCGTCATCGGCGCCGAGCCTCTCCCAGGTTTACGCAAACGGAGCGAGAGGAGCGCCGAGTTTGATCGACCATCGAATATGTCTCTGTCTTCGGAAATTCCTTCGTGACTGCGAAGATCTCCATCGCCGCGTCCATAGCAGCTTCGTATACTTCGAGATCACGAAAGCTCCGGATGTTTGTCATGACGGGGTGTTGTGTGCCAGAAAAATTCTCCGCGTCCCATTGTCCCTGCCTCCTGTGAGTCCGGGTTCAAAGGCCACTACTCGTCCGACGGCAGCTCCGCCCCGCAGTTGGAGCAGTACGACGGCGTTGCGCTCACCACCTCCCGGCAGGTGGGGCACAGTCGGACCTCTGAGCCCAGAGGCATGGTATGGGAGCCGGGGCTCTCGAGGCGCCCCAGGCTCCAGAGCAGCGGCAGGGCGAGGACGGGGGTGATCAGGACCGCAATCAACACCCATCGGGCAAAGCCTCGGCCTCGGTCCGCGGCGACTTTTCCCGCGGTCAGGGCGAGCACGATCCAGAGAAGAAGAAGCAGCGGAAGCAGAAGTCCCCCGAGGGGAGTCGTGTCGAAGAACCAGAAGTCAGGAAGATCGATCATGCGGAGGAGGACGGGGAGGTACACGACCAGGGCGGGAGGATCCTCCCGGAAATTCTACAGGTCTTCGTCGATGTCGTTGAGCTTGCGGTAAAGGGTGCGCTCGCTGATGCCGAGCGCCTCGGCCGTCTTGCGGCGGTTGCCGTCGAATCGCTGCAGGGCGCGGCTGATGAGCTGCTTTTCCGCCTCCTCCAGGGTCGGTAGTTCTTCCGGCTCCTCCGTAGGGGGGGCGGGGTCGATTTCCGCCTCGGCCTCAGCCGATGGGCGCGCATCGGACTCCCGGGTGTGCGGGGGCTTCTCACGGCGGGGCGTGGGCCGAGCCGGGCCGTCTTCGTCCACCTCGTAGACGACGTCCTGCATCATAGAGTCGACCTCGCCACCGCCCGACCGGTCGGGATTGGGGCGCGGGCGGTTTCCGTCGTCATCGTTGCGTACCACCACGAAGTCGTCGTAATCGCCGGGAAAGTCCCCGCGCTCGGCCACCTCGCGGGGCACCACGACTCCGACGTTCGACATGAGGGAGCCGATCTGTTCCTTCAGGTCACGCATGTCCATGCGCATCTCCAACATGGCCCGGTACAGCGGTTCATGCTGGCGAAGGTCGGGCTCCGATTCTCTGTCTGCCTTCTGCGCCTCGGCCTCCACCCGCATCAGGTCCGTGGAGGACGACGCCTGGCCGATGTCGCGCAGGAGCGGGCGCAGGTCGTCGGCTGTCACCTCGTCGTCCCGCATCAACACGGCCACCTGCTCGGCAATGTTGCGGAGCTCGCGTACGTTGCCGGGCCAGCGGTACGTTTCGAGGAGCTCTTTTGCGTCCTCCGTCAGCTGTTTGAGGGAGGAACTGTACTCCTGTGCGAACTCGTGGAGAAACGTCTCGAAGATGGGCAGGATGTCGGCCGTCCGCTCCCGCAGCGGGGGGATGTCGATGAGCACGGTGCTGAGGCGGTAGTACAGGTCTTTGCGGAAGCGGCCCTCCTGCACCTCCTCGGCGAGGTCCTTGTTCGTGGCCGCTACGATGCGGACGTCGACCTGCTGCTGCGTGGAGGCCCCCACGCGGGTAAACCGTCCCGTTTCGAGCACGCGGAGCAGCCGCACCTGCGCTTCCTGGGGCATCTCGCCGATCTCGTCGAGGAAGATGGTGCTGCCGTCCGCCTCTTCAAAGTACCCGACCCGCTCCTCTACGGCCCCGGTGTAGGCCCCTTTCTCGGCCCCGAAGAGTTCGCTTTCGATGAGCCCCTCCGGAATGGCGCCGCAGTTGACCACCACCATTTGCTCATGGCAGCGCATGGACAGCTCGTGCAGCACCTGGGCGATGAGCTCTTTCCCAACTCCGCTCTCGCCCTGGAGCAGCACGGTGATGTCGGTGTCGGCCACCTGGCGGGCCTGATCGATGACGTTCTTGATGATGTCGGACTTGCCGACGATGCCGAAGCGTTCCTGAATAGAGGCGCGATCCATATGTAGTTTTGTGTTGGGCGTTATGCGTTTTGCGTTGTGCGTTGGGGGGGGGCGTTCAGAAGCACGATCATCGCCCTCTGTGGACGACGGGCGCCTTCAGGAAGCACTCAGCCCCGTACGCTTCTGAAACGATCAATTCTCAACGCAAAACACTCAGCCAGTTTACTGCCACTTTGTCATAAGTGGGGATGTATCACACCTGCGCCGTCCGCGAAGGATCCAGAAACCGGCCCAATGGGCGTTGAAGATGCCGTGACGAGAATCCGGCCGAGGCGCTCAGGGGCGAGAGGAGAAGCGGTCGAGCACGTCGCGGAAGAAGGTGTTGAGCGGCGCGACGCCGGGACGAGTCTCCGGCTCGGGGAAGTGCATGGCCGACTGCCGCTCCAGCTCGGCCTCGATGAAGTCGTGAATCGCAGGGAGGCGAGGGCCGGCCTCTGTCTCCGCGCCGGTGCGCTTCTGGTCGAGAAGGGTGTCGATGGCGACGCGGAGGTCAGCGCCCAGATCGACCGCGTCGAGCAGGCGCTCGAATTCGACCGGGACCGGGCCGCGGTCCTGCTCCACCCAGCGCACGGCCAGGAGCGCGCGGAGGACGTAGAGATAGGCCTTGTGCGGGATTGGTTCTTCGCTGAGATTCTGCTCGGCGACGCTCCGGGCCATGCCGCGGTAGGCGGGGCCGACGGCGCCGGGCGCGTAGTAGTCCGGAATCAGATCGTGCCAGCGAGTCCGTACTGCCTCCTCCTCACGGTAGACGATGGGCGAGTGCAGCCATTCCAAAATCGTGGGGTTGGTCGTGCGGAAGAGTTGAAGGGCCTTGCGGAAGTCCCACCCGTGCAGGTCAATGTCGTCCTCGATTGGCGGGTCGATCGTGTCGTCGCGCTGCTCCAGGTCGATGCTCAGATACCAGTCGCGGGGATGGGCGTAGACGAACCGCACGTCGTAGTCGCTGTCCGCGGATGGAAAGCCCCACGCTCGGCTCCCCGACTCGCAGGCGTACAGAACCGTCACCGCACGGTTGTCTTCAAGTTGGTCGAGACGGTCGGAAATCCGGTCGGAGGGCGAGCTTGCACCCATGTGATACGGAATTCGCTCTCATATAGGAAGACGCACGGAGACTTCCGAAGTCTTTTCACCGTTCTGTGCAGGAAGCTACTTGAGAGCGAAACCGGTATGAATCGAGGCTCGGGCTACTCCTCAAGCACCACCCGAAGCCCGGTCATCCGGCGCGGCACGTCCGGGGCACTTTCGGCCTTCGGATTCTTCAACGTGAGCGCCGAGGCGTTTTCGGGCCGGAGGCCCTCGTCGGTTCGGGCCCACTCGGCCACGTTCCCGTTCACATCGTAGACCAGCGGACCGCTCCCGTTCTCTCCATGGCCCGGCGGACGGCTGCCCACCGGCATCAGGAGCGCGTCGGTCGAGTGTTGGGAGAGGCGGGCCCGCAGACGACGGTACTCGTCCATGTTCGGCGTGAATCCGGCCCAGTACGCGGGCGTGTTCT
>JBDGQN010000038.1:0-5734 GCA_042219055.1 Salinibacter sp. | reverse complement strand
CCGATGCGGCGTCCCTTCCTCATGGTCACGGTCGAGTGTCCATTGGCCCATGGCATGGGACCCTCCCTTTTGCCCGTTGAGGATAAACGCCACGCTAACGTCAATACGTCCGCGAATCGGTAAGATAGCTGACACAGGGATCAACGCTTCCCGTCTGCTTCGTCCATACCGACATCGGGTTGGACGAGGTTTCACCGGTTCCGATTCCTAAGCTTCACGCGTTTGATCGGAACCACTGCTTGTCTATAAGTTAGACGAATGAATTCCATGGCCCATTCATCGTGGCATAAGCGCTTGAAGACACGTTTCGGGGTTGGGGCGATGTTGGCGATCATGGTTGCCCTGAGCGGCTGCTTAGGGCCCAGCCAGGAGCCGATACGGGTCTATGACGGCCAATGGGACTCCCTTCGCCTCAACAACGCCATTGCCGCGTTCGTGATTGAGAACGGCTACGGCCGCGAGGTTGAGCCCGTGGTGTTAGGACCGAAAGAGATGCGCACCAAGCTCGTCGAAGGCGATGTGGATCTCAACATGGAGGGCTGGACGACCAACTGGCCGGAAAGCTCGTCGAAACACCTTGCCCAGGGGACGTTGGAGGAGCTCGGCACGACGTACGAAGCCAGCCAGCAGTTGATGATTGTGCCGCAATGGCTGGCAGATCGGCACGGCATCCGTTCGCTCGAGGCCATGACCGAGCACTGGCGCATCTTCCAGGATCCACAGGATCCGACCAAGGGGCTGTTCTACAGTTGTCCGCTCGGGACCCGTTGCGACAAGATCAACCGCGTTCTGCTTCGAGCTTTCGGCCTGGACGCCTACTACAACGTCGTCAATCCCCCTTCGATGGACGCCTTGGAGCGCATCCTGGCCCGCAGTGCGCGGGAGCGGCGCCCGGTGTTCGGCTACTACTGGACGCCCACCCGATTGATGTGGGCCCACGACTGGCAGGCCCTGGAGATGCCGCCCCATTCCGAGGACTGTTGGTCCCAAGTCATCGGGGCCGTTCAGGCTGGCGATGCGGCCACGGTTGAAAACGCCTGTGCCTATCCGAAGCGGCCCATTGACAAGCTCGCGCATCGGTCGTTGGCCGAGCGGGCTCCGCAGGTAACTGGGATGCTGCGACGCATGACCGTCGGGTTGGAGCCGTTGAACGAGATCGGCGCCTGGGTGGAGCGCAACAATGTCGACAGCTGGGACGCAGCTGCCAAGCACTACCTTCGACAATATCCCGATCGCTGGAAGGACTGGCTGGGAAACAGGGCGATCGAGCGCGTAAGCCGGGCCCTGGAGGCCGACAAGGCGTCATCCCCTTGATGGCGATCTGATGGGGCCCCAACCGATATGGTAGCGCAGATCAAGCGGGCCGTCCGGAGCCTGCGCGGGAAAGTATTCCTAGCGACCCTGATTCCCGGGGGCTTGGCATTGGCGCTCGGGTTGATCGTGGCGGTTCAGGGTTACGAAAACGTCGCCCGCGAGCTCGTGCAACGCCGGACCGCGGAGTTGGCGGAGGTGACCAGCGCCTGGCTTGGGGAGTACGTGGAGTCGACGGGACAGACGCTGCAACGAGTTGCGGCGCAGGATGCCGTCCGTTCCCTTGACCCAGACCGTCTCGACGCGGCGCTTGCGGAGGACCGATCCTTCGCGTATCTGTTCAACGGGGGATTGGCCGTCTACGACGTTCAGGGCTCGTTGATCTGGGGTCGTTCTCGGTCCGAGGTCCGCCGAACCATGTCGCAACTCGATTTGTCCGTCCTGGTTGATCAAGTGCGTCGCAGCCGTCGTCCGGTCTACACCGACGTGATCCGGATGCCGTCGGAGACGGGCTTGTTCGTGGCCACCCTGGCACCGGTCATCCGGGACGGGGCCGTCCGAGCCGTACTCGTGGGTCTGGCCAACCTGCAGACCTCCACCATGGGCATGACGTTCGCCAACATCTTGGAGATCGAGGGCGGCGGAAGCGGCTTCGCCTACCTCGTCGACGGTTCGGGGCGGATTATCTACCATCGGAACGTCGCCCAGCTGGGCAGCGATTACGCCGATATGCCGCCGGTTCAGCGCGTCATGGCCGGGGAGACCGACGCCCGGATTAGCGAATATGCGGGCGGCGAAACGGCCCTGTCCGGATATTCGCCGGTGCCCGGCACGGATTGGGGCGTCGTCACCCATCAGCCCTGGACCGCGATCGTCGGCCCGCTGCAAGCCTACAGCAACGTCTTGATCGGGGTGCTGGCGCTCGGGAGCTTGATTGTGGGAGCGATCGTTTTCACGATTGTCCATCGGGTGTTGCGGCCGGTCCAAGCCCTGATGTCGGGAGCCGAACGGATTGCCGAGGGCGACTTCAATCACACCATCGACGTCCAGACGCGCGACGAGATGGCGACCCTTGCAGAGCGGTTCAACCAGATGACCGCGGCCCTCGCGACGTTCTACGAGCGCATGGAACAACAAGTTGCCGAGCGGACCCGCGAGCTCCGTCAGAGCGAGGAACGCTTCCGGCAGCTCTATGAAGATGCGCCCCTGGCTTATTTCTCCGTCGACCGATCCGCGGTGATCCGCATGGCCAACCCGCGAGCCTCCGAACTGCTCGGCTACGCGCGCTCCGACCTGATCGGCTCGTCGGTGTTTGATCTGTACCCCGACATCCCTGAGGGGCGCGCCAAAGCTCGCGACTGTTTCGCCAAACTGCAACGAGAGGGCGAGCTCAACGGCGAGGAGATGCAGATGGAGCGAGCCGATGGCGAGATCCGGTGGATCAGCCTGACGGTTCGGCCCGTGCGCAGTCCCGAAGGCGACGTCTTCGAGTACCGCTCCATGATCGTCGACATCACTGCCCGCAAGGTTGCCGAAGCCCGAGCCGAGCGTGCCGCAGCCCTCGAGGAGCGCGCCCGGCTCGCGCGAGAGCTGCACGACTCGGCGACGCAATCGGTCTACAGCGTCACGCTCATGGGCGAAGCGGCGCGGCGTCTCGCCAAGCAGGGCGAGGCGGACCGTTCCGCCGCCTATCTCGACAAGCTGAACCGTGCCGCGCAACAGGCCCTCAAGGAGATGCGCTTGATCGTCCATGAGCTTCGCCCCAGGTCCTCGTTGGCGGACCTCGGCTTGATCGAGTCCCTGCGGGATCGACTCAACGCCGTGGAGGAGCGGGCCGGCGTGGAGACGTCGTTGCATGTCGATGTCGATGGCGACGTGCCCCTCTCGCTGGAGGCGCAGACCGACCTCTATCATGTGGCACGGGAGGCGCTGAACAACGCGTTGAAGCATGCCGAGGCGACGGAGGTCGCCGTCGAGCTGACCCGTCATAACGGCGAGGTCTGGCTGACCGTGGCGGACGACGGCTCTGGATTCGAGGTCGAATCGGTTGCTCTAAACGGGCAGGGCGGCATGGGATTGTCCAACATGGCAGAACGCATGGCACACTCGGACGGCCACATAGCCGTCAACTCCACACCCGGAGCGGGAACCGAGATCGTAGCGCGATTGCCCGTGGAGGGAATGGCCGCATGAGCGACCCCACGATTCGCGTGCTGGTCGTCGACGACCACACAGTGGTAAGGGAGGGCTTGCAGGCGCTGCTCGAGACCGAGCCCGACATCGCTGTCGTGGGCAGCGCCTCGGACGGGGAGGCGGCCGTGACCCGCGCTCAGGCGTTGTCCCCCGACGTCGTTCTGATGGACTTGGTGATGCCGGGGGTATCGGGATTGGCGGCGATCCAGCAATTGCGCGAGGACGTGCCCTGCGCACGCGTGCTCGTGCTGACCAGCTATGACGACGACGAACGGATCTATCAAGCGATCGAGGCCGGTGCGGTGGGCTATCTGCTCAAGGACGTCGGTCCGCATGAACTGATCAAAGGCATTCGCGAGGTCCATGAGGGCACCTCCGCCCTCGATCCGGACGTGGCCCAGGCGTTGGTCCGCCGCATGCAAGGCTCGAGCGAGTCGTCCCCCCTGGATTCGTTGACCGGGCGCGAGCGCGACGTCCTGGCGCGCATGGCCCGGGGAGACTCCAACCACGACATTGCCCGCGCGTTCAGCATCAGCGAACCGACGGTCCGGACCCACGTCAGCCACATCCTGCGCAAGCTTTCCGTCCCCAATCGGACCCAAGCCGCCCTCATTGCCGTCAAGTCCGGATTAGCGCCATCTGACTAGCGCGCGCCCGCTGCCCCAAAACGGAAGCTACAACATTACGATGAGCCGGTCTCAACGCTGTGCTGACGAGCTGGGCCAGGGTGATCCTCCGAATGCGGCACGCCAGCTCCGGCATCCGGTCGACGGAGCGCGTCCTCCCATCGGTTAACATCTCCCTTGATGAGGGGGCAAAAGTCGCATCAATCGGATCATTGTTCGACCACCGATCGAACTGCTCCCAGCATGAACGTCTGGATCGTCAGTTCCGTCCCTCAGCTGCGGGAGAGCCTGCATGCGCTCCTAACGACGTGTCCGGAGGTCACCGCCATCCACACGTTTGGGGAGATCGTCCATCCCTGGCCTCGCTCGGCCCTCGCGGATCGGCTCGGAACGCCCGATCTCATTGTGGTCAGTGAGGAAGCGCTTCGCCACGAGCCAAGCTGCTGCATTGGTGCCGTCAAGGGGCATTTCCCTCGGGCGCGATGCTTGGCGCTATTGAAGGATGCGCAGCATCGAGTCACGTGGGAACGCGCCGGCGTCGACGAGGTGCTGATCCAAGGATGGGCTGCCGAGCGACTGATGCGACATTTGCGTGCATGGATGGCCGATCGGGGGCGTAATGGGCCCCAGATGTAAGTGAGAGAAGGGGCGACGATGGGGGCAAGACGGCGGTTTGGAGGCGATAATATGCCGATCACGGCCGTTAAGCGCCGAAAGGGCTCACCCACCGAATACCGGTCAAGCTTGTGGCAATACTTGACGGCGAAGGAACGGCGACGCTTATGGGCCAGCAGCGAACGCCTGGCTTATGGGCCGGGTACGGCGATCTACGAGCAAGGCGACCCGACAGACGGGATTTACGTCATCCAATCAGGGACCGTCAAGCTCCAGCGTCGAGCCTCGTCGGACCAGGGTTTTACCCTGGGATATCCCGCCCCAGGGGATACGATCGGCATGTCCGCTCTGGCCGGGCGTTCTGAGCGATACTGGACGGCTCGAGCCGTCCACCATGTTGCGGTCTGTTCCATTCCCCAGAACGAGATCGACGATATCGCGGAACAGAATGCCCAATTTGCGCTGCAATTGGGACGGCTCGTCTATGATCGTCTAGTGAAAGTCGAGGACCGACTTTCGGACGTCGCCTTCGTCAACGTCGAGCAACGGCTGGCGCGCACGCTTCTGCAGCTTCATTCCGACGTCCTCGACGACAAAAGCGTCGAGGTCCCTGTGCAGGTGCGCATCAACCACCGCGAGTTGGCATATCTGGTCGGAACCGCCCGTCCGACGGCATCAGCCGCGTTGAGCACGCTAGCCGAATGGGGGGTCCTTTCACGGGGCCGCGCCCGAATCACCATTTATGACTTGGACGGCCTTAAGGCGTTCGCGGCCTGAGGCGACTCCGACCCTCAAGCGATCCTGCTTTCCCAGACGATGCCGTTGGCCTCTGCGTTTACTGATCACCGCGAAAGTCCGGTCAAGGCAGTTGCTGTAAGCGGGGCCAATGTTGCGACCGCAGGTTGACTCGACTTGTGCGGTGGTCTGTAGAGGCAGCCTTTCTAGAGATAGCGCTGTGCCCACGAGGCAACCATGGTGCCGACGTAGCG
>JBDGQN010000037.1:0-2839 GCA_042219055.1 Salinibacter sp. | reverse complement strand
CACCGAGCCCGCCATGATGAGGTCGCGCGCCATCGCGTCCATGAACTTGGCGTGACGCTCATCCTGGCGGGGCAGCTCGAAGTCCGGTTCCACGCCGCGCACCGTGAGGTTGCCGTGCTCTTCGTCCTGCTCCCCGAAACACAGCACCTCAATTTCGTGGGCTCCGTCGTCGAGGGCCGCCAGCTCGCGGGTGAGATGCTCGACGTGGACGCCCGCGCCGCCGTAGACGTTGGGCGGATACTCGTTGGTGAGGATTGCGATTTTCATCGGTTGGGGGGAAGAGGGAAGGGGTAAGAGGGAAGAGGTAAGAGGGAAAGGGGAAGAGGGGGGAGGGTGCGGAGGCATAGGAGCTTGAAAAGCGGAGGACTCCCTCAGTCACACTCTTAGCTCCCACGCACCCATGCTCTCGTACTCAGATAATCGTGTCGTCGGGGATCTTGGTGTTTTTTGGGATCACGACGATGCCGTCGCGGATGTGGTACAGGTCCTCCTCGGCCTCCTGCACGTTGTCCTTGTTTTTGATGATGCACCGTTTCCCGATGGAGACATTCTTGTCGATGATGGCGCCCTCGACGTACGACTCTTTGCCGATGCCGGGGTTGGCCGGGCCCTCCACGAAGCCCCGTTCCTCCATCTGGTGCCATCGAAAGTGATCGGCCCCCATCATCACTGTGTTCTTGAGGGTCGTATTGCGCCCTACGTACGACCGAATGCCGACGACGGACTGGACGACCTGGCTGTTTTCGACGAGGCTGCCCTCTGCGATCAGCGAATCCTGAATGTTCGAGTTCTGGATCTTGGCCGGGGGCAGCATGCGGGCTCGGGTGTAGAGGGGGCTGTTCGGGTTGTACAGGCTGAACGGCGGCTCGGGCTGCGCCAGCATCAGGTTCGCGTCGTAGAAGGAGCGTATGGTCCCGATGTCGCTCCAGTAGTCGGCGAACGGGTAGCTCGCCACGCGCAACTGGTCGATCGCCTTTGGGATGATCTGGTTGCCGAAGTCGTGGTCGTCCGGATTGGACCCCAGGAGGTCCCGCAGGGGCTCGCGATCGAAAATGTACATGCCCATCGACGCGAGGTAGATGCGTCCTTGCTCTTCGAGATCGGGGGCGACCGGGCTGTCCAGCCCGTCGAGCTCATCAGGGGCGGGCTTCTCGTGGAACTGCGTAATGATGTCTTCGTCGTCGGTTTTCAAGATCCCGAACGCCGTCGCGTCGTCGGCGGTGACCGGAATGGTGCCGAGGGTCACGTCGGCGTCGGTCTCCCGGTGGTGGGCCAGCATGTTGCGGTAGTCCATCGAGTAGAGCTGGTCGCCCGACAGGATGAGCACGTGTCGATGCCGGTGCCCCTCGATGTGGGGGAGGCTGCGTCGCACCGCGTCGGCGGTCCCCTGGAACCAGTCCTTGGAGGAGGGGGTCTGCTCCGCGGCCAGGATCGACACAAACCCATTGCTGAAGCGGTCGAACTGGTAGGCCCGGGCCAGGTGGCGGTTCAGACTCGCCGAGTTGAACTGGGTGAGGACGAAGATGCGAGTGATTCCGGAGTTGATGCTTGTCGAGACTGGGACGTCGATCAGGCGGTACCGACCCGCAAGGGGCACCGCCGGCTTGGCACGGAGCTTGGTAAGCGGATACAGGCGCGTTCCTTTGCCACCACCGAGAATGACGGTGAGAATCGAGGTATCGAGCGACGTGGACATGGCGGAGGAGGAATAAGATCAGGGACCGTGGGGATCCCTGCCCGACCGAGGCAGGAGCAGGGAGGGTTCAGAGGATGATCAAAAAAGAGATCCGCAAGGTCGGATGCAATCAAGTCCTGGCGCGCGTGGATTGTTGGCTTAAAACCTGTTCTGGCGGATGGATGCGAAGCCGAGACACAGTGGGCGAAATGCATGAACGGCGCCCAAGCGAGCCCTGTAGCGGGGGCTGAGCGGAAGCGAGGTCCTGCCTCCGACGATCTACCGAGCGGGTGCAAAAGCCGTTCTACGCTGGGAAGGCAGTGCCCCGACCGGAGGGAGGAAGTGCTTCTGGAGTGTGACCGAGTATCCCGACGGCTGTCGTGGATGCACGACATCTGCGAAGCCGCAGCGCTGTGAGCGGAGCGAACAAGTACGCTCCGGGGTGGCCAAAGACAATCCACCAAACAGCTTCTGCATCGTTCACGAAGGGAGGTCGAAGGGAAAAAAGCTCATCCCTCCAGCACTGCTTCCAGTTCGTCTTCTTCCTCCGCCTCGTAGGCGTCGGTAGGCGGGCAGGAGCAGAAGAGGTGGCGGTCGCCGTAGGCGTCGTCGACCCGCCGCACGCTGGGCCAGAACTTGTCGTCGCGGACCCAGTCGGCCGGGTAGGCCGCCGTCTCGCGACTGTACGGATGGTTCCACGTCTCCCGGGCAAGCATCTCGGCGGTGTGGGGCGCTTGCTTGAGCATGCTCTCCTCCGTATCCATCGTCCCGGACTCCACCGCCTCGATCTCGCTGCGGATGGCCTTGAAGGCGCGGCAGAGGCGGTCCAACTCGGCCTTCGACTCGCTCTCGGTGGGCTCCACCATGAGTGTGCCGACGACCGGCCAGCTCATCGTGGGGGCGTGGAAGCCGTAGTCCATGAGTCGCTTGGCCACGTCCTGCTCGTTGATGTCGAGCTCGTCGCGGAACGGCCGCAGGTCGAGGATGAATTCGTGGGCGACCCGGTCGTTGGACCCACGGAAGACGATGTCGTAGTGGTCGGCGAGCTGGTCAGCCACGTAGTTGGCGTTGAGGAGGGCCGTCTTCGCGGCCTTCGTCAGGCCGTCGGGACCCAGCAGCTTGATGTAGGCCCACGAGATGAGCAGGATGAGGGCGCTGCCGTAG
>JBDGQN010000036.1:0-3881 GCA_042219055.1 Salinibacter sp. | reverse complement strand
CCGTGCAGTATCTGAGCACCCGTACGCCCAGTCATCGCGTCTCTCTCTCCACCGCCCTTCAGGAGGGCCTCGCGCCGGATGGGGGGCTCTACGTGCCCGAACGATTTCCCGACCTCGGCCCCGAGGCGTTCGACGATTGCACGACGATCGAGGCCGTGGCCGAGCGCCTGCTCCGTCCCTTTGCCGAGGACGATCCGATTGCCGAATCTTTGGCGGCCATCTGTGAGGCCATGTTCGGCTTTCCGGTGCCGCTTCGGGAAATTGGGCGCGAGACGAGCGTCCTGGAGCTCTTCCACGGCCCCACCGCGGCGTTCAAGGACGTGGGGGCCCGCTTCCTGGCCGACAGCCTGGCCCGCCTCAACGAAGGGGCCGACCAGCCGCTCACCATCCTCGTGGCCACCTCCGGCGACACCGGTGCGGCCGTGGCGGCGGCCTTCTGGAAAAAGCCCAATGTGGAGGTCGTCGTCCTCTATCCGAAGGGCAAGGTGTCCGATCGGCAAGAACAACAGCTCACCGGCTGGAGCGACAACGTGCAGACCGTGGCCGTCCGCGGCGTCTTCGACGACTGCCAGGCGCTCGTGAAAGAGGCGTTTCAGGACGAGACGTGGCAGGAGCACCTGCGTCTCTCCTCGGCCAACAGCATCAACATTGGCCGTCTGCTCCCGCAGATGACCTACTACGCCCACGCCAGCCTCCAGCACTGGCGCGCCCACGGCACGCGGCCCAACGTCATCGTGCCGTCGGGCAACCTGGGCAACGGCCTCGCCTGTCTCTACGCCCGCGAGTGCGGGCTTCCCATCGGGGAGGTCGTCCTCGCCACGAACGAGAACCGACCCGTCACGCACGTTGTAGAGACCGGCGAGTACCAGGCGTTCGAGTCCCAGGAGACGCTGGCGACGGCGATGGACGTGGGCGATCCGAGCAACATGGAGCGCCTGCGCTACCACTGGTCCTCGGCGGAGGCCCTCCGCAACGCCATTACCGCCGAGCGCGTGACGGACGCCGAGATCGAGGAGCGCATCCGGCGCGGCCCCGAGGACTGGGACACGGTGTGGGACCCGCACACGGCGACGGCCGTCGAAGCCCGCGAGCGATCGGACCCCGACGACAAACATGAGTGGATTCTCGTCGCCACCGCCCATCCGGCCAAGTTCCCCGGAGTGGTGGAGCCGCTCGTGGGGCACGAGGTGGACGTCCCCGCGCCGCTGGCCGAAGTGATGGCGCGCTCGCATTCGGTCCCTGAAGTTTCTCCCGATCTCTCCACGCTGTGGGAAGCGATCACGGAAACTGCGACTCTGGCGTCGCCCTCTTGAGAGGGGATAGTGGCAGTGCTGAACCGTCGGAAGGCGCATGCTTTGGAGAGGATGCATTGTCTTGTATCGATTTCCCTCCACTCATGACTGCCCCTCACACCCCCATTCCCCTCAACTTCACTGAGCATCCCCCCGACGAGATGCGGGAGCGCGCCCGTACCTTTCGTGCACAGATGGCCGAACGGCGGTCTGTGCGCAATTTTTCGGACCGGCCGGTGCCCCGCGAACTGATCGAAGAAGCGCTCCGCACGGCGGGCACGGCCCCCAGCGGGGCCCACCGGCAGCCCTGGCAGTTCGTGGCCGTCGACGATCCGTCCCTGAAGGCCGAGATTCGGGAGGCCGCCGAAGAGGAAGAGAAGGAGTTCTACGAGAACCGGGCGACGGAGGAATGGAAGGAGGCGCTGGCTCCGCTCGGCACGGACTGGCGCAAGCCGTACCTCGAAACGGCGCCCTGGCTCGTCGTCTGTTTCGCCGAGCAGTACGGGCTCGACGCGGACGGGGAGAAGACGAAAAACTACTACGTGCAGGAGAGTGTGGGAATCGCCTGCGGCCTCTTCATCACGGCGATCCACAACATGGGCCTGGCGACGCTCACCCACACGCCCGCCCCCATGACCTTCCTGCGGGATCTTCTGGATCGCCCCTCGAACGAGCGTCCGTACATTCTTTTCCCGGTCGGCTACCCGGCGGAGGACGCCACGGGGCCGGACCTCGATCGCAAATCGCTGGACGAGATCGTACAGTGGAACCGGGGCGGTGACTCTTGAGCGGGGAGATGTAGACCGGGAACCAGAAGCCCCATCGCTGGCAGCAGTCGGTGTGAAGATGGGATTGGGAGAAAGGGAGAATGGGGGAGAGGGAAAATGGTGCTCGACGCTCTGCCGATGATCTTGTATTTTGTGCAGGCAGCGACTTTCCGAACCGATCCGCCCGGCTTCATGCCTGAGTCCTTTTCCGTCGCTGGCCACCTCGTCGACCTGCACAACCGTGCGATTCGCCCGGCCACCGTGGAGGTCCAGAACGGCGTGATCGACCGCCTCGAACCGACCGAGGACGTGCCGGACCGGTACCTGCTGCCGGGATTCGTCGACGCGCACGTCCACGTCGAGAGCTCGATGCTGCCCCCGTCGGAGTTTGCGCGGGCGGCGGTCCCCCACGGCACCGTAGGTACGGTGAGCGACCCGCACGAGATCGCGAACGTGCTCGGCGTGGCGGGGGTCGAGTACATGATTGAGGACGGCAACCAGGTCCCCTTCCACTTTGCCTTCGGCGCGCCGTCGTGCGTCCCGGCCACCCCCTTCGAAACGAGCGGTGCCGAGTTGGGGCCGGACGCGGTGTCCAATCTGCTGGACCGCGACGACGTGCCCTACCTCAGCGAGATGATGAATTATCCGGGCGCCATTGACGGCGACCCCGAGGTGCTGGCGAAGATCCGGGCGGCGCAGGTGCGCGACAAGCCGGTGGACGGCCACGCGCCGGGCGTGCGCGGCGACGCTGTGGAGCAGTACGCCGCGGCGGGCATCGGGACGGACCACGAGTCAGTGGCAATCGAGGAGGCGCGCGAGAAGCTCGCCGCGGGCATGAAAATCGCCATTCGGGAGGGCTCGGCCGCCCGGAACTTCGATGCGCTCATCCCCCTGATGGACGAGGCACCGGACCGCCTCCTGTTCTGCAGCGACGACCGGCACCCCGACGCCCTCGTAGAGGGCCACATCGACGGGCTCGTCCGCCGCGCCCTCGCCCGCGGCTACGACCGCTTCGACGTGCTCCGCGCCGCCTGCGTGCACCCCGTCGAGCATTACGGGCTGGACGTGGGCCTGCTGCGCGAGGGCGACCCGGCGGACTTCATCGTGGTGGATGATCTGGACGCGCTGAACGTGCAGCGGACGTACGTGGACGGCGAACTCGTCGCCGAAGGCGAAGACACGCACATTGAACGCGTACGGTCCGACCTCGTCAACCGCTTTGAGGCCGCCCCCGTGGCGCCGGAGGCCTTTCGGGTGGCGGCGGAGGAGGACCGGATGCGCGTCATCACTGCCGTCGACAACCAGCTCGTCACGAGCGAGGAGATCGTGGAGACCCCCACCGCGGACGGACGGGCCGTCGCCGATCCGGACCGCGACGTGCTCAAGCTGACGGTGGTGACCCGATACGCCGAAGATCCCGAACCGTCCGTCGCCTTCGTCCGGGGCTTCGGACTCGAAGAGGGGGCCCTCGCCTCCAGCGTGGCGCACGATTCGCACAACGTGGTGGCCGTGGGCACTAGCGACGACGCGCTCGCCCGGGCCGTAAACGCGGTGGTGCGACAGAAGGGCGGCATCAGTGCGGTGGCGGAGGGCACCCACGTGCTGCCACTCCCCATCGCGGGCCTTATGAGCGACGAGCCGCACGAGATGGTGGCCCGTCGCTACACCCGCCTGAGCAACTACGTGCAGGAGGAACTGGGCAGTCCCATGGACGCCCCGTTCATGACGCTCTCGTTCATGGCACTGCTCGTCATCCCACAGCTCAAGCTTAGCGACCAGGGCCTGTTCGACGGCGACGCGTTCGAGTTCGTGGAGCTGTTCG
>JBDGQN010000358.1:0-12827 GCA_042219055.1 Salinibacter sp. | reverse complement strand
CCCCAGCGCCCCCGTTCCGGCGAAGAGGTCCAGCACCTCAGCCCCGTCGAGGTAAATGCGGGCGTCGATGAGTCCGAAGAGGGCCTCGCGGGTGCGGGCCGTGGAGGGACGCGTCTGGTGCCCCGACGGCGTTTTGAGGCCGTGGCCGCCAAACCGGCCGGCGATGAGTTTCATGGTGGAGTGCTCCCCGGTAGTGAACAGATGCAACGACGGAGCCTCGTCGAGGCTCTTCACATGGTAACAGCCTGTGGGCGAAGAGATCCGGACGCGGGGTCAAGGCCGAATGATCCTGCGTTCCTCCGGGGCCGTTCTCAGGTCGAGGCGTCCAAGGCCGCCCCGATACAGGGCACGTGCAGACCCGGAGCATGCGTGTCCTGAGGCCGCTCCGATAGTTGCGCGAGGTGCTCAAAGGGATTGAGAGGCACGGGACGGCACTCGAAGACCGACTCGTAGACCTCCAGCGCGTCGGAGTTAGCGTCTGGGCCGTACACGAATAGACTGCTGATGGCACTGGGCGGGACCTGCACCCGATTAAGGACCCCGACGGCGTAGTAGGCCCGATCCGCGGCCGTCCGGGCGTCCTGCGTGGCGTGGGCGTGATACCACGATCGGTCGTAGGTGAGGGCGTACTCGGTGTGGGACGGATACGCCCCAATGCCCAACCGAAAGGGATTCTCGGTCTCCACAGGCGCCCCCGTCTCAGCGTGGCCCAGCAGGCGAGCGGCAGCCTCCGAACTGACGAGTCGCGCGGTGTGCTGGACAGGAAGGACCCCGAGGAGGGCCTCCATCCGTTCATCGACGTCCCGCGGCACGGCCAGCACATGCACCCACTCGATCGCCTCGCCCCCCTGCTCCACCGTCCGGACGGGTCGGAGCGTGAGACGGAGTGTGTCGGGGGAACGGGCTCCCGTCACCAGGGCCGCCTGGGGGGTGGCGTGGCGTTTGCGCTCCTGCGCGCTGAGGTCCGCCGGGACTGGTATGAAGAAGCTGTAGACGTCCAGTGGATGCAACACGATCCGGAGCGACGTGAGCTCCACGCCGTCGAAGACATCCCGGGTTGCCCCCTTGACCCGATCAAGGCCGTCAGGCACGGCGTCATCTTCCCACAGGGCCCGCGCCACGTCAAACTCAAACGTCCGTTGCCCAAAACGCTGAAGACTCAGGGTGTCATCTTCCCGCGCGAGGGCCGCAAACCGGATCGTTGACTCGCATATGTGAACCGCGGCCGCGATCGACTGCGTCATAATCGTCCCATGATTGCGTCCAATCCCCCATGCCCCCGGCTCCGACGAGTACTGGCCCGGAGCGGGGTTACTCCCAAGAGGCGGCGTTGGCCTGCGTCGGGTCGCCGCTCAAGGTACCGATCTTGTCCTTCGTATCCGGATCCTCGAGGAGGTATGTTTCCACCCGACCCGTGTCGCTCAACGTGTACTGGAACCGTTTGCCGGTGCGGGGCGAGTACAAGAGCGAATCGAGATTGATGGGCTCCCCGAAGACGCTGTCCTGACGGGTCGAGAGGATCGAATCCTTGCGAATGTGCTGGAGCAGCAGGTTCAGCGAATCCGGATAGGACGCACTGTCCCGCTCATAGTCAATGAGCCCTGTCCGGATGTCCGACATTCGATCACGAGTCAGTTCGGTCATGCGCTGCTTTCGCTCGATGCGGTCGTACGGCTCGGTAATCGACTGATATAGAAAGTACGCGAGGCCAATGATGACGACTCCAAGGATAACCTGAACGCCCGTCTGAATTGCTCCACTGCTCGATGCCATGTGATCGTTCCTTCCTAATGACGAAAACGTGAGCGGAAAATCCGCCCGACACACAGAGAGGTCGAGGCGGAATGGTAATGACTGACCCGAAAATAGGGGGTGCTTTTTCGAAATGCAATTCCCTGGTCTCCGTTCGGCGGTCTGCAGGGAAGACCCGCCGCCCCCTGCGAGGCTGCCTCCGTTCTCGGTTGCTTCGAGGCGTCCCGAAAACAACCCCCGAAGGTCCCATGTAGAATCCGGTTGCTATCTTAATCTGCTGACACAACGAATCCGTTCTCGTGATTAATCTTCTCGTTAACGTTGACCATGTCGGCACGCTTCGGAACGCCCGGGAGGAGACGTTCCCCGATCCCGTGCACGCCGCCGCCCGGTGCGAACAGGCCGGTGCCGACGGCATCGTCTTCCACCTGCGCGAAGATCGCCGCCACATTACGGAGCGGGATGTGCGGCTCCTGTCCGAGACCGTCACGGGCAAGCTCGACTTTGAGCTTTCGACCGACGAAGAGGTCGTCTCCATCTGCTGCGACGTAGCCCCCGACCTGGCCACCCTGGTCCCGGAGCGGCGCGAGGAGGTCACCACCGAGGGCGGACTCGACGTTCTCGCGAACCGCGACCGACTGGCGACGGTGACGGGGCGCCTCTACAACACAGGGGTGACGCAAGTGAGCCTCTTCGTGGACCCGATCCCGGATCAGATCGAGGCCGCTGCCGACGTAGGTGCCAACTGCGTGGAGCTGCACACGGGCGACTACGCCGAGGCGCCCACTGAGGAGGCCCGCCGCGATGAAGCCCGTCGGCTCGCCGAGGCCGCAAGGGCCGCTCACGGGACCGGGCTCCGCGTCCACGCCGGGCACGGCCTCGATTATCGGAATTTCCCGCTCTTCCAGGAGTCGGTTCCCCACGTGGAAGAGGTGTCCATCGGGTTCGCCGTCATGGCCCGCGCCATTCTCGTGGGGATGGACCAGGCCGTCCGCGACATGTCTGCAACCGTGAAGGGCACGCAGCCGTAGGGTGAAAGTCCATTCGGACCTGCCGGCAAAGCCTTCCCCGTCACGCGTGACGACCGCCGACGGCACTCCACGGTTGGCGGTCATCCCGTTTTCCGGGGGTGGCACGTCCGTGGACGTGCACTGGGACTCAACATCCGATTTTTCATTTCCATCTCGGCGATTCCATGGAGCACTCCGAGCCTCTTTTCGAGGACATTTCCGACGACCACACGAGCGGCTACGTGGCCATCGTGGGCAAGCCCAACGTGGGCAAGAGTACGCTGCTGAACGCCTTGCTCGGCGAAAAGCTCTCGATCGTCACGAAGAAGCCGCAGACGACTCGACACCGCGTCCTCGGAATCCATTCCGGCCCCGAGCATCAGGCCATCTTTCTCGACACGCCCGGCATCATTGAGCCCCGCTACGCGCTGCACGAGAGCATGATGGGACAGGTGCAGGGGGCCATCCGCGATGCCGACCTCCTGCTTTTCTTGCACGAGGCCACGCAGGAGGAGCCGGACACACAGAGCCTCAAAAAAATTGGCGACACGCCCGCGTTCCTGGTCCTTACCAAGATGGACCTCATTCCGCAGGAGGACGTGCTCCCGCTCGTTGAATCGTACGAGGAGCTCCGCGCCTTCGACGAGGTGGTGCCCACCTCCGCGAAGGAAGGCTACAACCTCCAGAAGCTCCTCCACCTCGTCCTCGATACCCTGCCGGAGGGCCCGCCGTACTACCCGAAGGAAATGATCAGTGAGCATCCGGAGCGTTTCTTCGTGGCCGAGATCGTTCGGGAAAAGGTGTACATGCACTACCACCAGGAAATTCCTTACTCCGTGCAGGTCAACGTCGTGGCCTATGAGGAGCGGCCGGAGGGGAAAAAGGACTACATCGACGCGGAGATCGTGGTCATGGAGGAGTCGCACAAGGGCATTCTCATCGGGGAGGGCGGCAAGGCCCTGAAGAAGGTGGGCATGACGGCCCGGGAGGACATCGAGGACTTCATTGGCCGTCCCGTCTACCTGAACCTGCACGTGAAGGTACAGGAGAACTGGCGCGACCGAAAAAGCATCCTCCAGTCCTACGGCTACCGGTCGTAAGTCGTGAAGCGTGATTTGTGATCTGTGATGGATAGCCCCCTCACAGAGCTGGTCTCTCGTACACTTCTCACGCATCATTCCCCGCGTGCCCCGCGCCTCCGTTCCACAACAGTCCGGCAGCCCCCGACGCGTACGACCGTGTGCTCATTGAAGCTGGATTGTCAGTCCCTTCTCCACGGCCTGCCGGTACGCCAACGGGATGCCCGTCCGCGGAACCGAGTGCTGTTGCAGCTCGCGCCGCCGCCGGTACTCTTTGCGCAGCTTTGAGAAGGCCTTCGCTCGGACGTCCGACGGACGTTCGGGAATCGCCCGGAGCGCCGCGTCGTCGGCCTGCAGGTCGTATGCTTGCCGCGCGAGGGGAAACAGCCACTCCGTCGCTGACAGTCGCGGATCGGGGGGGGAGCACTGAAGGGCGTCCTTGGTAACGGGCTGAATGGTCTCCGTGCCCGTCCAGGTGGGCGCCACATCCAGATGGTCGCACAGCGCCTCGTAGAGCATCGCCGTGCCCCGCACCTTCCCGTCGTACGCGTATCCGGCAATGTGCGGCGTCGCCACGTCCACCGCCGCCACGAGGGCCGGATCGGGCGACGGCTCATTCTCCCACACGTCCAGCACTGCCGCTGCTACCGGCCCCTGCGTCCGCGCCGCCCGCAGCGCCTCTCCGTCCACGACCGGTCCGCGGGACGTATTTAAGAGCCAGCTTCCTTCGTTCATCCGGTCCAGAAACGCCGCATCCACGAGGCGGTGGGTCGGGGCAGAGCCGTCCGTCGTAAGGGGCACGTGGAGCGTCACCACGTCGGCCTCGTCGAGCACCGTGTCGAGGGGCACGTACTCGTGCGGTCGTCCCTTTGCCTCGGCGGCTCGGGCCAGGGGCGGGTCGTTGAGGAGCACCGTCATCCCCAAAGCCTCCAATCGGTGCGCGAGACGTCCGCCGATGTTGCCGCAGCCCACGACGCCGACCGCTCGGTCCCGAAGCGACACACCGCGCCGCCGCGCCAGCGTCAGCAGCGCCCCCACCACGTAGTCGGCCACCGAGTCAGCATTCGAGCCCGGCGCGTGAGCAAACGGGATCTCTCGCGTCCGCAAGTACGCCCGATCCACGTGATCCGTGCCAATCGTGGCCGACCCCACGAAGCGTAGGTCCGTCTCCCCCAGCAACTCAGGCCCCACAGGCGTCACACTCCGCACCAGAAGCACGTCCGCCGCCGCCACGTCCGCAGGACCAATGTCTCGCCCCGGCGTCGCCTGCACCCTCCCAAACCGCCCGAAGGCTTCCTCGACACAGGGAATGTTCGCGTCCGCCAGGATATGAAGATCAGCCATGATTTTGAGTTCTACCGCGGCCTGAATTACGAAGATTCACTGCAGCCTTCCTCAGTCTCCTCAAATGGAAATCTTCGTCTCCCCCAATATCACTTCCATGTGGAACCGCTTTTCCATCCCAATCTATTGACCTCCGATCTGACTGCTCACCTCTAACGCGATTTGAAGACACAATCTACTTCTTACTTCGTATGGGCTTTTGCGTAAAGCTTGCACAGAGGGACGATCAAGAGAGAGGAAATGATCTGTCAATTGGGGGATAAACGAACGTGAATAAGCAAACTATACTCTCAACCCTTCACGTTCCAGGACCTTACAAAGAGGCATTTTTGGAAACTCGGATCGGGCGTAGAGAGTTTTGCGCCATCCATTCCGGTGGAAAGTTCACGACGGGCCCTTCGTCGTGCATTTCCTGAGGGGGGGATCCCGCTTCTTCTGCCTCGCTCACCGGGTTCGCTGGTTGTCGAACGACATACGCTGTTGTATGAACAAGCGAACCTTCATTCTCTGCGCGTCGCTCGGCACGCTCGCGCTCTCGGCCGCGCACATGCCGGTGACTTTGGGGCCACACGGCGCCGCATCGTCCTTGAGCATAAACAGGGGCTCGTCACAGGCCGGAGAGGCCTCCTTCGAGCAGTTGAGTGCCGCCTACGCGCCGGGCCCGCCCGCCTCGACCGAGTCGGTCACCCCACCGGTCAACGTCGACCCACCGACCCTCTGGCTCGCCCGCGCCATCTACTCCGAAACAAAACTGCTCCACGAGCAGGAACTGGTCGCCTGGGTCGTCCGCAACCGCGTCGAAACCCGCTACCGCGGGAATTCAACCTACCGCGAGGTCGTGCTCGACCCCTACCAGTTCAGCGCCTTCAATCCCGGCTCCCCGAAGCGCTCCTTCCTGATGCAACTGAAACCGAACACGCCGCTGGCCGGATGGCAGCAGGCCCTCTGGGTGGCCCACTACGTGCGCCACGCCGCGCCGGTCTACCGGCCGTTTCCCATCAAGACGCGCCACTTCTACAGCGAGCGCTCGATGAAGGGGCGCCGGGCGCCCTACTGGGCAGAGGGCTCGCACTTCGTCTTGCCGAAGGCAAAGCGCTACCGGTACCTCGTCGACGAGGACCGCTTCCGCTTCTTCAAGCAAATCTCGTAGCGGACCGAGAATCGGCCTCCCAGTACCGGTCTCTCAGAGAATAAAGAATTCGGGAACCTCTTTCAGGAATCTGGAGACCGATCCTCGACCTTCTCTCCCGTCGCCCCAAAAAGCCCCGTGCCCTGCACGCGGGTAGCAGACCAGGGAAGGAAACACAGGGGTCGCCGAGGTCCCCAATTAGAAGAGGACGTTCAACCGAAGAGCGTAGGCACTGAGTTTCCGATCACTCGGCGAAAAGCTGACACTCCCCACCTCGATGTCGTTGCTCATGTAGTCCGACGCCCCGAACTCGTACCGAAACTCGGGCTGGAGCGTTACCCCCACGCCGGGAACCGACACGTCCGCCCCGACCCCAATGTTAAATGTGAAGGAGACCTCCTTGAGGTCATCGTCGAAGTTGTCATCGCTGCTGCGCGGCAAGAATGCATTCGGCCCGCCGACGACGTATGGACTGACGAGGGGAAGCGGAAGAACCGTGACCCGAACGTCCAAAGGAACCTCGAGCGCCGTCACATCGACCTCACCGACATCTGGTGTGCTTGAAAAATTGTAACTTCCAACTTTGCGGTAGAAGAGCCCCGGTCGGACACTGACGGGCCCCAGGCCAAGATCGTAGACGATCCCAATATGGTAGCCTGTCGAATTTCTCTTGACGTCCTGGGTGTTCCCAGTGCTTTTGATGTCACTCACGGAGTCGAAGTTCGCGCCAGCGGCGATCCCGAGCTGAGCCTGTGCTGCCCCTGCAGTCGTTCCGAGAAGCAAAACAACGAAAAGGGCGGTGTGAAGAGATCGATAGACCGAAGAAGCCATGAACGAGTCGGATAACGTTGAAAAAATGAAATATCGAGAACCCGATTGAGCGTTCGCCCACTGCCCCTCACACACGAGAGAAGACGCGATCCCGGCGTAGAAAGTAACGGGCCCGGGGCAGAGTTCCCGTTCGGGGCCTCCCGTACCCGACTGCCCCCAGGATCCGTTCCCTGGCCTTCAAGGACCGGCCGACGGTTCCTGCAACCTCCTCCCGAAAAGAAAGTAGACCCACCAGCCATTGGCCTTCCCCTTCCATCCTCTCCTCAAGTCTGTAGTTGCCTCCCCTAATGAAAATCGGCATCACCTGTTATCCCACCTACGGCGGCAGCGGGGTGGTCGCCACGGAACTCGGAAAAGCACTCGCCGAACGCGACCACGAGATCCACTTTATTGCCTCGGACCTCCCCTTCCGGCTTTCCCACGTGGCCGGCAATATTTTCTTCCACGAGGTCAACGTTCAGAGCTACCCCCTCTTCGAGTACCCGCCCTACACCCTCTCCCTCACCAGTAAAATGGTGGACATCGTCAAGCACGCGGGGCTCGACCTCTTGCACGTCCACTACGCGATTCCCCACGCATCGAGCGCCGTGATGGCCCGCCAGATTCTGGCGTCGGAGGGCCAGCCCCTTCCGGTGGTCACCACCCTCCACGGCACCGACATTACCCTCATCGGCCAGGATCCCTCCTTCGAACCGGTCGTCACCTGGTCCATCAACGAGTCCGACGGGGTCACCGCCGTGTCCGACCACCTCCGTCAGGAGACCTACGACCACTTCGACGTCACCAACGGCATCGAGGTCGTTCCTAACTTCATCGACACCGACCGCTTCGTACGGCAGGACAAGGAGCACTTCAAGCAGGCGCTCTGCCCGAATGGGGAGAAGGTGATCGTGCATATTTCCAACTTCCGCCCGGTGAAGAACGCCCAGCAGGTCGTTGAGGTCTTCTCACGCCTGCAGGACTGCGACGAGAACGTGAAGCTTCTCCTCGTGGGCGATGGGCCGGATCGCGTCCCCACGGAGCGCAAGGCCCGTGAGCTGGGGGTATACGACGACGTTCGCTTCCTGGGCAAGCAGGACCCGGTGGAGGAAATCCTGTCGATTGCCGACGTCTTCCTCATGCCGAGCGGGTCGGAAACCTTCGGCCTCGCGGCCCTGGAAGCGATGGCCTGCGAGGTGCCCGTGGTGGCAACCGACGTAGGAGGACTGCCGGAGCTGATTGTCCACGGCGAGACGGGCTTCCTTTGCCCTCTGGACGACATCGAAGAGTTCACTGAGTGCACCCGGGTCCTGCTGACCGACGACGAACTGCACGGCGAAATGGCCGCCGCCGCCCGGACCCGTGCGGTCGAGACGTTCGACATCGACCGCGTAGTGCCTCGGTACGAGGACTACTACGAGCGCGTCCGCGAGGCAGCCGTTCCGGCGGGGGCGTAGTGGTTACTCCCGAAGCGCCTCCTGCACGAACGGGTTCTGCGCGCGCTCCTGCCCGATGGTCGTGGTGGGGCCGTGCCCGGGGTAAATCGTAAAGTCGTTGCCGAGGGGGAGGAGTTCGTCGGTGATCGAGTCCATGAGCTGTGTGCGGGAGGTCTCGGGAAGGCCCTGCGTGCGGCCAATCGAGTTCTGGAAGAGGACATCTCCTGTGAGGGCCTGTCGGCTGGGACGGTGGACGAAGCTGATGGAGTCGGGCGAATGGCCCGGCGTGTGAAGCACCTCCAGGGTCACGTCGCCGAAGGACACGGTGTCGTCCTCCGAAAGGAATGTCGTGGGAACGGAGGGAGCATCGACCTCCACCCCGAAGGCCGTAGCCTGCTCGTCGGCTCGCTCAAGGAAAGGCACTGCGGCCTCGTGCGCCGTGAACCGCTGACCGAACCGCTCCTCGAAGAAGGAGCACCCAAAAATGTGATCCACATGGGCGTGGGTGAGGAGCAGGTGACGAACGTCGAGATCCTGTTCCTCGATGACAGCCATCACCTCCGCACACTCCGCCTCGGTATCGCAGCTCGCATCAATAAGTACAGCCTCGCCCTGGTCGTGGCAGAGATAGCAGTTCGTCATGAAGGGGTTGAAGGTAAACGGCTCGACCTGCATCCGGGAGTAGAAGTATTCAGAGAAGCAACGGAGGGTCTTCTCAATTCCTGTCTTCCCCCGAAGATCCAAGCCTTTCGCCCCCTCTACGCCTCGGCTTTCAAATTTTTTATCTTCTAATCTTTTAATTTTACCATTTTAAACTCTCCAACCGCCCGAACACGCGATTTCTCCCTGGCGTTTAGGGCACTCCTTTCAGATCGGAGACTGACGAGTTGTCTACTCCATGCTGCGTCGGCTTCACTGGGTCATACTGCGGCGGCTGCCGGGTCCATTTTTCGGATGGCTCGGCACGCTCATGTTTCTGCTGCTGATGCAGTTCTTGATCCAGTGGCTGCCCGAAATCGCGGGGAAGGGCATTCCGCTTCTCGTCATCATCGAACTCATCGCCTATAATCTCGCGTACATGGTAGTACTAGCGGTGCCCATGTCGGTACTGCTGGCCGCCCTCATGGCCTTCGGCGGGCTGGCGGAGTCGAAGTACTACACTGTCATCAAGAGCACGGGCATCTCCTTCGGGCAAATCGTGTGGCCCACCCTCGTGGTAGCGACCGTCATCATGGGGGGCATGCTCTATTTTAACAACGTGATGCTGCCAGAAGCCAACCACCGGGCCCGTCAGCTTTGGAGCGACATTCGGGGCAAACGGCCGGGCTTTGAACTCCGTCCGGGCGTTTTCTACGACGGGGTCGAGGACTATAGCATCCTGGTCCAAAAGCGTCCCGCCGGAACCAACAAGCTCATCGACGTCACGATTTACGACTACACGCAGGGACAGAACCGCCGGGCCGTCATCAAGGCCGAACGGGGCGTCATCGAGTCCCATGCGGGGGGGGCACGCCTGACCCTCACGCTCCGCAACGGTGAGATGCATCGCCTACTGCCCCCAAACGGGACCCAGCAGACCGACCGGTACGAGCGCCTCACTTTCGACCGCCACCGGATACAGTTCACCATGTCCAATGCCGTTTTCCGGCGGTCCAAGCCGAACGAGATCTCCCGCTCTACGCGCACGATGCGGACGCCGCAGCTCCTGAACACGCTCGATTCGCTGGAGAAGCAGCTTCAGTCCAGATATCGCGCGCTCTACAAGCGAGTACGGAACGATCTGCGCCCCGACACCACCATTTCCCCGCCGGACACGGTCGCCGCTGTCTTTCCAACCCAGGACACCTCCTACCTGGCCCTCACCGGACTCGACACGGATCGCCGCTCTGTGGTGCGCGTCGCCACTCAGCGGGCCCGAGACGTACAGTCCGTCATTCAAAATGCTCAACGTGATACGAAGTGGCAGCGCCAGCGCGTGCGCAGCTACAAGGTCGCGTTCTACAAAAAGTTTTCGATTGCGCTCGCGTGCCTCGTCTTCATGGTGGTTGGAGCTCCGCTGGGCCTCGCCCTCCGCCGGAGTGGTCTCGGTACGATCGGCGCCATTGCCCTCGGCATCTTTATGTTCTACTGGATCACGCTGGTGCAGGGAGAGAAGCTGTCGGAGCGGGGCTTTTTTCCGCCGTGGCTCGGAATGTGGATTGCCAACCTTATCATGTCCGGAGCGGGAATCTGGTTGATCGTGTACGTTGTTCTCGACCTCGGGGCCACCCCGCCCCTTCGGCGTCGCCTGTGGAAGTGGTTGACTTCCCTCCGATCCTGACCCCCCTCCGGCGTCGACCCTGAAACGGCGTATTTCCGCCGAAACCGACGCCCCTCGATTCGCAGATGCGTCTTCACGTTTCGTCTCGGATGCACTGATGCAGAAAGGCATTCCGCACCGCAGGGGTAGGACCTTCGGCCCCGGGAGGCGTCTACGTTTTTCCCGCATAGCTCCGTATCCCCTAATACCGAATGCGAGCTTTCGACGTACACATGCGCTCCCACCCGTCCACGTAGAGACGACCGGCCCGGTCGTCTCTACAACCAGGTTTGAGTTCTATTCCTCCGGATTTGCTGATCTCGACGACCATCGGGAACCTGCTCAATGACCCTGAGCAGATGGTATAAGCCCCCCCTTCCACACGTCAAAATTCCCGTGCTCTCCCTCGTCCCCACCCCCATCGGCAACCTGGACGACATCACGCTTCGGGCCCTCCGCGTGCTCCGCGAAGCGGACCTCATCGCCTGCGAGGATACGCGCACCTCCGGGCACCTCTTAGATCACCACGACGTCGACACTCCCACCACCTCCTACCACGAGCACAACGAACGGGAAAAGACCCCCGAGCTCGTGACGCGCATGCGGGCAGGCCGCCACGTGGCCCTCATCAGCGACGCCGGCTCGCCGGGCATTTCTGATCCGGGCTTTTACCTGACTCGGGCGTGCTGGGAAGAAGGAATCGAGGTGCAGGCGCTGCCCGGCCCCACGGCCCTCATCCCCGCCCTTACCGCTAGCGCCCTCCCCAGCCACCGCTTCGCATTCGAGGGCTTTCTGCCCAAAAAACAGGGCCGACAGACCCGCCTGACGGAACTCGCCACTGAGCCCCGTACCCTCGTGCTCTACGAATCACCCCACCGCCTCCTGCGCACGCTCGACGACCTAATCGAGCACCTCGGCGCCGATCGCCTCGCTGCCGTCGCGCGGGAGCTCACGAAAAAGTATGAAGAAATCGAGCGGGGAACGCTCGAAGAGGTGCGGTCGTATTTCGCGGGATATAAGAAAGTGCGGGGTGAATGCGTTGTTGTGGTTCGAGGAGCGTCTTAACCTCCCCCCGGCCGAGATTCGGCGTCGTGTGCGGCAGCTTCCGTTCATCGGAGTCTTCCATGTTGTGAAGTGGCTATGCCCCTTTGTTCTGAGTTTCCTTCTGGCCGTCGGTCCGGCCCACGCGCAAAATGCGTCGTCCTGTCCGGCCGGCGAGTTGCAGCCCATTGAGCCGGGGGGACGCTCCGACACGATGATGGCCATGACTGACGAGGGACCGCCGAGTGCGAAGCGGTCAACGGTTACCGATCCGAAACCCGCAGCCTCCGTCTCTCCAACCACTGAAGCGGAAGCCCGTGTACAGAAGCGCATTCGGAAGGACGGGGTTCACATAGTGCACTTCTGGGCCCCCTGGTGCTCGAACTCCATCAACGAGCTCAAGAACGGCTGGGCCCAACTCGTCGCCGACAACCCAAATGTCACGTTTACCTTCGTGACCGTTTGGAACGAAAATAAATCGGGCGCCAAGGTCCTTAGCTCGCACGACCTCCCGGATCGCGTCGTGCAGGTCACGCAGCCGGATCTCGGTCCGAGCAGCGACGTTTCCAATCGCCGCCATTCCTTCTTGAGCCTTCCTGTCAGCTGGATTCCCTCGACCTGGATCTTCCATAAGAATGGGGAACTCGCCTTCGCCCTGAATTACGGCGAGATGAAGATGGACACCATCCAGTCGCTCCTCGACGTAACGAAAGCAAACTGGTAATCCGCCGCCGGTCCTCGCCCGCGACTCCTCCTCTGTTCTCACGTATCTCGACATCAGTTCTCTCCCTAGGATGAATCGGAAGTGGATTGACCGCCTCACCGCCGGGCTCGTCTTTCTTTGGGCACTCGGCCTCTATTTTGCCACCGTCGCGCCCACCGTCTCTTTCTGGGACCCCGGGGAACGGATCGCCAGCGCCTACACGC
>JBDGQN010000357.1:0-5718 GCA_042219055.1 Salinibacter sp. | reverse complement strand
AGTCGGGATAGTCCGGCAGATAGAGTGCCCACAGAAACGCCTTCATCCACACGTGCTCGATCCGCTCCTGTGCGCGCTTGACGAGCACGATCTGATCGCCGTGGGCCCGAAGAGTCAGTTTGCGGCGAAGGTGGCGCATGGGAAGGGCAGAGCGGCGTGTAACCTTCGGGGCGATGGGGGCGGCCTGGAAGAATAGACGCGTCCACGATCACAAACGCTCCGATTTGTGCAATGAGACGTCGCAGGTACGGGAGCCTCGCACTGATGCTTCTGCTCGTCGGCTGTGTGCACCTGCATCCAGGGGCAACCGACCGAGAGATTGATGGGTCCTACGATCAAGTCTTTCGGGCCACGCTGGAGGTGTTGAAAGCGAGAGCGTTTCCCATTCAGACGGTCGACCGCGAAAAGGGCCGCATCGTGACCGGAAAACGACCGGTGCGGGTGATCGAAACGCGCCGTCGGGTGGAGAAAGCGCGGGTCCGGATTCAGAAGGACGACGAAGAGGTCTCGGTCCGGCTCTTCCTCACGTTCATGGACCAGAGCGGGACGGTGCAACAGCGGGAGCCGGACCGGGAGCAGGAGGAAGCCGAGGCCGTCGCCGCCAAGGTGCTCAGCAGCAGTGCCATCTACGACGAGTACCTGGATGCCATCGAAAACCGCGTAGGGACGCTTCGGGGCACGGAGTGACGATTTTGATGGGGCTGCACGGCCTTCGGAAAACGGACGGGGCGAATCTGCGTTAGAAGGGGTCCTCGTATTTTGCTCAGTATCCTCGACGGTCCATGGAATCCCCCATCGACACGGTTTCTCCCGCTCGCGTCCTCGCCCTCCAGCACCTCGAACGGGTGCGTACGGACGATGCCTTCGTGGACCAGCTGGAGGCCGACGACGCCGATCCCCGTACCCGCCGTCAGGCCCGCGAGCTTGTGGCGGGCGTGACCCGGCAGCGCCGGTGGCTCGACTTTGTGCTGGGGGAGGCCTATCACGACGACTACGACTCGATGGAGCACCGCCTCCGGCAAATTCTGCGGCTGGGCCTCTACGAACTGCTCTTTCAGGCCACGCCCACCCACGCCGCCGTCGACGAGTACGTGGAGCTGGCCAAGCAGGAGCTGCGCCCCGGCGCGGGCAACCTCGTGAACGGGGTCCTTCGCACCATCGATCGGGACCGCGAGCACATCCCGAATCCCGACACGGGCGACGACGCGGAGGACCTTGCGGTGCGGTACTCCCACCCCACCTGGATGGTGCGCCGGTGGCTCGACCGCTTCGGGCTCGACGACACCACCGAGCTCCTGCGCGCCAACAATCGCCGCCCCATGTACAGCGTCCGCGCCAATTCCCTCCGCACCGACAAGACGGCGGTGGCCGACTGGCTCGACGAGCACGACGTCGTGCACGTGGACTCTCCCTATCTCGACGACCATCTCCGCCTGAAGCGGCTCCAGACCCTCATCGCCGAGGGCCTGCTCGACGACGGGCACGTGGCGGTGCAGGACGAGAGCGCCGGGCTGGTGGTGGAGCTTCTCGATCCGCAGCCGGGCGAAACGGTCATCGACGGGTGCGCCGCACCGGGCGGCAAGACCCTGCACGTGGCAGCGCGGATGGAGGGGGACGGGACCATCTACGCGATTGACCGTAACGAATCGCGGCTCTCTCGGGTCGAAGAGGCGGCCACCACGCAGGGCGCCTCCGACATGGTCCAAATCGAAACCGCCGACCTCCGCACCTGGGCCGATCAGCCGGAGCCCCCCCAGGCCGACCGGGTCCTGCTGGACGTGCCCTGTACCGGGTTCGGCGTGCTCGCCAAGCGGGCCGACCTGCGCTGGCGCCGTTCGCCGGAGGATCTGGAGGAGATGGTGGAGCTCCAGGACGAGCTGCTCGACGCGGCGGCCTCCCTCGTCCGCCCCGGCGGCCTCCTCGTCTATAGCACCTGCAGTGTTGCCCCCGAGGAAAACGAACACCGGATTGACGAGTTTTTGGCCCGGCACGAGGCGTTTACGCTCGAATCGGCGGAGGGACTCGTGCCCGACGACGTGGTGACGGACAGGGGGGGGCTGGCTACCCTTCCCCACCAGCACCGCATGGACGGCGCTTTTGCGGCCCGGCTGCGTCGCGGCACGTCCTAATCCCGGCGTTGGACCGAAAAGTATCGCTTTCGTCGCACGCATCCCGACCCAGGCATGTCTCTTCGGCAGCTTCCCCGTTCGGTCCTCTGCGTCCTTCTGCTCGCGGTCCTCGGCGCGGGGGCAGCGCACGGTCAGCGCATTGCCAAGTACGGCGCCGACTTCCTGGCGGGCGGCGTCGACGCGCGGGCGCTCGGGATGGGGGGCGCCTACGTGAGTCTGGCCCACGAGGTGAGCGCGGGCTACTGGAATCCGGCCGGCCTCAGCGCTCTGTCCTACCCGGAAATCAGCTACATGCACGTCGAGCGCTTCTCGGGGGCCGTCACGTTCGACTACGGGGCTGTGGCGATGCCGGTGTCAGCCCGCTCCACGGTTGGCATTTCGGCCTTCCGGAGCGGCGTGAACGATATCGTGAACACCCTGTCGGCGTGGAACCCCGATCAGGGTCGGCCGCTCCCGGGCTATGAGAGTCGCATCACCCGCTTCTCGGCGGCGGACTGGGCGCTGTTCGTCAGCTACAGCCGAGCGGTCAGCGACCGGCTCTCCGTGGGCGTCAATTTTAAGGGCATCCACCGCTCCATCGGCGACTTTGCGGATGCCTGGGGCTACAGCATGGACGCGTCGGCTCGCTACCGCACGGGGCCCTACCGCTTCGGGGTGGTGGTGCAGGACCTCACGACCATGCTGCAGAGCTGGAGCGTCAACCCCTCGGCCTTCGAGGTGAACTGTACGAATCCGCTGACCGGGCAGCCGTTCGACGCCTGCATCAATCCGGAGACGGACAGCGTCTACACGAGCAACGCGGCGCGCTACCGGGCTGTGTTCGACCAGCGCATTCCGCAGGGCGGCACGGCGCTGGTGCTGCCGGTGGTTCGGCTCGGGTCCGGCGCGGTCTGGCCGGTGGGCGACGGGCACACGCTCACGGCGTCGCTCGACGTCGATGTGGCCGTGGACGGCCAGCGCGCCTTCGTGCCCAACATTGGCGACGTATCCTTTCATCCGCGGCTGGGCATGGCCTTTCGGTATGCGGGGGTGGTGGAGCTTCGTGGCGGCATCCGGCGCTTCCAGGTTGGGGACAAGATCGGGGTGGACGTGACGCCGTCGGTGGGCGCGGGGCTCAACCTGAAACAGGTCTCGATCGACTTCAGCTTTGGCGACTTTGCGGGGCTCGTGGCGCAGGATCTGGGCTATTCCTACCGCATCTCGGTCCAGCTGCGGCTTGAACAGCCGGGGCTGAAGCGGCCGGGGGAGTGACTCTGGGCGTGGGCGTCAGGGGCGTGGGAGTTGAAGGGGGATAGGGAAGAGTGGGGGAAAGGACTGAGGATCGTACGCCGAACCTTGCTTGGGGGATGGTTGTCCAACGCAACGAGGAGGAATTTTTCTAACGACGACTCCGACACTCATGTCTCGCAGTGACTGGATTGGGCTCGGTGCCAGCATTCTTTTGCACGGGGGGCTCGCGATTCTCTTCGCGTTTCTGACCGCCTCGAAGCCTCCGCCCGCTCAGCTCGGCTACGTCGAGGTCGAGTTCGGCGAGTTCTCGCCCGGCCAGCCGGTGGAGGCCACTGAGGAGACTAAGAAGACGACCACGCCGAAGTCGAAGACAGAGGCCCCCGAGCCGGAGACCAAGCCGGAGAAGACGGAGAAGGAGCCGGAGTCGGAACCGGTCAACCTGCCGAAGGAGAAGAAAAGCGACGAGACTGTCCCGCCGACCGAAGAAGAGACGACCGTTCCGGAGGCCGAAGCCCAGCCCAAGTCGGAGAAGCAGTCCGACAAGCAGGCGCCGAGCGAAGAGCCCGGCGACGAGTCGGGCGATCCCGGCACGGGCACGCAGGAAGACGCGTCGGCGCCCTACAACATCGAGGGGCTCGATCGGGATCCTGAGCGCGCACCTATGCCGCAATACACCAAGAAGGTGAACGCCCGAATCCGGATCCGGATCACCGTCAATCCCGAGGGACGGATCATCCGGCGCATTCCCCTAAAGAAGGGTAGTCCCAAGCTGGAGGCTGCCGTTATGGATGCCCTGCAGCAGTGGCAGTTCAACGCCCTTCCCCCCGGCGCCCCCCAAGAGGACCAGACCGGCACCATTACCTTCACCTTCCGACTGGAGTAAAGCGTTGGAGGCATGGAGGCTTGGAGGTGAGAAAGTATGGAAGCGAACGCGTTGGGCCTCCGTGCCCCCACGCTTCCACGCATCCGAAGCCTCCATGCATCTCACTTGACACCGATCTGTCCGTCGCGCTCTTTGTAGGGGACGCCGCGTCTCGTTTCCCTCCGAAATTCTTCCCACTCATGTCGTCCTTGGACTCCGCCGTTGAGGCTCCCGCCGACATCGATTTCCGTACGCTCTACGACACGCTCCTGGAACCCCGCGTCATCGAGGAAAAGATGCTGACCCTCATTCGGCAGGGGCGCATCGCCAAGTGGTTTAGCGGGTACGGGCAGGAGGCCATCGCTGTAGGTACCACCTGGGCCCTCGATGACCGCGACTACATCCTGCCCATGCACCGCAACCTCGGCGTGTGGACGACCCGTGACGTGGACCGCGAGCGGCTCTTTTGTCAGCTGATGGGGAAGGAGGGCGGGTTCACGAACGGGCGCGACCGCACCTTTCACTTCGGCCTGCCCGAGAAGAACCTCGTGGGCATGATTTCGCACATGGCCGCCATGCTGCCGGTGGCCTGCGGGCTCGGCCAGGCCCTTCGGTACCGCGACGAGGACCGCGTGGCCTGCGCGTTCTGCGGGGACGGCGGCACCCGCGAGGGCGACTTCCACGAGGCGCTCAACCTGGCGGCAGTGTGGGACCTGCCGGTGATCTTTCTGGTGGAGAACAACGGATACGGCCTGTCGACGCCGACCGACGAGGCGGTCGCGCCCGACGACATCGCCGACGCCGCCGCGGGCTACGACATGCCGGGCCGAGTGGTGGACGGGAACGACCTGCTGGCGGTGATGGAAGCGGTGGCCGAGGCCCGCGCCCATGCCCGAGAGGAGGGCCCGATCCTGCTGGAGATGAAAACCTTCCGCGTGCGGGGCCACGAGGAGGCGTCCGGCACCGCCTACGTGCCCGACGAGCTGATTGAAGAGTGGAGCGAAAAAGATCCGGTCGACCGCTTCACCGAAGAGTTGCGGGAGGAGGGAGTGCTCGACGGCGACGAGATGGCCCGCATCCGTAGCGAGCTCGAAGCCGAGATTGATCGTCTCGTGGAGTGGGCTCTCGATCAGCCCGAACCGTCGAGCACGCCCGAGGCGGAGCGCGCTGCGGTCTTCGCCGATGCCCCCGCCCCCGCGCCTCCGTCGCCCGGCGCCGAGACGGAAGAGACCCGGTTCATCGACGCGATTCAGGATGCCCTCTGGACCGCGATGGAGGCGAACGAGGACGTCATCCTGATGGGGCAGGACATCGCCGAGTACGGCGGGGCCTTCAAAGTGACCGACGGATTCGTAGAGGAATTCGGCACGGAGCGCGTCCGTAACACGCCGATCATCGAGGACGGGGCCATCGGGGCGGGCATGGGCCTTGCCATCGAGGATCTCCCGGCGGTCGTGGAGATGCAGTACGCCGACTTCATCTCGTGCGGCTTCAACC
>JBDGQN010000356.1:0-33563 GCA_042219055.1 Salinibacter sp. | reverse complement strand
GGCGAAGGCGGCCAGCATCTCCTCCTCGATCTCGCGCTGGCGCTCCTGACGCTCGTGCAGCTTCTTCTGCACCCAGCCCAAGGTGCGCCGCATCCGCTTGAGAAACATCTCCATGAGATCGTCCCGCGCCCGAACGGTCCGTTCATGGATCAGGCAGAAAAAGCGTATGCCGCTTGCCCGGGCGGCGAATGACTTTCATGTCACCGGCTTCGAGGGCGTCGGCCTCGGAGGCGAACTGCCGAACCTTCGTGTTGGCGAGGTGATCAAGTAGAGCGGCACGGAAGGGCAGGCCGGTCAGCCAGCGCAGGCGTTCGGTCCACTCACGCATCCGCGTCAGCGTCGGAGAGCGTCTTGAGCTCACGTTCGGAGCGGGACGATTTGAAACGAGAATATGCGGGTCTCGGGCCTTGCGCCCGCGCGCCCGATCCGCCGGATAGCCGGGATAGCTGGGATAGTGGCGCGCAAAAGTGGAAAGAGAAAACGTGCAGAACAGGCTGCCGGTCACGAGAGGTAGGTTGAGCCCGGGGCCAAACCTTTAATCCAGGCTCAACCTTCCCGCGGTTTCACGCCGACGTAGCAGCGCACCTGGTTGCCATTTGGCTCAGGGATGCGCTTCGCACTTCGGATGCGTTGGTCTTCGGTCAGGGTCCGTGTAAACGTATCTTTCGTCTCCGCCAGGATCCCTTCCTTGCGGCAGAACTCCCGGTAGGTGGAGTACAGCTCCTCTTTCGCGATCACGTCCTCCGGCGCCCCGGTCACCTCCAGGAGGCCCGCCTTAAAGCGCCCGATCGGCCCCGACAGGGCTTCCCACCGCCGCCGGGTCTCCTCCGGCGGCCGCCTGGAGGGGAATCCTCCGCTTTCCAGAACCCGGCCAAGGCCCTTCAGGGCCCAGCGAAGGATACCATCCCGCTCGGCGCCGAAACGCCGGGCCAACTCCTCCTCCGTCTTCTCTGCCGAGAGCTTCGTCGGGAAGGGCACGAGCAGGATTTGGCGGAAGAACCGGTCCCCGGCAGCAATGGATGGAAGCTCCGTGGCAGCATAGAGGTGTTTGGTGCTCCACTCCGAGGAAGGAGCCTGCTTGACCTCCCGGATCTGTCCCGGATCACTGAATCGGGATCGCCCGCCCCCCGGGCCCCTCAGAATCTTCAACTCCGCCAGGACCTTCGGAGAAATGCCCGCCCTGGCGTTGACCCATGGGCCCCGAAGCTTCGGCGAGCCTCTGCCCCGGACCAGGCGCTTGGGCCCGGGTGATGGCCACGTTCAGGAGCTGCTCGGTCTCGGCCACCCACCGCTCGGTATACGGCTTCATTCCTGGCGCCACCACCGGCGAGAAGATCATCAGGTCCCGTTCGTCGCCCTGGTATCGATGGATAGTGCCGATCGTCGCCGGAGCTTCGCCCAACTGATTTTCCAGCTCATGCCACCATTCTTGAGTCTTTGCTTCCTCTCTGATCCTTTCCTCCTGAGCACGGAAGGGTGTAACGACCCCAACCGACTGGTTCTCGCTGCCGAGTAGTCCCCCGTCTGCCCAAGCCCTGAGAAGACGAACGACCGCTTCTATCTCCCGCTCGTTGTAGGCGCTTCGAATTCCACTCGGAACCTCCCCCTCTACGTCGAACCACCGGAGGCCCCTCCACTCCTGGGGAACCGAAAAATCATCGGCCTCTCGCATCGGCTGGAGCCGCCCCTGGTAGAAGCGCTCATTCGAAAACCCAATCACGGCTGGGTGCGACCGGTAATGGCGACGAAGCAGGACGGGACCCTCCTCCCGGCTTGAAAGCGCCTCCTCGGCCCGGTCGTAGAGCGACTTCCCAACGTAGGACCACTCCGGCAGCAGACCTCCTGCCCCGCTTTGTCGGGAGAGGGCCTGCTCCTCCTCCCTTTTCATCTCGGTGATGTGGCGGAGCTGCTTCGGGTCTCCGATAATGGCCGATCGGCGGGCCCGGTACAAAAGCGGGACGGCCGAGGCAATGTCGCACTGACTTGCCTCGTCGACGACCGCAAGGTCGAACAGTGCCGGCCTCAGCGGTAGAGCGTTTCGGACCGAGAGGTTCGTCACGATCCAGACCGGGAGATACTCCGAGAGGGCGTCGGCCGCAGACTGAAGCTCATCGAGCGCATCGCGGTACCCGGAGGGGGAGGCATTTCTGACGCCCTCGACTGCGCTGAAGTAACGCCGAAACCGCCGGCGCACCGTCGGAAGGTTCCGGACAATGCGCCCGCCCCAGCCGACGCGGAGAAGCTCCCGGTAGGTTTCGCTCAGCCTCTCCTTCAGGGCCTGGAACCCTTCCTCGAAGCTTTCGGCGTCTTCAAGCGCCCCGCTCAGCTTCTGCTGGGCCTCGCGCTCCTCTGCCGTGCGGTCAACCCACGTGCGATAGTCGCGGAGGTCCCGCAGAATCTGAAGAAGCCCTGCGTAGTCGTCTGCGCCGTAGGCTCGGGAGTACACGTCTTCACCAATGGCTCGTGGCAGTCCGGAGGCTAGCTCTACCGCCCCCTCTCGGAGATCCTTTAGAAGGCGATCCCCGAGCAGAACCGATTTTAGCCAGAGGTAAACCCCGCAGCGGGCCTCCCCCGCGAGCATTTCTGCCTTATCCAGATTTTGCCGCAGGTCACCGAGGGGAAGGGCTTCTGGGCTCCCGGGAGGTTCCGTCCCGGTCCATTCGTCGGGAACGTCCTGTCCGGCCTCCTCCCTCCTTCTCTTCGCTTCCCGGTAGGCCTCCCTCTTGCGCTTGAGCTCTTCGGCATCCGCCCGGATGCCCCTTGCTTTCTCAACAAGTGAATCCCTCCGTTCCTCAGAGAGCTCCTCTCGAAGATCGCCTCGCTCCTCCTCAATCCGCTCAAAACGACCTTCAAGTTCCTCTTCGAGGGCTTCCATTCTACTCCTGGACCCGAGGCGCAGGGTGAAGTCCAGCTCCTTCCCCAGGATCTTCCGGAGGCGCTTCCGCACCACGTCGACGGCCTTGTTGTTCTTGCTCGCAAAGAGAACGGGGTTTCCCGACAGCGCCGCTCCCGCCAGCAGGTCCACGACGACTTGCGATTTGCCCGTGCCCGGCGGTCCGGTGATGGCGGAGAGCGGTTCCTCCAGAGCGCGGCGCACCGCTTCCTCCTGATCGAGATTGAGTGGTAGTACCTCGGCGGGCTTCTCTTCTCTCTTCTGCCCCGAACGGCCCGCCGGTGGGAGCAGCGGGGCGAGAGCCGTCTCGGAAGCATCTCTCCGCAGAAAATCGTACTTCCGCAGGGCCGCCAGGTCTTTCTCCAGGTTGTATGTGTAGCTACTGTAGGTGCTCTCAAAGAGGATCGGCGTAGCGTAAAGACCGGCGCCAGGCCTGTTGGGGAACTCCTCAACCGAACGGCCTATCCCCTCGCGGCTGCCCTCTTCAAGGTATCCGAGCGCGATCTCAAGCTGCTTGGAGAAGCTCCGCTCCCCTTCGAGCTCTTCCTGGATGTCTACGATTTGCTCAGGCGGGTATCCTTCCGTTCGGAAAAGATGGTGGTTTACGTACTTCGAGCCGCCACCTCCAGCTTCGAGACGGAACTGCCCATCTTGAGGCTCTTCGGCATCAACCTCAATAAAGAAGAGGGGGACCACCTCTCCGTCGGAGCTGACTCGGATTGGAAATCCGTAGAACAGGCGCTCTCCACCGCCGGTCTCCGGGCCCTCCTCTTCGGCCGCGTCCTCAAGAAAGTCTCGGTGCCGAGAGGGAAGTCCGCGGAGCTCAAGTGCTTCCAGCCCTTCGTGAAGGAAACGCTCTCGGCCGAGCGACGGGGTGATAAACGCCTGGCCCTGCCAGCTTTCCTTCAAGGTGAGCCGGCGGAGACCCTCTTCCTGGATACACCCGAGGCAAAAATCGGTAAGACGGCGAACGTCCCCTTCCATGTTTGGACCGAAGTGCGGTGAGTGGTTTCTGGTTCTCCCCAGATAAGATAGGGACCGTCGCCTCTTCGTAGGCAGGTCTTCCGCTGAAGGTGCTTCGAGATGGCGCAGACGCAAGCGGCCCTGCTCCATTCCACCGCCTAGAACCGCAGATTGCCCTTGACGTTCACCTACTCCCTTTCTATAGTGGGGAGTGACGTGACGGAGGCGGTTTCCCGCCGCTCTTCCAACAGCTGAGTGAGGTCTGGGACCCCGAGCTCAGCTGCTCCGGCTCAAGCCGTCATTCCACATATTGGACCCTATCTGGAGAGAGCCTCCAGGTGGGGGCGCCGGTAGGCCGCAGTGCCTGCTTGCGCTGTCGGATGCCTGACTTGAGCCAGGCACGGTCCCCCTCTTTCCGACAGCTTTGCGCCCCGACCTGGAGGCTTTCGTATTTCGCTGGCGATTAGCTCGTAGAAACGAAGCCGAGATGTAGCACCGAAAACTCACCCTCATGCACGAAAAAAGCCCTGTCGGCTGTTCACGCAGCCGACAGGGCGGAATTCCGTGTGGACCCGGATAAGTCACACAGAGAGGTCACGATGCCTCATCCGTATATAGACATGGGGACGTCCCGGAGTTCCAGTGTCTCGGGAAATTCCCCCTCTTCTCCGCCCGAGAATGGGCCTCAATTCTCACAATCAAAACAATCTCCGGCTTCTGAGGGCTCTTCCGGGCCGGAAAAATCGTCTAAATCAGCCGAATGGCTTTCGTTAGACGCCACTGAGCCGTTTCCGGACGGGCTTTTCCGCATCCCCGTCCCCGACGCGGTCTTTGCCGGGATGCCGGAGATGAGCGACTCGGCGCTCCGGTGCCTGCTTGGGCTTCTCCACCTCTCTTTCCGCTACGATCCGAACGAGGAGCGCTGGGTTCGACCGGACCGCTGGTTTTCTCGAAGTGACGTCGAGGAGACTGCGGGACTTTCCAGCCAGGGCACCCGCAACGGGCTCGGCGAGCTTGAAGAAATCGGCTGGGTCCGAGCGGACCGAGACGGCCGCGGGTTCCGCTACCAGCTTCTATCAGAAGTCCCCGAGAAGCGATTCACCTACCTTCCCACGGCCCTCTTAGAAGAGCTTTCCTCGCTTGGCTCAACGGAGCTTCGAGTTGTCCTGGCGGTCCTTCGACGGACGTGGGGCTGGACAGAAACCAAGCAGAAGCCAGAGGGAGGCGAGGAGACCGTCCACGTGCGATGGACACAGGCGTCCAACGGAGACCTAGGGGAAATTACGGGCAGGTCGAAAAGCGCCGTTAAGACGGCAGCAAAGGCCCTGCAAGGCGAGTGGATCGAGCGGATCCGGCCCGGGAGCGGCGCCTATCAGTACCGATTTTTGCCCGAGGCAGTTGGCGATGGTTCGGGAGAGCCGGATTCTTTTTGCACTGACACCTCCAACGATTTGCCCCCCGATCGCCAAAATTCTGCCCCCCCCTCCTCTTTTAAAGAGAATACGCCCAGAGACAAGCACCCGCGCGAGAAGCGCCCTCAGAAAAGCGGAACCAGGCAGCCGAAAAGTCCCAGTTCAAGCGAGAGGGAGACTGCTGTGCCTCCGGAAGAATCCCCGAAGGAAGAGGCCAGCAGTACTAGCAGGGAGACACAAGGATCATCCAGGCAGAGAGACAAGATTTCGGACTTCAACGACCTCTCCCCCGAGAAGAAAAAGCTGGCCGAGAAGCTCCAAAACGTTGGGATTTGGGCCGGCCGCATCGCTGAGATTCTAAACCGATACTCCCCGGGGCGAATCCAGGCCAACTTCGAGCTTTTCCGCCAACGGGACTCCGAGCAAACCATTCGGTCCTCGGGAGCCTGGCTGTATAAGGCGATCACCGAGGGGTACGCCCTTCCCCAGCACAGCTCACCCCAAGGCGATGAGCCTCCCGATGGCACCTCCCCCCCATCCCTGAAGCACAAGGAGGTCGTCTCCGAGGAGGAAATGGAAGCCTACGTCCAACGGGGCGTGCCAGAGGAGCGCTTTCACCGATGTCTTTCCGAGGAGCCTGGGGCTCGGTACATGTATCTGGACCCCAGCGCTGGGAGTCCTAACGAGCGTAGGTGAGGCCTCTCTACCCCTCTTTCCGCTCTTTGTAGCGCTGGACTGCCATGTACTCACGGAGCACCTTGTTGATGCGGCTCTGGTAACCGCGCCCGCCAGCGCGAAAAAACTCCAGAACGTCCTTGTCCAGACGGATGGAGATGCGCTCCTTCTCGGCGGAGGGATCGACAAATTCGGCGTTCTCGAACCACTTGTCGCCGAGGAAGAACGTGTCCGGGTCGCTCTCGACGGCCTTTCGGATCTCCTCGTCGGTCTTTTCCCGGAGCGCCCCCCAGTCCGTCTGGCTTTCCATCTCCTTCGCTTCGTCCAACGTGACGGTCGTAACGTCGTCGCTCATCTGTTGAGGCTCTCCTTGCTGAGATAATGCGGATTTTTCCCTCCCGCCTGGTGAACACAACCATGATCAGGTTGCCCGACCAGTGCCCTGGCACGTCCTCTTCGGGGAGAGGCCCGATGGCTGCCTTTCGGACCTCCTGGTCCTCCTCGCGGGTGCGGTCCTCGATAAAATGTCGACCGGCAAATACCTGAACGGCGTCAAGAAAGTCGACGTCGTGTTTTTCTATGTTCGACTGTCGCTTCTCTTCGTGCCAGTCAAATTCCATCTACACCGGAGCAAACTGCGAGGAGCCACCTCCTGTATATACGCTGGTGCATACAGGGGGTTTCTGTCTCGCTCAAGACGCTGGGCGCTTGCTGGAACCAAGTCAGGTCTTTTCTCGGCAACCCCGTATTGCGACAATCTGGTACTGGGCCCTGCAGTAGGACAAGACCTCCAGCCCTCTTGAAGCCGCCGGCCCTCTACAGAACTTCAGAATCGGGGCGACGACCACTTCTCCAACACAAAGTCGGAAATCATCTCGTCCCGGCGGCTGCAAGTTCCTTGTAGCATGGGGTAAATCAACCGAGCTACTCCCGGACAACTGAGTACTCGCTCACGCTCCCCTTCTCCAAATAAGCGTCGAAAAATTTAGAGCCCGTTGGTCTCTCGCAAGTCTCCAGTACCTCTTCGGCTTCTGCCTTGGCCTCCTCGGCGATCTCTCTGGTCTCGAAGAGGAGCCCGTGGAAGTATTTTGGATACCTTCCGACGATCGTGTAGAACTCTGCATCTGTATTGCCGTGCCTAACGACGTTAATTTCCGGACCTCTTGAGCCTATGTCGGGGGCAGAGCCGCTCATAGCATTCTACAAAATATTGTTAGTCATAACCACTTTTCCAGAGCACATGCTTCATTGGAATGTGGGACTACCACCGAGATCGCACATCTACGGGACAGTTGGCCGCCACAAACCATGGATGTCAGCAGTACTGCCATGCTTGGACCACCTACCGGCCGTCCACCTATTCGAGTCAATAAACTCCGCTTCCTACTTCACCGATCTCACCAACCACCTTCCACTCATACTTTCCTGTGCGATAGATAGCTAGTAGCTAGATAGGTTAAGTACTCCGATCTTCGAGGTATAACCGCAGCAGATCCTCCACCACGTACTGCATCTCCCTGTTGTCCTTGTCGGCTTGCTCTTTGAACGCCTCCTTAACTTCGTAGGCAATCTTCACGTTCATCTGTTCACGGCGGGGCTTCTCGGCGTTGTCATAGTCATCGGCGTAGGGGCCACAGTCGCCAGGAGCAGTGGGACCATCCTCCTCTTCCTCAAAACCAGCATCATCCGATCCCCAATCGATGTTCGGCGTGTCTTTTGACATAGCTAGCTGCTAGTTAGTTACTGATAGCGGCTCTGTAGCGCTCTACGTCCTCCTTCGTGGCTCGGATGCCCTCATCCACCTCTGGCGTCTTGAAGTTCAGCACAGGCCCGAGCTCGGCTGTGAGCGCCCTATAGTCGGCCCATGCAGTACAGGAGGAAGCGTAGTCTCCTAAAAGCTCCCCGGCGGCTTCTGCCTCCTGCACGCGCACAGTAGACCGCACGTAATGGCGGGCAGCTTTCCCTCCGTCCTCAATAGAGCCAAGGCGGCTGATCAGCTGCGGAGCGATGCGCTGGTGCAGCTTCGAACGAACGTCGACGTTGCAGGCCCAAGTTGCCTTTACGGCTGCCCCACCGATCTGCGAAGTGTACTCCATGACGTGTTGGAGCCCATCAACAGAGCCGCGGCCAGGTGAGACCGGCACGAGAGCAGCCGATGTAGACAGCAGAGCGGCCGTCACGAGGCCCGAGGCCTGTGGTGGGGTATCTACCAACCCCACGTCGTATGCGTCCTCTGAGGCGTCCCATAGCCGCTCCAGGCGACTAGCAAGTTGGGAAGGACGGCGACTTCCGATTTTCTTCAGCGAGCGGTTCGACGTGATTACGTCCAGTCTACCCGTATCAGTGGGAACCGTGTGAACATGCTCGTCGGGATTAAAGCCAGTGGTGAGGAGGTAGCGACACGCATTGGAGCGCTCGTGGAGCCAAGCGGAGAGAGTACCCTGACCATCGAGGTCAACGAGCAGAACACCGGCACCATCGCGAGTGAGGGCCTCGGCAATCGCCACGGCCGAGGCAGTTTTACCGACGCCGCCCTTAAGATTGGTGAACGCTGCGGTTTGAATCATAGCTACCATCTATATACCAGATAGCTAGGTAATCGTCAACCCCATCCAATCGTCTGCCAGCGCCAAGGGTCAAAGGAGTGGGAGAGGAAGACCAGATGAACGAGTTTCGTGCCAATATCATCATCGTAGAGACCAGGCATTGAGCCTCCTCGTCGAAGACTGCGTGTTGGAGGTCAGCCTATGAGGGGGTGAGAGCATGCGCTGAAAATCTGACCCCCGGGCCTACCGGTACTCTCCAGACACTTCTGAAGACACCTCCTTCCAAAACACCCCCAGTTCCTGTATCGACGGCGCTTGGCAAGCTTTGCAATTACCGTTTTTGCAAGACCAGTCCCCCACCGGCCGAACCAAAAGACGCCACCGCTACTCCTCCGCATAACGTGGCCGCTTGGTGAGCGCAGCGGTAGGTTTTGTAGGGATGTTTTCTCCGTGCAATAACAGAAGTCGCCCCCGAAATTCGACGCTGGACAGGCCCTGTGCTCCATCGGGAGGGCGTCAGGGGTTGGTATACACAGGATTTGGAGGCTGTGGGCGCTAATTTTCAGCTGTGTGAGGCCTCGGATCGATTCCTTATCCCATGAGGCCTGAAGAAAAAAGCTCGACACAGGGCCTCTCAATCGCCCGCTTCGGTGCTAAAGGTCCACCTCGCCGTTAAGGATGCCAGGAGGTTTTCTATTCAAGGACCAGACCCTGTTCCGTTGGAGCCTCTGTGCGGCCCAGAGAGGCGTTCGGGCCGCGGCCTTTGTAATCCCCCGCAGAACTGGCCCGACGGCCCTCGCCTAAGCCACGTGGCTTCCTGGAGCCTCTCTCACGGCTGAACGCACCTGTCAGGCATCGATTCCGGCCCGACATCACTCACAGCGGCCCGGAAGCAACAGGCTGCCCCCCATTGCAGGTCCCCCGAACCTTCACCGATGCCCAGGACACCTGAGAATCGCCGGCCATTTTCGCGCAGCGTCCTTCCAGAAATTCTCGCCCGGTGTAGATCGCCTTCCCACCACGGGCGACGACCAAGTGGTCAGGATTTCTCTTCTTCAAGAAACGAATGACACCTTCCGTTGTCAGCGACCAGTGAACACGTTTTCGCTGGACGGCACTCTCGACGTCGTAGCACACGGTGTGCTGGCGATCTGTGACCGGGAATTCGCCGCCAGGACGACGACCGGTTCGGCAGAATGTTCAACCCGAAGAGAGCAGAAAGCGCCGCCGGGCATGTGGGCTCGGCCACGGCCCCGTGTAGGTCACATACGCAGAGTCCACCTCAGTTTTTGTGGATTTCGACATGGTAATTCGGGGAGTAGCTCGCAAGCCGCCTCGCCTTCGGCGTGAGCCGCTCGCAATTGCGGCGGAAGTAGCTATACAAGCTCCCCAGCTTATCTTCATGGACTTGAAACTCCATCACTGGATTCTTCCGTTTCCGCCCGACTTCTTCCGGGATGGTTCGCCAAATCGAGGGCTTCCCCCGCCTGGGTTCCTTGTGGCGAAACCGGTAGCAGGTCCGATGTGGCTCGCTCAACGTCCAGTCCTCGGGCCGCATGTTCTCCACGTCCAGTTCCAGCGCATCGCAAATCTTCAGATTCAGGTCCAGAGGAATCCGACCGCCATCGGTGAACATCAAGACGATCCGCAGGGCATTTTCGCGCTGGAGTTCCACCATGTAGATCTGATTCTCCAAGATGTGGCGATAGCGCGCCTCCTCATCGGGGATTTTGGGCCTGAGCCCCTTCATGAGCCGCTCGCAGAGGACAAGTGGGAAATTCCCAATCCCAGCACAGGGATCCAGAAACGTGGCACTTGGGTCCTTGAACTTCTCACTCGGCAGCTTATCGACCATGTCCTCGATGAGCTCGAAGGGCGTGTGGACCTCCGCGTGTTTTTCCCTGCTTTCTTGGGAGACCTCCCAGCTCTCAATATGGGACCTCCATTTTTTGAAATCTATTACACTCTTTCTATCCATCCTGAAAGTATCCATAGCTACTTTTAGATTTACTAGACATATCAATATTAACTCTGCTTATTAAATCGATTATCATTTTTATTGTTTCAAAGCCTTCGTCTTGATTGCATACTACTTATGGGCAATTCGGTAACACTATCAAGTTTTCCCTGTATTACCCATAAGAAGATTGCAATATGCATATACTTATGGCCCACAAAAGCACTCTACATTCGATGTTTTCCGGTAGTCCCGAAAAAATTCGACTGACTGGCCTCCGACCTCGCTACCTCCAGACGAGACCCACGCTCCCTCGTTCAACGTGACCTAGATGGCACTGCGAAGGTTCATTAGAATAAGCCGAGGCTCGTCTCCTGAACGCCCTACTCTCGAGAGCCGGACCTGCCGGCATGCTCAGGCTCTGGTCGTCGGTCTCGCTCCTGTATGCAGTATCCGTGAAGAGTTCCCGGAGCTGCGAATGGCACCTAGGGCCCAATCTATCTATGCATAGGCGCTGGTGGTTGAGGCCGCGCGGGCCTGGTTTTCCCTTTCATTTTCGACATACGACTTTGCTTCCCCGCCCCGGGTAGGACGGTTCCTTCTCACGGCCGCAGTGCCTCAGCCGAACAAAATGCGCCGAAAAGCTCCTGCCCGCCGGCGGGGTTTTTTATTTGCGATAGATATTTGCGATAGAGCTTCGAATAACCCTTATGGCTGAGGCACTATGGACACGATATACCTGATTGGATTTCCGGATTTAAGCGTTCCCCATCACGTCGCTACCTCTCACCTCTTGAAGCGCCAGTCTCACGTCTACGAGACAGAAAATCCCCGCGTCCCCGTCCCGAAAGGAGAGTGGCAAAACGCCCATCGGAAAGCGGTATCTGCGGTCCAGGAGCTCTTGGGGGAGGGGCTCCTGGAGCGAGACTACTACAACAACCCGTCCCACACTGGGGGAGAGGCCCGGTGCTATCACTACTGGTTCACCGAGGAGGGCCTTCGTCGCCTCCGCCTTCTTGAGGTAATCCGAGGCGAGCTCCACGGCCACACCTTCAACGCCTTAGAGCGGACGTTTTCCGCTTCTCCCAGCTCCAGCTCTGGAATTACCGGGCGGCTCTCCCAACACGTCCAAAACTGCCGGATCGACCCCGCTCGGCTGGCAGACGTGACCTCTGATCCTGACTTCCAGGTGAGCGGGGACGTCTTCCACGCCGTGAGCCTGCTGAACAACGCCCCTTTTTGCCTCCGCTCATCTACGGAGCGCCGCGTCCACACCTCGTTTTCCGGGCTCCCTTCCCGGCTCAAGTCTTTGGCCACCTTAGATGGCCACTCGGACCTGGTCGAAGTGGATATCACTGGGAGCAACCCCTTCCTTCTGGCTCACCGGCTTTCTGCCTTGAGGGTGGCTTCTCGCCCGGGAAGTGGCCTCCGACCTACGTCCTCAATTCTAGATGGCTCGAATCCTTCACATAGTACCCATTATTATAATGCAATAACTAAGGGATTGAAAGGCAGTTTGAGTAGGGTATCTGAGTATTACGGGTATTCTCAGTACTCTGGTCTCTCCTGCTCTACAATACCTTATACCCCTCATAACATGTGTAACGCAAAAACAGAGTTTGAAAGGATTTGCCTAAATAGTAGGATTTACGAGGAAGTCGCCGATGCGCTCGGGGGGACCTACAAACAAAAAGAGCCCACCCGGGACGACGGGAAACGAGCGGTGATGCTGCTTATGAACCAGCCGACGGCCGACTGGAAACGCTGGAAAAACAGCCGGAAAAAGTACCGGGCGCTCAAAGAGCGGTGGCCGGGGGCGATCCGGCGGATCGAGGAGCTTAAGGCCCGCCACAAGCGAGGGCTCGGCGTCTCGCTTATGAGAGAGGAGGCGGAGATGGTAATCGACCGGGTCGCCCGCGACCTCCTCAACTACGACCTGCCTTTCCTTACGGCCCACGACGGGATCTACGTGCCTCGAAAATACGGGCCCGCGGTCAAGGCCAAGATGGAAACCCACTACGAGCGGGCCTACTCCACCGCCCCCCAGATCACAATCGAGTAGGACACGAATCGAGTAGGGTCACAGTCGAGTAGGAGGGAGGCTCTACACCGACCCGCTGGCCTGCCCACACAGGTGCCCAGGACCGAGGGTGCCCCCGGCCAAGCCGAACCTCCGGGTTAGATCGGAAGGGAACCCAGAAAAAACTACAGTTATGACAAAAATGACATAGATGACAGAAATGCCAGCCGTGACAAACGCCAATGCCTGAAAACACGGCCCCAGGCGGCCCGGCCTACCTATCCCCCGACGGGTCGGAGCCCTACTCTAAATTGCCGGCAAGAACGCACTGATACTGCCGGCGAACCGAAAAGAGGATTATTCGGAGGATCGGGCACAGAATAGAGACCGGCGCGCTTGCGCACGCGAGTCTTTCCGGATTTTGAGCTTCGCTTGCCTAGCGCCTTACAACTGCTGGATGGGGGCCTTCACTCCCGCTGGAATAGAATTTTCGCGTTTTCGACGCTCCATCTAAATTTGTCGTTCTCGAAACAGAAAGTTCCCAAATCCTTGCCTGTCTGACCGCCGCGATAGCAGGCGGATTGGCCTACATTTTGTTTTTCATTGGCTGGGCGTATTGCATGTCGTTTCCAGCGATCAACCCCACTCTCTAGGATGCAACGAATCGTGTCTCGGGTTCTCTTGGCGGTACTCTGTACTGGGCTTTTGCTTTCCTGCGATGCCTCCGGGCCAAAACCAACGGAGAGGGATCCAGAAGAGCCCCCGTCGGAAGGCCCTTCAGTTTCGTTAGAGCTTACCGGCGAGACTGAACGGGAGGCAATCCGCCTTGAGTGGGACGGAACCGGGCTGGAGGAGGCCGACCGTTTTCGGGTCTATCGAGGAACAGAGTCGGGATTCGACACAACGGGGACGGCCGTAGTTGACACGAGTGCAACGTCCTTCTCCGATGCCGATCTTGAGCCGAGCACCCAGTATTTCTACCGTGTCGGGGCCTACAAGGCGGACAGCACCCTGACGCTCTCTGAAGAGGAGGAAGCCGTGTCTCCACCGGAGAAGGTCTCCGGTCTTACAGGAGAGGGGGAGTTCTACCGGTCGGCTCTCCAGTGGGAGAAAGCCAAGGGGGCCGAGAAGGGATACCACGTCTATCGCAGCAAAGAGTCCTTTTCCTCAATGGGGGAGGCAGAGCGACTTACCTCGAAGCCAGTCGGCGAGGCCGAATTTACCGACAGCACGGCCCTCGACGGCGTAAACTACGTCTACCGCGTCGCGGCCGTCGGGCCGGAAGGGCACGAAGGCGCCTTCTCCCCCGAGGCAAAGGTCACACCGTCGTTTGAGGGGAATCCCCTTCGCGGAGAGCAGCTCGTCGGGTCGGTCTGCGGGGACTGCCACACCGCAAAGGATGGCTGGGATCTCGCTGCCTTCGGGTTTCCCGACACGACGATTCACCGCCGCGGAATAGACCACGTCAGCGAACAGGAGGTCCAGGACATCATCCGGTTCGTCGAGTCGAAAGACACTGAGGTTCTTCCAGGCACCGAAAACGGCGTCTCGGAGCTTCCTCCCTTTCAGCCAGGCGGGCGGGTCCTGGAGTCGGACAGGGCCTTCGCAATGGAGGTCTTCGGACAAGACCAGTGGCCGAAGGATCTGACGGAGGAGGAGCTTCTTTCTTTCGACCCCAGGAAGCTGCCGGTGCCCTTGGAGATGCCCCGGTGGAGCATCGAGAAAAACGCCCAGGACTGGCTGCCGGAGCGCCCCCTGCCGGAGGAGGTGCGCACGGATCCCGATTTTCAGTTTGCTCTCTCCCAGTATCGAGAGACCCGCTCCGACGAGGATCTCGTCCGGACCGTCCGGGCCTTTGACAACGCGCTGACGGAGGGAGAGCGGTTTCCCGGGGAGCACGGCAACACCGGCCGGGAGGCCTTCTTCGAAAGCTTCGAGATGTACCGGTGGCTCTCGACGCTTATCGGGACTCACTTCCTGCGCTCCGGCAACGTCCGCATCCCCGAGCAAGTCGACGGCCGGCCCGTTGAGGGACGTCACTTCGGCATGACCAATCCCTGGTGGCGGGTCGGTGACATCATGCGCCGATTCGACGCGTTTCGGGACGATGAGCCCGACGAGGCCCTCAAGATTGCGGCGCGTTGGTTTCACCTGGCCTGGTCGTTTCGCCAGGACGTAGTCGGCCACGAGCAAAAGTATATGTCAAAAGCTCTGAGCGAGGGATTCGGGTTAGACCGGGTCAGTGCTTTTAGCCTCGCCTACGGAATCGTAGACGGGGCCGAAAACAACCATCACCTCTACACGGACCTATTGGTTGTTCACCGCCATACGCCCGAGTCCTGGCAGGGGAACCTGATGATCTTCCTCCTTGAGCACCTAATCGAGCGGTGGGAGAGCGGGGATAGGCTCGACCCAGACCACCAGCGAAAGTTTGCCCGAAAAGGCGTTCGGGAAGGGACAAACAACATTCTCGAGAACAACAATCAGCTCACCCCCCGGCAGCGAGACCGGCTGAAAACGCTTCGAGACGAACTTCTATCGCTTCTCAACGAGTAGGGGAATTCTTATTTCCCCTCCGATACTCGAAACGCCCTCCAGAAGAGGCCTCGCCAGCAGGCCTCAGGGAGAAGACGCTTCGATAAGAGGGGGACGGGCCCCGGCCCGAGCCCCCCATCCCCTCCGCCCCCGGAAGGGGAGGGGGGCAAATGTCCAAATTTCTTTTGAGTAGGGGGGTCTGTATAGAGTAGTTTAGGGCCGCTCGCAGAGGAAGCCCCAGAAAAATCGCCATGGATGGATCTCTACTCTAACACACGCTGAGCTGAGGCTCGGAGCGTGTATCAAACCCAATGGGCTTCACTCCTCAGAGGAGAGATTGACACCCTTAGGTCCTCTCTCAGGGAGAAGGGAGTCTATCAATTGCGCGAGGAGGCACGGAGGATGAAACGAAAAAAATAGAGCTCCCTCTGCTCAAAACTCCCGAGCATGAGCAGAAAATCAGAAGAGGAGGGAGGGAGCTTGCCTATTCCTATCCTCCAGTGCCTCCAGCCAGAAAAATCCTTCACAACGGAGATTTTGAGCGGATAGGTCGTAAGTGAGAGAAAGGAGTGAGGCATAAAATCCAGGAGCAAACTCCCTTCTCGAGCTTCTCAGTTCAATTCCCATGAGCCAACCCGATGAGGAAAGCGAAGAGCGAGAAGGCGAGGAGCGAGAATATATCAACACGCCCCACGGGAAAGTCTTCAAAACCACAGTATCCCGAGAGCGCTGGATAGAGATGATGAACGCGGCGGATCCATACCATAGCTACAACCGCTCCTCCGAGAAGGAAAAAGACTCCAGCTCAACCGAGAAAGAAGATGGAGAGTAGGTTCTCCAGCACTGAGGCATAGCAAGATGGGTTCTACCGCTTCACTGGCCGACGCCCCCTCCATCAGCGAAGAGGAGCTTCATCGCCAGCGAGTTCCCCTCGCAAAAAGAGCCGAGGAGAAATACTCTGGCGCAGGATGGAAGGTGTATCAACTCTGGAGGGAGATGAATGAGGAGCTGTTCGGTCGCCAGATGAACCACTGCGAGATCCGGTTCAGCTCCGTTCCCGAGAAGCGTTTCGGCCTCTGGAGAGCAGAGGAAAACGCCATCGTGCTGGACCGATCGCTACTCCACCAGCACGGAAAAGTATGGAGGCTCTATCACAAAGAGCTTGGCTCCAACTTTCCTCCAGATGTCCTACTGAGGCAGGTGGTTCTCCAGTATATCAGCACCGTTCGCGGCATCAAAATCACCGATCGGGTGGGCGTCCCGAAAGAACTCTCCGAGAACGAGTGGTGGCTGCGAGAAATCGATCGGCTCACTGGAGAGCTGGAGTTGAAGCAACCAACTTCCTCACGAGAAAGGAACTGGTGGCCTTACTCAATTCGATTATCGGGACACTACAACGCAGACTGGACTGAGGAAACGAGGAAGGCGTAACTTGGGAGCGAGCTCAACTTGGAAACGAACTCACTCCGAGCTGGCCTTCATCCATCGGAAAAGCTTATCCGAGGACGGCCAATTCTCTGGATGGAGAGCCAATACTGTAGCAAGAGCGCTCAGGAAAGAGAGAAGGAGCGACAAACCTTGTCCTACGCCGAGCCCCGAGCTGAAAAGGAGAAACAGAAGGGCCCAGATCACGAGCAGGATCGCCGAGAGCGCCATTACGAGCCAATACACGGCAACTACAGCTACAGCGAGGAGGAAAAGACCAGGCGAACAAGCCAGAAGTAGAAGAAGCAGGAGAAGCCAGCTCATATCGGACTTAAGGTTTTTCCATCTCTAACCGCAGGGCAACTCTGCCGCAGTAAAGCATCCCCCTCTCCTCTGTGAAGAGTACGTCTACACCTGAGGGGTTCCCTACTCCCTTTCGTAGAGAGAAGGAATTCATCTCGGGAACGAACTGCTGCTCAAGACGCGATCCGCACTCACGAGGGTCCGATGAGCCTGATCACAGCCAGCATCTTGCGGCAATAGTATTATAAAGTATATGCATACGGACTTGGATTGAGCAACATTGGATGGACACACTACTACGAGTAAGGCCTGAGATTGAAGATTCGCATCAAGTCAGGGAAGAAAAAGAACTCACAAGAAATATGGACAGTGTCGTTCTCGCTAATTAACCGAGTATTGCATAAAGATCTGATAAAGTCTCAAAAAGATTGAAACAAATCTTTGGCGTCTTCCATATGATTGATTGGCGTCGGGGAAGAGAGACGGTGTCGGGTTAATAATTCGTCGTTTGTTTCAAAAAACAAATCTTAGAATTTATGCCTAACGATCTACACGAAATTTTTGATTCGGGTAAAGAAATTTCCGAAAGTGAATTTCAACGGGAGGTTCATAACGGGGGGCGTAGATCCAAGTACGAGTCGTACAAGGATTTGGCTTCCGATCTTGAACCGGGTACGCGGTTCAAGTTTGAACTGGGTGCCACCGAAAATCAGGTTTCCGGTATCCGAAGCCAAGTGTATAAATTGAACGATGATGATGCGGATAAATCGGATCGGGAATTTGAAGTCCACTCCCGCCGGAAAAAAAGTGGTGGCCGTGAAATCACCGATGAAGAAGGAAACGTGCTTTTCACGGTGTATATCAAGCGGAATGGCCACGATGCCTAAATTTTCAATGCCAATGCCCCACGGGGGTTAGCCGTGGGGCCACTTGGCTTCTTTCATTTGAATTTTCCTTCTAATAATAAAAATTAAACGGTTATGATTTTTGTTCGTTCGTTGAAGAAACGGATGGATCTTGTCCGCGAACTGAAAAAGAAAAAACTCAAGCGGAACTTAGAAAAAGAAAATACATTGAAAGGTGCATTGGAAGTATTTCGTAATTCTGTTTCATAAAAAAACAAAAAACTGATATGGGTAATTTAGTCAAAGTAAGTTGGCGAGAAGATGTTACAATGGAGTGTTCAATTCGTGCGAAAGTTCCAGATGAGTATCTGGAGAGCCTGAAAAATTCCGAGGGGAAAGATAAAACTCAAGTCATACAGGCTTATGCCAGGAAAAATCCCAAAAAGTGTGATAAACACAGAGATCAAATTGGCGGTTGGCCGATTGAAGATCGCACTGTGCGATTTGAAGTAATAGAAGATAATTCAGATTAACCAGCGGGGAAATTCAGGTCACAAAGCTTATACTCCTTTGTGATACACCGCTTATCTAACGGGTAAGTAGGTGGAAACAATGTAACAACCTACGCTGATCTCGGCAGTGGCTCCGAAAGGGGCCACTGCTTTTTTTATACCTCCACGCGAGGAGAGTGAGCGTAGCAGGAGCAGAAAAAGGAAGCGCAACCAGCTCGCGAGAAACGAGAAATCAGCTCTCCACCACGGCAGGCCGACTTGGCTCCGTATGGAGATGCTGGACTTTCCGCTGGACATGAGCCTCAGAAAAAGTAGCTCCACCCCAAAGTTTCCGCTCTCCGATTTTGATCGGCTCGACTAAAGTTTTTCCATCTCCCCAATCAGCCTTATCGATTCGCCAGAGCACATATCCGTCCACGTGGCTCCGACGGGAGGGAAGCTCGGTGTAGGACTGGGAAGGCAGGTCAGCGGTTTTATACACCGGGGCCTCGAAGACAATCGGACCTTGCGGTCCCCCAGAGCAGACAACGAGCTCCGCAAGACGGACTCGCCTCAGCTTCACCTCCCGGTGATTGAAGAGATATCGAGTGCCCACCTGTGAGACAACTTGCAGATCACCGGAAGGAAAGGTGCTCATGGTTGATCTGCTTGGCATTTCCGGAAAGCTCAGTCCCGGGCGACGAGAGAACCGAAGAAATGTTCGCCCAGGCCCGAGACCTGAAAAAAAGCCCGACGCGCCCCGCACTCGAAGAAATCCTGCACGGCCGTTGGGTTTTTGTCTAGCTGCAAAAAGGAGTGGCCCGGGCATCAGGACTGAGCCGGACCCAGAGATCTATCCGAGCACGGAGACCTACCGCTGAACACGAAGACCTGCCGCTCCCTGCTGGCAAATTTCTCCCCTGCGCGACGCTGGCTTTTGGTAACCATCTTGATTTTGGGTGTCGCCTCAACGCCCCGGCCCGCAATGGCCAAGTGGGGTTTTTCTCAGCTTGGAAGTGGAATCAGAGGCCGAATGTCCGACCCCACTTTCGACACCGACACCGATTGCAGCCGCTCAGGGAGGTTCAACCTTCGCGAATATGGCGAATCTGGCGTTCTGAAGGGACGTATGTCGAAGATGGATGTAGGGCTGGGGCTACCTGCACGCAGGCACTAACCCAGCTCGGAGGTCGGGGTCTATCCCCGCGTGTGCGGGGCCACCGGAGAAGATTGGCACAAAAAACAGGAGGTAATCGGTCTATCCCCGCGTGTGCGGGGCCACCTGATCGGATAGTAAAGAAGAAAGGAGTGATATGGGTCTATCCCCGCGTGTGCGGAGCCACCTCATAATAACAATCATCACGCTCAACTGCGATAGGTCTACCCCCGCGTGTGAGGGGCTACCCTGCTACAATATATCAGAGAACAGAGTTTTTCAAGGAGTGGCGGCCGTGTTGAGCCTAATATCCGCCATATTGTCGGTTTTTATTTCAAAACAGGACGCGAGTATTAAGCGCGCCGTACCTTCAGCATTCCGTACCCAAAGGTCTTGTGCCCTCCTACGCCCGACCGGAGCACTGTCCGGAACGCATCAGGCTCCGTTACCTCCAGGGTGCCGCAGAGGGTCACGTCGGGGCGCTTGATCACATTCACGGATCGGTCCTCCCCGTGACTACGGCGCACCATGCGCTCAATCGAAAACCGCCTCATCCCAACCGACTCGGGGTTTACCTCCGCGCCGCCCCGGGCCTCAAACTGACGGACGAGCCAGTCTCTGTAGACCTCCTCACGGGCAAGCTCTTCCTCTGGGTTCTCCCAGGCTTTCGACAGGAACGCATCGAGCTCCTGACCCTCCCTCCACTCGCGTCCATTCGGCCCCTCTCCAGCGGAGGACTTCCGCACGACGGGACAGGCCCGCACCTCGAAGTCCAATTGCATCCCTTCCGGAAACGACTCCGGCATCGGCTTCGACGTGAGACGGTCCCAGTCACAAATGTCGTAGATGGTAGGGTCGGTCCCAATCCGCGCCTCCGACTCCAGGACGCTACTATCGATGTCTGCATAACCGAGAACGCGGACGTATCGGCCGCTGTCCTCACCGTTCTCGACATAGAAGGGTTTCGGGGCGTGGTCCCCGAAAAGCTCCTTGAGCGCGCAGTGGGTGAGGTAGAGCGTGCTCGTCTGCGACAGGGGGAGGTGATTCATCTTCCCCACCGCCGTGAGCCCCGGCGATTCGAGCCAGAGGCGAACCATATGGAACGGCGCTGATTCAGCCATCGGTGCTAAGGGTCGGTACGGAGATGTATTCTTGCGCGATCTGCCTCCTCCCCACATGAATCTGGTTCGTCCAATCTCGGGCATCGGTCACCGGATCTCCTTCAGGGGATGCCCACCAGGCTCGGACACGATCAAAGTCTTCGATCGTCTCGTCAGGAAATGTCTCTCGTAAGCGAAGAGCTTCTTCGACACCGGATGCTTCGACGATCATGCAGTGAAGGGGGCGGGAGGGCAAGCAGCTTTTCCGACCGATGAACAGGGGCCGTGCGGGCCTCTGAAGCGCGTTTCGGACGCGCTCAGCCGGCATCTCCTCCACAACAAGAGAAACGGTGTAGCTGGCATCCGCCCAGTATTCCCGGTTCCTCTCGGCCGTTCCCTTCGAGGCGGACCCGCCTTCTCGCTGGTCGAGCTCTCCCCAGGTGGTCCACGCGACGCTGTCTCGCTTGGTCTGGGCCTGCATGTAGCCGGCACCAAGGTCGACCGTCTGGTAGTCGGAAATCTTCTCTCCCGGTTGGTCTTCCCGCACCGCGTAGCTGAGGCTCTCTTGCAGGCGCTCGTGCCTGTCGGCCTCTCGCCGCCGGTACCCGAGGGCGTTGGCGAGGAGCCCCGTCATCATCGACAAGGCAGGATACGGCTGGATCAGTCCCTCCTCGCTGACGATCGGGCCTCCAAAGCTCATCATCGGTGCCTCCAAACGCAGAACATTCACCTTCATGACGAAACGGCGATTTGACTCGGGATCCAGTTGTCGGCGATATCGTCGATGGCGGTCGGCTCAGCTGGAGCATCGGCCTGCGCAATCGTTGCTACGACCCGCTCCTCATTTTTGCCGTACATGCCGTCAATCCGCTCGGTGTAGTCTGTGAGTGCCTGAACGCTTTCCTCGAGCAGGTCCTCTCCATCTACTGCCTCTTTGAAGGCGTTGGCGAGCGTTCGGGGCTGCACCTGCCCGCTTTCGACCATGAGAAACTCCGAGCGGGAGTAGGGAGCAGTGGAGCTTAGCTTCGCTCCTGGGGAAACCACGCCGAGCATTTTGGTGAACCGCCGCAAGACTTCCTCGGTTAGCTCGTGATCTGCGTACTTCCAGTCCTCGCGGGGACATCCTTCCAAGTTCGAGACCAGAAGTGGCACGTCCACCACGATGTAGCCGTAGAAGAGGCCAGAGGTCAGCTCCTTGCTCTGAATCAGGGCGGCCCCGGATTCGGTCCCGCCGGTGTCTTCGTCTTTCAATTCATCGACCGCCGTGAAGTAGTCGTTCTCGCTTTTCTGTTTGTGGGTCGTGATGGCGTGGGCCACGTGGACGGCGGCGTCCCCTTGGGCTAGGATGTCGCTCGTCACCATTCGCCCGAACATTGCCGCGTCGAGGCCCATCGCGTTGCCAAGAGCCCTGAGGTTCGACCGGAGGTCGTTGTCTCTGAGGACGTTATAGACGGCCGTACTGGTTTCCGCCTCGCTCTCGGGGTCGTAGTCTTCCTCCTTCAGACCTTCCAGAGCCTCTTTGGCCACGGACTTCAGGTAGTCCACCTCCGCTTCCCCGAACACGACAATGCGATCGAGGTCTGTCACAGAGAGCGGATCGTCGTTGTCAAGCGCGCTCTTGGCGTTGTCACGGATCTCGCTCTTGGTGGTCTCTCCGTTGAGAACCATCTGGGACAGTGCGTACGTCACCGCGGCTGTGGCGCGCTCGGGGAGTCCCTCCTCCACTACTGGTTCTGCGATTTTCTTTCGGAATGTGTGGCGGGAGCGCACCGACATGTCTGCAACGTCTCGGAGAGAATGCTCGCCCTCGTAGCTTCGCCAGTGGTATTTGAGGCACTGGGAGGATACTCTCGTGCGCTTGGCATTTCCGAAGGGAAGCACCTTCGCAAAGCCCGCGTCGTCGCGGTTCAAGAGCGTACCTGGATAGGACGTGAGGGTATGGTACTGGAGAAAAAGTGTGTCACTCATCGGTATCGTTGGTGTCCTGGAAACGGGTACCGTAGTATTGCTGTGCGATCTCGGTTCGTACGCGCTCGGCATGCTCCCCCTCGTAGAAAAGGAGCTTGCGCGCCGTGCCCCAATTTGCAGGCTGGTCTGCGCTGGCAAGCTGGCGAGCCGTGCGCCGGAGAAGGTCGGGAAGCTGCTCGTCGGCCTCCAGGAGGCGCGTGAGGCGCGCCTCGCTGTAGTCAGCCCTGTAGAGCGCCTCTCCGAAGTCGACCCGAGAGTATCCGCCGATCGCGACCAGTTGAAAGAGCACGAGCCACTTTCGAATGCGATCGTGAGGCGCGTCGGCCTCCCCGATATGGTTTAGGGATCGCCAGAACGGCTCCGACAGCCGCCCGCGACGCACTTCAGCCTGGTCGCCGTTGCTCATCTTCTCGTAGAAGCGGCTAAACTGCTCGATTGGGCTCCCCGTCGTTGGAGGAGGGTTAGGACCGTTCTCCTGTGTCATTGGATTCATGCGTCATTAGACTCATCGCTGTCGTGAAAAGCGTGCGTGAGCGTCTCTCGGATGCGGCTCCACAAAACGTTTCGAGTGCGGGCCAGACGTTTCCACCGTTCCTTGCTCGGGCAGAGGTCCAGCGCATCATCCATCTGCGTCTCCAGGGCCTCAAGAAGAATTTCGTCCCAGAATGTGTATCGCTCCTCGTCGCTCATCGAGCCTGCCTCAAACAGACGGTCGAAAAACCGATCGTCAATGCGGCCGTGAAAGGCGTTGAGTTGACGCTGGCGCTCTGGCAGTTCCGCGACCCGCTGCCGCTCTTCCCCCGTATTCTTTTCGTGTGCTTGGTCGTCCCTCAGCAGCAGGTAGAGCGCGCTGGCGAGAATACCGGCGGCATCTCCCGACCGCTGAACGCGGCGCTCTGCCTCCTGAGCCACGGGGGAGTCCTCCTCAAAAAATCCCTCGGTAGATGCATTGGAAAATGGGATGATGCGCTGGAGGTGGTACTCCCGGTTTGTCTTACTTGGGGTCATTGCCCGGCACACCACGTATCCCTCCGTCGTGTCCGAAAAGCTGATGGGGCGGCGGTACTCACTTCCAAACAAGATCTGAGCGAGCCTGCGGTACTGGAAGTGACCGCGCTGCGGATTCAGGACCTTATTCTCAGACTCGTTCACCGGAGCCCACGGGTCGCCGGTCTGGCCATTGGTTACCCCTGTCACCCGAGTGCCGCTCGTGCCCGTTTGCTGCCATGAACCTCCTCCCTTGCGAATGCGCCGCGCACAGTCGATGTAGAGCGGATGGAGCGAGGTAACCTCAAGTTGATCCTCCCCATTCCACGGACGTGTCCACAGTAGGGGCGTCTTCTCGCTCTGGTACCCGTACCGATCTTTGATCTCGTCTATGTTTTCGCACAAGACCTGAATGTCTCGCGTAATCCAGGGTCCAAGCCGCAGGCTCGGCGTCAGGCCGAAGAAAGAGCGGGCCGCATACCCACCATTGACCCGGGAGGTCGGGTACTTGCCCCGCCCCCAGGAAGACTCCATGGTCTGCACGTTGACGAGCATGTACGCCCAGTGCTCGGGCTGGGGGTCGTGCATGCGCTCGCCCTTGAGGGCGTGGTTTTTCGACAACACGGGCACGTCGTACTTCCCCACATGGATGTCATCAAACTCCTCAAGCGTTTCTTCCGGCACGGGCGGCTGCATGAACGCCGGTTTTTTAAGGTCCTCGGTTTCAAGTTGCCAGGCTTCCTCGCACGCAAGCCCCGCGAGAGCGGCTCGCCACTCCCCATCCCTAGACGGAATCTCTTCCGTGTCCTCAGCGGCAATGGCCCCAAGCTGAGCAAGAAAGGAATGCCATCCTTGCCGCTGGTGGGCCTGAAGCTTCGAGAACCCCTCCACCTCGTCTTCCAGGAGGAGCTGGTAGATGGCCGGTAGGCTTACTTGCTTCTTGCCACTGTCGGTAGACACAGTAAATACCGGGTCGGAGAGGAGATTCATTGGCACTGGCTCAGGATTTGCAAATGCCAAGAGAGGTGTACTCGAAGCCGACTCCTCCGTAGGAAAACTGGAAGCCGTCGGTGCCCCGGCCTACGAGGTGTGCCTGCCCGTCTTCGGAGCGCCGGTCGAAGAAGTACGAGGAGAGGGCAACCTCCCGCACCTCGTTTCCGAAGGGGGTCACGCAGGGCTCTGGTAACTCTACGTGAACGTCTTCGTCTCCAAGTCGGGTGGGGAGCTGACGTCCCGGAAACTGGTTCTCATCGGCTGTGAACGGCTTCTCCCGGTGCATGAGGTTGTTCCGGGCCTCCAGGGTTTCGGCACGTGCCATCTGACGTACGCGCTCTGCATGCCGCTCCCATCCCTCTTGAGATTCGATTTCTTCAATGACAGACGGATGGGTGGCCTCCTCCACCAAGGCCCGATTGTCCCGAGGAATCTGGATCTCTCCACCGCGGTTCTCTTCCCGCCTGGACAGCGCACGCCACGTCGCCTCGATCATTCGCAGGTCCCCATAGACCGAGCCAAGCCCCGGGCCCGGGTATCCCTTGCCCGTCTTCGATGAGATCTTGGCCGTGAGGTCTCTCTCGGGCGGCACGGCCACGACGCACCGGGCCGTTTCGTAGCCGTCGGGTCGGGATGGCCTGTCGTGCCGATGCAGCCGCCCGATGCGTTGGAGAAGAACATCGATCGGACACAGGTCCGTGATCAAGAGGTCGGCGTCGATGTCCAAGGACTGCTCGACGGTCTGAGTGGCGACGGTCACGATGCCTCCCTCTACCGGCCGCCTGGGAACCCCATCGGCTTCGTTCTTGCCATACGTCTGTTCGACCTCCTCATCTAACCTGGATCGGTCTGCGGGAGCGTACCGGGAATGGTGCGGGCACGGCACATTCTCTACAGAGAGGGAATGCCCATCCTCCAACTCCCGGTGGGTCGCCTGGCAGGCAGCCACCGTGTTGCGAATCACGAGAACCTGTGCCCCGTCCTGGGCGGCCTCCTCGGCCCGGCGAGCGATCGCGCCGGGGCGTTCCATCCAGGGCGTCGTCTCAAGCTCTACCTGCTTACCCTGCGATGGAGCGCCAGTGGGAATGGTTTGGGGGGACCCGTTTTCCACTGCGTGTGTGATCAAGGGGTACGCTTGCGACCGAGCATCATCATACCCTGGAGGGATGCTCCCCGTGAACGCCGCACGGGCCCGTGAACCGAGCGTGGCCGACATCAGAAAAGCGTGCCCCCCCATCGCTCGGTGGTAGTTCAGAACCTCGGTAAGCAGCTCGTTCATGTACACGCTCGAGGCATGCACTTCGTCCACGACCAAGAAGCTGCGAGCCAGACCTGCGGTTCGCAAGTGGGAGTGGTTGGTCCGTAGGGCAGAGAGTAGGACTTGATCGACCGTCCCAACCGCAATTGGGGACGTGGTATACCGCTTGCTCGACTCCGAGGCCCAGCCGCGCATTCCGATTGGTTCGTCCCACCGCACGTCGAACCCAAACCGTTGCCCTTCGACATCTCCCACACGAAGGTACCCCGGGACTGCAAGGTGAACCGGAGGTGGATGGTCAAACATACGGTCTACCGCCTCGGAGACACGCTCTTGAAGTTGCGTGGCGGCGCTTCGCGTAGGCACGGCGAAGTACATGCTGTCCACCTCTCCCTGCCGGAGAAGGCGCGCAAATCGCCCCAAGGCCGCCTCCGTCTTGCCCGAGCCCGTCGCCGATTCCAAAATCGTGAGCGAGCCAGAATGGCCTGCATCAAGCTCCTGAACTTCTCTCTGAACCTGATAAGGAGAGTACCCACCCAATAACGTTTCTAATCGGTCGTCAAGAGCAGTCCCCCCGATGTCGAGGTGAAGGTTCTCGACCGCCTCCTCGGCACGGCGGTGGCCTACCTCCATCGCGTCTTCAGGGTCGAGAAGATCTTTCCCGTCGGGCTCGCCCCGAAAGAACTCCTCGTCGGATGCGATCCAATCTGCAAGCGTGAGGACCCCATTGAACAGGTGCTGTAGGCGCGCCGACGACAGGGCGGGGGCCTGCCCATCGAACGCTCGCGGGTACCACATTCGGATATGGTCCCCGAACATGCTCAGACGCTCCTCAGCGCGGTCGGTCCAGGGGCCTGGGTCCGGCGTTCCCACCTCTACCGGCCATCCGTGATGACTCCAGGTCGTCCGGAGCCAAGATTCCAAGTCCCCAAACCACCCCATGATATCCCGAAGACCGAGTCCGCGGTCGAGCACCTTCTTTTTCTCTACGGTGCTGAGAAGGCCGATGATGGGTGTCAGGTGATCGCCCGTCGGCTCTGCATCGAAGGCGCGATTTTGGAAATGCTGGCTGGCCTTCCCGGCATCATGGATCGCCGCAAGAACCGAAAGGCGGGCTCTGTGCACTGGACTAAACTCCCCTGAGAGAAGGGACTGGAAACGGTCCGAGAGAACAGTTTCTCTGAGCAGAACGTCCGTCACGGCCGCGACTTCGGCAGAGTGCGCAACGAGAGGGTGCCACGCCGCAATCTCACCTTCCTCGACGACGATTTTGGCCCAGAAGTCTGATCGTGTCGGCGCACCCTGCATGGTCGTCCCGTGGCGATTACCTTCCGCTCGTCGAACCTTCCAAAAGAAAGAGGTTCCTTCCTCGGGGGCTAACAGTCAATCACAAACAAAAGGAAGGAACCCCTTATGACCGGGCAACCTACCGATTCCGACACTGAAATTCCATCTAACTAAAACGACTCCACGGCCAGCGGGGGACTGCTTCCGACCTCCAACCTCGAGGAGCTGGGCGAAAAGCCCCAGGAGGTGAAGCTGGCCCTGCAGCTCCCGCCACCTGGAGCTGGCTCGAATCTTCGTTGGCGAGCTTCTGGAGGAAGAAGTCGAGAAGAAGGAAGGCCAGTCTGTCGGTCCTGGCGGGTAGTGGGAAAGGTGGGCAACAGCGCAAGCTGGGAGCGACGAGTTTAGCCGTTCGGTGACCTGTGTCCTCGACATCGTCGGCATGCTAAGGGAGAGAGACGATGAGCAGGACACCGTCGCTGAGGCCATGGCGGAGCAACGGGCCTACATCAATCCCTATGGCGGGCCCCACCGGCGGCCGACCCCGCGGACGCTACCTCGACGGAGAGAATGCCGCCGTGAGGGATCCGCTCGAAGACCTCGAAGAAGAGAATGGAGCCCGCGAAATCCCCGACATGTTCCAACAGGCTCGGAGTTGACGATTGAGGATCTGAAGTTTGTGCGTTGCAGCCGAGACGTTTCAACTCAGACGTTGCAGCCCAGACTTCGTAGACCAGACGCGTAGAGCAGAAGGAAAGGGGTGGCAAGGAAATGCCCTTCGTCATCCCGCAGGGTCGCATCCTGTAGGTCTCTACCCCGAACACCGCGTCTCGAAGGGCCACCCGTTCCAGTCGGCCCGTGGCCTAACGGGGGCGCTACACGCGCACTTTCCTTTTCTCATCCGATGGCCTATCCGGTTGAGGCTACCCGACTGAACAGGGACCTCCCTTCAGAAAGGTTCTCGGCCTTCGCGGCAGAGGTTGAGTGCGTTGCCGGTTCGGCCTCTACCGGCGCGGATCCGACGGCCTCGAAGGCCGACGCCATTGCCCACCGCGTGAAGCGCTGGGCTCCGGGGCGTCCGGATTGGCGCTCTCCTGCAGGCTCTTCGGCTTTTCGAGCGGGGCCAAAACCTAAGCGAGCGGGACGCGGCCCAGATTCGGTGGGAAGAGGTGGGGCTCGGCCTACAGATTGCCCTCACTAACCTGGTCCACTCGGTGCGAATTGCCGAACGCGACGGTCCGGGAACCGGCCCGAACCTAACTCAAACTTAGCGCGAATACCTCGATGCGCTTCCCGCCGGGCAGTTTGAAACTGGCGAAGCGAAAGAAATTGCCCCCGGCGTGGGCGTAAGCGAACGAAACGCCCAGCGGTGGCTCAAGAGGTGGTCCCGTAAGACCGGTCTCATCGATAAGGTAAAGCGCGGGGTTTGGGAGAAAACCCAGGGCGAACGGGAGTCTGGAGCGATCAAGGCGGTTACCGATGCCCTTGCCGGGGTTTCGGGAAAGAAGGTTTCCGGCGAAGTTCCCGAACAGCGGGGCGATGGGGCGCCGGTCCACCAAAACCGAAACGAGAGGTGATAAAATTCGTCGTCTAGTAGCGGCAAAATAGCCAATTCCGCAGGTTTTGAACGTCGCCCTACTTCGGGGTGGAGAGAAACGATGCCTCATCCGCATCGAGCCCCCTCCGCTTCTGAGCCACGGGCTTGTTTACCGGCCCACGCCCCACACCCATTGTTCACCGGGGCCCAAGGTCTGAGGGAGAGAATAGATATCAATCCAGATTGAAAGCTGGCCGACTCCCGTTATACCTGGGCACCTTGAAGTGTCTACCTCGCGCGTAGTGGAAGAAAGATTTCCGGCACGCATCACGTCTTCCGGTAACCCACTTCTACCAGCATTCGACTTCTTGGTGGGGCCGGGCGTTTTCTATATCTCCTGAGCCTTCTTCTCTTTCAGTCGTGAACGATGTCGAGCGACGGATTCTCCGCTGTATCCTCGAGATCGAGTGGCAGAAAACTCGTGCGGACTACCGCAGGGCCGGCGCGCCGTTTGGCGACGGCCGGGGTTTAGACATTTGGATTGAATATGGGCAACTGACGACCGTGAACTGACGTCGCCCGAGCCGTGACGGTCGCCGTTTGCAAGACGGGAGCAGAACCCGGAGGTTACGTGTGCCCACTGGTCAAGCGCCGAGCATCCGTCGCGTTGGAACAGTTTCCTCAAAGGAAACGCCCGTTCGTCCTCCCCTAAGGTCTTTTCTCAATATGGGCACAGAAACGTCCTCCTCAGACCGAAAATGGATCAAGGTCGGCGACGACCCGCTCCGCTACGAGTACGGCCGGGAAAACGATCATCCAGAAGCGCCGGCGGTCGAAGGCCAGCTCGCCTACGTCGAGGAGGAAAAACGCTCCTCCTATTTCCACTGGGAGACGTACACCACCCATGAAAACGGAGCAGCGCCGAGCAGGAGGGAGGCCCAGGACAGGGCACTCCGTGTTCTCAAAGAGGAGGGGGCCGTGTAGCGCTCGGGACATCAGTCCACAGGAGGGTCCGCCCTCGGACCAGGAACGGAAGGGGCTTGCCAGGACCGCAGCGTTGAAGGCCTCCCAGCAGGGAGCACCCGCGTGGCGGCATTCGAACGCGCCAGGGTCGTCCTGTGAAAAACGTGATCCACAGGCGGATGGGGGCCTGTGCGCTTGACACTTTCTCTCACACGTGGGTTATGAATTCCTTCTACCTGCCCGATGAGGTTCGACCGGCGGTCTATATATGTCTGGGAGGTAGAGGCCGGACTTTGCTCCTGGAAGAGGCCGCGCTGGTCCCCGGCAGCAGGTCCCCCAGGTATTTCGGATCCCCTTGATTTCACCTCGTAGACGTGACCCGCAGTATAGACCTGACCCGCAGTAAACGAGACCCGCCATGGAACGCCCAAAGCCGCTCACGAAGACCCTGTACCTTACAGGCCTGGACTGCCCCCGAAAGATGTGGTTCGAGGCCTACGACCCCGCCGAGCCAGGCGCAGATGTCCAGTGGCAAATGGAGCAGGGGAAGAAGGTCGGGAAGCGGGCCCAAAAGGAGTTTCCGGAGGGCGACTCTATTCGTGGCCCTACCCGAGAGGCGGCCCTGGAGAAAACCCAGGAGGCCCTGAAGAGGAGGGAGGGTCCCCTTTTCGAACCAGCATTCCTCTACGAAGACCTGCTCGTAAGGGCAGACGTTTTGAGGCCGGCCACTAGCGGCAGGTGGATCCTGACGGAAGTCAAAAGCTCCACGAGTGTCGATAAGGAAGAGGAGCAAGACGTCGCTTTCCAGAAGCACGTTCTGGAAGGAGCGGGACTCTCCCTGGCGGGCGTGGAGATCATGCACATAAACTCTGATTACCGCCTTCAGGGCGACGGGGACCTCGACGGAAACCTATTCGAGTTTACAGGCCTAACCGGCAAGCTCAAAGGCCGCCTCGAAGAGGTTCGGCAGAGGGCCCCGGAGCTCGCCGAGGTCCTGCGGCAGGAGGAGCCGCCCGAGCAGACACTAATCCGGGAATGCAAGGGATGCGACTACCAGGACCGGTGCTGGAATCTGCCGGAGCACTCGCTGTTTACGCTTCCGGATGTCCCATGGCAACACGAGGACACGCTTCTCGAGGAAGGGCGGCATAAATTAGGCGAGCTGGAAGGGCACGATCTCCTAAAACCTCGGCATGAGCGGTACATTCAGGCAGCTCGGGAAGAGAGGCCCTACGTGGAGGAGGCGGAAATACGGGATATTCTGGATACCCTGGAGTACCCGCTTCATTTTTTGGACTTCGAAGCGATCGCGCGTGCCATCCCGCAGGTGGAAGGAGCCAAGCCCTGGCAACCGGTTCCCTTCCAGTATAGCCTTCACGCGCTGGAGGAGGACGGCACCCTCACTCACTTCGAGTACCTTCACGACGGGGAGGAAGACCCGCGGCCGAAGCTGACCGAAAAGCTCCTCGGCGAGGTCTCTGGCATCGGTTCGGTCGTGGCCTACCACACTTCCTTCGAGAAGCGGTGCCTCAAGGCCCTTCAGGCGACGCCTTCACTTTCGGACGGGCCAATCCAAGACGTAATCGAACGCCTCTGGGACCAGCGAGATATTTTCTCGGGTTGGCACTACATCAGCCCAAAGCAGAAGGGGAGCACGTCCCTGAAAGAGGTCCTGCCGGTCCTCGCGCCGGAGTTTGCCCACGACGACCTGGGCGTCCAGGACGGGATGGAGGCGGTCGTAGCTTACGAAGAGATGATCGAATCGGCCACCCAGCGCCAGAAGGAAAGACTTCGCCTTCAGCTATTGAACTACTGCAAGCGAGACACGAGGGCGATGGTAGAAGTCCACCGGGCGCTGCGGGACCTGGTGGGGGGCTCCTAAGTTTCCCGAGAGGGAACTCTCACCTGCACAGTGGGGACACAAAACGATTTTGGGACCTCTCCAACGGGCCGCCCCCGAAACCAGGCGCCCGGAGAAAAGAAACCCACTGGTGGAAGAGAGCAGGATATGCGTCGGGTAAGCACAAAAAAAAAACAGGGATGGGCCCGCGCCACCACACCAACCTCGGCGGAATGGCGCAGGCATTTCCCCATCTCATTTCCCCATATATCGCATCATCCCCATTCCCAATCTACTTCCGTGGGAATCGCCCGGAGGACCGGCTTCACGTATTCATTTTCCAACCGCTCCTTCGCGGTATCCTCGTTCCAATGATTTTTTTCGCCGGCCTCCCAATCTTGGCGGTACGCCTCGAGATCATCTTCGGAAAATACAAGCGTATCGAAATCCGGGCTAAAAGATACGACATCTAGTATATGAGTATCCCCACTTCCCGTGGGGGCAACAATTTGACCCCTACGCCTCTCGATCCTAAAATAATTAATAATTTCGCCTTCCTTTTTCAAACTTAGACCAATCATAAAAGATTTAGTGTTTAATTAAAAAATATAGCTCAAATGAAATCGGAAACCCGAAAAACTAGATTTCCGAATCATCACTTAATTCTATGCAAGCAATCTTTGTTTTGTTCCTAACGGTTAACACAAAACATCTCGTATAATAATAATTAACTAATTCTAAACATTTATATAGTACAGATAATATCCACAATACAAGATTATCAATTTGGTATTTGATCGCGACAAATCACAAAATTTCATAACCCATAATCCTCAGCCGACACTGAGGCCGCCCAGCTCTTTTTGTACCCCCGCGACCTCGCGGGAAGAACATCTGCGTAGCGAGTGCCAGTGCTTTCGAAATAGCCTGAGTGCCCGAAGCGGAACGTAGGTGAGCCACGCTCACCAGGAAATGACCAGCTCCGCTACCGCGGGGTAGAGCAAAAAACCTCAGTTCAGCTTCGTGCTCCCGTAGGCGAGGGATACCGGATCGGAGCCGGAAATTCACCAGTCACATGAGAGACTGGTGGGTATCCGTAGAGATCTTCATCCGAGACCCTCTCTTTCTGACTTCCCTCACAGTCGCCCATCTTGAGCGAAACTCGATAGGGACGGTCAACTCCAATTTTCCCGCTGAGACTTACCTGCAAGGACTCACCTGCTTTGTAGATGGTAATTACTGAAAGCGAGGGGGGCAGCTTGGAATTACCGATCCAGCGTTCAGGTAGCTTGAGGAGGTTGAGAAGTTTGCAAAAGGAAGAGGGACAGTTGTTATCCTTATAAAGCGCTGCTGATGACAGCGACTCATCAATTTGCCAATCTAAAGGGATTGAACCCCCCCAGCGGATTCACCTTCCATTGCAAAATGCAAGTCCACCGTGTCCACATCTGAGGATGTCATACGGATTCCGAATCTGGACCCTCTGGAAGAACGCCTTAGCGAAGAGATCAAAGGGGTCAACATCATCGATGAGCTGTCCATAGACCGCGAGCTTCGCGACAAGCTCCGGAAGGCCTTTAACTATCATCTACTGAGTAAGAGCCGGGGCCTGAGAGGTCTCCTGCGATCATACACGACTTGCTTCGCTGTACATCTCGTAGCGGAGGGGATCTACGGGTATGAGGGCGGAAACTACTGGAGCGGGACTCCTCTCAAGAAGCACGGCTCACAGAATGATATTCAGGAGGGAGGCCGGTTTTTCGAGAAGTTCGTGGAGACGAATGGGCTGGAGACGTTCCCGGACCGTCCATTTCGGTACGTGAGCCTAATTCTCCTCCACAGCAGCATTCCCAACGACGTACTCCCGTCGTTTTTCGAGCACGCTCTCTATCCCGCCGTCCACGACCCCGAGTGGCAGAATTTCGGCTCGCGGGAACTGATTCAGAGGTGGCCCGAGGGATCTCCCTCGAACCGTCTGCCGAAGGTCATCCAAGCGTTTTTTCAAAACGGGGGAGAGGTAGCGGTCGACTTCGTTGCTCGGTGCCTGGAGATGGCCGAGCAAACCGCAAGGTCCGGAGACGTCCCGTCAGCTGAGAAGGTTCGACTCCCGAAGCGCATACCTGAGGAATACGCCAACTGGCACGATTCCAGACGGCCCAGTCCAGGGCCTCAGCCCAGGCGCAGGTCGAGAAAGAGGCGCGCTTCAGCGGATCCTCCTCAAATATGGCTCGACCCCTGGCAGACTCAGATAATGGTTGATTTGCCCGAGCAAAGGTTTCCAGCCAGTCGCCAGAGTGGAGATGCTCTCAAATGGAAGGTAGAAGCCAAGAGTCGTGCGGAGCTAACTACCACGCAGGTTGAAGTCCACACGTATAAGTCCAGGGAAGAATGGAAAAGTGAGTCGGAGTCGGT
>JBDGQN010000355.1:0-8499 GCA_042219055.1 Salinibacter sp. | reverse complement strand
TCATCGGAGGACTGGCCACGGTCCTTTCAGGATGCTTTCTGGTGGAAGAGGCCGCCCGCGAGACTATCGATGCCGCCTCCGAGGAGGCTGGGGAGGAAGCGGGGGAGGCCGTTGGGCGACAGGTCGCTTCGGCGGCGAACGTGCCTGCTTCTGGCACCGCCCGGTGGAACCGAGTGATGGTGTCTCAGGCGCAGGTCCTCTTCAGCTACGCTTTTGCGGCAAACGGAATGTGGCCGGCGGAGGCTGCTCTGGAAGAAGGAGAGTGGGTGCGGTACAAGCTTCGGGCCGCCGGCGATGGGGAGGCCGGCTTCCAGACCCTGGAGCGAGCATTTCTCAGGACCACTGCGGACGGCAATGAGTGGTGGCGCGTGAAGGCCCAGCAGAAGTCCGATACCTGGGTATACGAGGCTCTGATCGATCCCGATCAAGGGAGGGTCGTTCGGCTCCGGTCGAAGGATCCGAAAGGGAACGTGGGCGAGGTGCCGGTTACGAAGCATACCGTGTACCAGCCCCCTCAGCGTCTGACGCAGGAAAGCATTGAAGGCGCTACAGTCGGCAAAGAGCAAATCAGCACGCCTGCCGGCACCTTCACGGCTCGGAAGGTCAAGTACATGGGCGGCATGGGGGGTGGGTCCGTCACGTGGTATCTCTCTGAGAAAGTGCCCGGCCATGTCGTTCGCTACCGCGCACAGGGCGGCCAAGGCAACGCCTGGATCAGTACCCTTGCGGACTACGGCAGCGACGCCACCACAATCCTCGACTCCTACTAATTCGCGGAGTCTCTACGGACCCGTTCGGAATTGACGGCCCCATCGGGAAAGGAGGAGGGAGGACACGAAGCAGGACGTATTTCGTGAGCCCGGTCCCGAGAGCATTACGCGATACGCACTACGCTATACGAGGTCGATCGGGGCAGACCGATTGCGGCTCGCAGATCCCTGACGCTCGGTAGTCGACATCAACTCAGAATTTGCGTGAGCTTCAGCAGATCGTAGTCGATCGACTTGCGTCGGCCGTATACGTTGCGCAGGGGAGTGAGCTTGATCTCGTTGTTGGCGATGCCCACCATCACGTCGGAATGGCCGTCGAGCAGGGACTCGACCGCGGCGACGCCCAGGCGGCTCGCCAGCACGCGGTCGCTAGCGGTGGGCGCCCCCCCGCGCTGGGTATGACCGAGGATGGTAGAGCGAAGCTCGATGTCAGAAAATTCCTCATCGTTGCGGAGGGCCTGCTCGATGCCCTGAGCCCCGCCAAGCTCGTCGCCCTCGGCCACCACCACGATCGTGGAGCGCCGCTGTGCGGACATGAGGGAGAGAATGCGCTCCTTCACCATCGCCATCTCCGTAATCGTTTCGGGGATCAGAATGAGCTCGGCCCCGCCCCCGATGCCGCAGTTCAGCGCAATGAATCCGGAGTCCCGCCCCATCACCTCCACCAGAAAGAGCCGGTTGTGGGCGTCGGCCGTGTCGCGGATGCGGTCGATGTTTTCGATGGCCGTGTTGAGGGCCGTGTCGTACCCAATCGTTTCGTCGGTGCCGTGGAGATCATTGTCGATAGTGCCCGGGCAGCCCACGACGGCGAAGCCGTGCTCGTCGTAGAGCTTGGACGCCCCCTGGAACGTGCCGTCGCCCCCAATGGCCACCAGTGCATCGACCTCGTTCGTGCGGAGATTCTCGGCGGCCCGCCGGCGCCCGTCCTCCGTCCTGAACTCCTCGGAGCGGGCACTTTTCAGAATGGTGCCGCCCAACTGCACGATGTTGGAGACCGACTGCCGTTCCATTTCCACAAAGTCCCCCTCGATCATGCCCTCGTACCCGCGGCGAATGCCGATCACCTCCAAGTCATTGTCGAGGGCGGTGCGGACGACGGCGCGGAGACAGGCGTTCATGCCGGGCGCGTCGCCGCCGCTGGTGTAGACGCCGAGGCGATCGATCTCCTGCATGGTCGAGCGAGAAGAGCGTGGTTGGAAGAATCACGAAACCTGAAAACAGTCAGCCGGGAACCGGCCCACGGTTGCCTACACGTACGGCTCCCGGATGCCAATAGCTCCCGGACGCAAATGGCTCCCGGGTGCACGGGGAACCGAGACAGCGTTCGTCGCGCGAGAATCGGGTCCGCGCAACTCGTCCATGCTCACGAGCCACGCCGCACGAATTCCTTAGCGGACCGGCTGAGGACGCGCCACCACCATACCGATTTGGCGGTCGATCTTCTGCACGTAGCGTTGAAGATCGGGCGAAACCACGACGCCGCCGGAGAGGGAGGCGTGGAGGAGGCCGCGCGTTCCGTCGTCGGCCGCGTAGACGAGGCCGGTGTGGGCCACATCGAGCCCATCGAGCGAAGAGACGAATGCGAGAATGTCTCCGGCCCGGAGCCGATCGGCGACGGCCCGGATGGAGTCCTGCGGCACGTAGCGCAGCGGGTCGCGCTGTCGGCGGGCATTCACCCGTGCCTCCATGTCCTGAATGCAGGCGAAGAGGCTGTCATTCGTGGCGAATCGAGAATACGCGGAGCGGTGGGTGCTCATGAAGTTGAGCGTATCGCGGAGGGGGCGTCCCTTCAGTTCGTCCCCAAGCCGCTGCACGAGGCCACGCTTGGCGTTGTCGGCCAGCCACTCGGTGAAGTAGTGGAGGCGCCCGCAGTAGCCCACCGGCCCGCCGTCGCGATAGCGCTGCTCGGCGAGGCGACGGGCGAACCCGGCGTACGACGAATCGGCCGCCTGCGCGCTGCGGGCCAGGGCCAGGGTCGTCTCGACGAAGGTGACGCAGTCGAAGCCATCGAACCGGACGACAAGCGTCTCGGTGGGGGGCTGGTCGAGGGTGCCGGCACGGTAGGGCTGTCCGCGGAAGTGAAGCCCGATCTCCTGCATTAGCGCCCCGATCGATTCGGTCCGCTTCCGGTGTGCGAGGGCCGTTCGCATCGCGGCCTCGAAGCGGGCGGCGGTCGTGTCCGGCGGCGTCAGCACGCTGTCGCGCAGGGTCGGGCCTGCGTCGCTCGTTGACGGAGACCTGGGGGCAGGGTCCGAGGCCGACTGGCATCCCGCCTGCAGGAGGAGGGCGAAGAAGGGCAATAGGCAGGCGATTGGGGTGCGGCGATGCATGGAGGCGGCGGAAAGGTGAGAGAGGGCGTCCGGCCCGGCACCGGATCGTTGCGACTGGTTACAGAGTGGGCTGTACGGGCTCGTTTCACCCATCCGGGGCGGACTCGTTTCCGGTGGGGGCGGACGCCCTGAAGTTGGCCACGGGGGTGTCGAGGTCGGCGGCCTCGGCGTCGGAGAGGGGCCACCAGTGCGCTTCGACCTCCAGGGCGCGGGCCAGCTTCTGCTCGTACACGGTTCGAGGAATCGTCGTCACGCCGAAGCGTTCGAGGTGGTCGGTAGTGTACTGGGTGTCGAGGAGCGTATAGCCGCCGGCCCGGAGCTGGCGGACGAGGTGGACGAGGGCCACCTTCGAGGCGTTGCTGACGCGGAAGAACATGGATTCGCCGAAGAACCCGCCCTTCAGTGCCACGCCGTAGAGGCCCCCGGCCAGTTCGTCCCCGTGCCAGCACTCCACGCTGTGCGCATGGCCGCGCTCGTGAAGGGCGGTGTAGGCCCGAATGATGCGCGGTGTGATCCAGGTGCGAGGACGGTCCGCGCAGGCGCGAATGACCGCCTCGAAGTCCCGGTCCGCCGTCACCTCAAACTCGCGGCGCCGGACGCGTCGCCGCAGGTTGTGGGGAATGTGGAACGCATCGAGGGGGAGGTGGGCCCGCGGGTTCGGGGCATGCCAGCGCACGGTGCCCTTTTCCTCATTGCCCATCGGGAAGATGCCGCTGGCATACGCGCGAATGAGAAGGTCGGGCGTGAGCGTGAGGTCGTCGGGCATCTTTTGGGTATGCTGGTGAGTTGGTGGGTTGGTGGGTTGGTGAGTTGGTGAGTTGGTGAGTTGGTGGGTTGGTGAGTTGGTGGGTTGGTGAGTTGGTGGGTGGGGGGCTGGTTGTGTGCGTGGACGCATGGAGGAATTGAGGCCCGGATGCGGGGACGAATGGAGGGGGAACGCCTGGAGGCGTGGATGCGTGGACGCCTGGAAGCATGGAGGGGGCATGGACGCGTGGAGTGGCACCGTGTGCGTCGTTTGAGCATCCAGAGCCTCCACGCCAGGATAAAACTATGCCCGCAGGTGCGAGTTTGTGTCGTGCTTCGTCGTGTTTCTCCTCGAAACGGCTTGCTGCTTATGGACTCCTCGGAGGGTCAGGTGTACCGTGCGCTCGTGGACGACCGGGAATTCGACATCGCGATCCAGGACGAACAGTTGGTGGTGGACGGGGAGGCGAAGGACTACACGTTCGAGGTGCTGCGGGAGGGGTACGTGTCGATGATCGTGGACGGCACGAGCGTGCCCGTATCGGTAGAGCCGACCGGCGAGGATACGCTTCGGGTGACGATTGATGGCCGGCGGACCGAGGTGCGGGTGAAGGACGAGCAGGACCTGCTGGTCGAGGAGTTTGGGCTCGGGGAGGACGCCGCGGCGGGGGGCGAGGTCCGCGCGCCGATGCCGGGCCTCGTGCTGGACGTGCTGGTGGACGAGGGCGACGAAGTGGCGGCCGATCAGGGCCTTCTGGTGCTGGAGGCGATGAAGATGGAGAACGAGCTGACGGCGCCGTCGGGGGGCATCGTTACGGCCATTCACGCAACGAGCGGGGAGGCGGTGGATAAGGAGGCGTTGTTGGTCGAGATTGAGGGGGTATAGTTGGTGGGTTGGTGAGTTGGTAGATTTGTGTGTTAGTGAGTTGGTGTGTTAGTGGGGAAGGTGGGGGTGTTGAGGATGAGGGGAAAGGGATTTCGAGATTTGGCATACGAGCATGAGTGAATGGAACAGTCGATGAGCGGTGCGGAGACGGTTCTGGTGACGGGGGCAACGGGCTTTATTGGGTCTGTGCTTGCACGGCAGCTCGTGGAGGCGGGCACCGACGTGCGCATCTTTCGTCGCGAGACCTCCTCGCTCGACCTGCTGGGCACGTATGCAGAGCGCGTCGAGCATGCGGTCGGCGACCTGACCCGTGCCCGGAGCCTCTACGAGGCGATGCAGGATGTGGACCGCGTGTACCACGTGGCGGCGAAGGTGAGCTTTGCGCCGGGCGACCGGGAGGCGCTCCGGCGCGTCAACGCCGACGGTACGGCGAACGTCGTGAATGCCGCCCTGGAGGCCGGCGTCGACCGGCTCGTTCACACCTCCAGCATGGCCGCGTTCGGGCGCCCGATGGCACCGGACGGGCTCATCGACGAGACGACGGAGTGGCAGGGGGCGCCCCACCGCTCCGCCTACGCCCGCTCCAAGCGCCGGGCCGAGCTGGAAATCCACCGCGGCATCGCGGAGGGGCTCGACGCGACCCTCGTAAACCCCTCGCTCGTGTTCGGCGTGGGCGGGCCCGACACCAACACACGCCGCATCGTCGACACGGTGCGCAGCGGATGGCTTCCGGTCGTGCCCCCAGGCGGCACCAATGTGGTGGACGTGCGCGACGTGGCCGCGGGCCTCCGCGCCGCCATGCACCGCGGGGAAACGGGCCGTCGCTATTTCCTGGGTAGCGAAAATCTCTCCTGGACGGCGCTCACGGGCACGCTCGCGGACGCCTTCGGCGTCGATCCGCCGCGCCGCACCGTGCCCGGCTGGCTCCTCTCCGCCGGCGGGGCTGTGGCGGAGGGCCTCAGCGTGATCACCCGCACCCAGCCGTTCCTCACCCGTGCCACGGCCCGTACGGCCGCCCGCAACTACCGCTACGACAACACTCGGGCGCGTCAGGAGCTTGGCTGCACGTTTCGTTCGTTCGAGGCAACCGCCCGCCACATCGCTGAGATCTTGGGTCGTGAAACGTGATGCGTGAAACGTGAGGCGTGACGCGTGATTTCGTTATCGCACGCGACTTCACGCCTCATGCCTCGTTCCTCACGCATCACTTCTCACTCATCACTTCTCACTCATCAACCCTCACGCATCACGCTTCACGCATCAATCCATCCATGCCCAAAACCGCCCAGGCCTGGATCGACCACCTCGATCTCGAATCGCACCCCGAAGGCGGCTACTTCCGCGAAACGTACCGCACCGACGAATCCATCCCGCAGCAGGCACTTCCGGACCGCTTCGAGGGGCCGCGGGACGTGGCGACGCTCATCTACTTCCTCCTGCCCGCCGAGTCGTTTTCGGCCCTGCACCGCATCCAGCAGGACGAGGTGTGGCACTTCTACGCCGGGGCGCCCATCACGCTGCACCAGATCACCCCGGACGGCACCTATACGACGCAGACGCTGGGGCGCGATGTGACGGACGGCCAGCAGCTCCACACCGTCGTCCCCGCCGAGACGTGGTTCGGCGCCACAGTGGACGCGGACGAGGACTACGGCCTGGCCGGGTGCACCACCGCGCCCGCCTTTGAGTTTGCCGACTTCGAGCTGGCGGATCGCACGGCGCTCACGGAGACGTTTCCACAGCACGAAGGCGTCGTTGAGCGGCTGACGCGGTAGTTATGCGTGCCCTGCAGTCGGGAAAACGCCGGACGGAGAAGAGGCCCTCCGGACCTCCCTTCTTTAGTCGTCGTTGATTACATCCAGCCCTCGTTCGTGCCACACCGCCCCCGACATGAAACTGAAAGTTGATCAACACGGCGTAACGATCCCGAAGCACATGCTCGGTGATGCGGACGAAGTTGACGTTCGGGAGGAGAATGGACATATCGTCCTTAAGCCGATTTCACAGTCAGAGACTCAGGACGATTTGGGAGAAGACCCCATTCTCGGTCTCGGTCAAGACCCCGTCCCGTGCGGGGCAACCGACGCATCCGAAAATCACGACCAGTATCTCTACGGCGAATGAGTCCTGTCTTCCTGGACACAGGTTACGTAATTGCGCTGGAGACCTCCGACGACCAGCATCACGCGGAGGCCGTGCGCCACTGGGAAGAGGTCGGGCCCGAATTGAGGTCGATCGTCACGACGACCTATGTCTTCGATGAACTCGTGACGTTCTTCAACAGCCGAGGGCACCACGCAAAGGCTGTGGATATCGGGCGACGCCTTCGCGCGAGTCCTCGGGTCGAACTCGTTTCGGAAACGGAGTCGCTCTTTGAGGCCGGATGGGACCTGTTCCGGCATCGTCCGGACAAGCGGTATTCGCTCACGGACTGCCTCTCCTTCGTCCTCATGGACCGCCGCGGGATCGGGCGTGCGCTTGCGTTTGACCGTCACTTCGAGCAGGCCGGATACGAGCGCCTTCCAGAATAACGTGTTGCACAACTAATGTGATTTGCGTGGTACGGTCGTCCCAGGAAACTGGCCGAACCTTTGGAGGGGCGACTTCGAACGGGCGGACCGCGCGGCGCTCGGGTAGGATTTTCCGCAGCATGCCAATCTCATCGAGCGGCTGACGCGGTGAGCGTCGTTCGGAAGCGTCGATGCTTAAGCAGGGGGAGGGTTATAATTGCTCGCAATGGTCTGAGAGCCGGTCGGCAGCGGTGTCCAATCCACTCGATCGGAGAAGGGAAAGATATTCCTCGGTCGTTTTAGGTGGGCGGGCCAGGGACGCGCGGTGACGAGCCGCTGCGTCGATTACCGCTCTGGGGAATCGATCGAGCAGTTGCTCAACGAACGGATCGGGGTGGAGGGCCTCCACGCTGTACGGGCGGAGGCGGCCATCCGGGAAGTCGTCGGTGTTGAAGGTGATGATGGCATCGGCCTCGATGTAGATCGCCGCTGCGAGCACGTGCAGAACGCCTCGGTGAACACGTTCCCGGAGAACGAGACGTTCGGCCACGGCATCACCTGCCGGTTCTCCAAGCCGGGGACGTGCGGCCGTGACGCGGAGATCTGCGCGTTCAAGATGAGTAATAAGACGAACGCGCAGATAGCTGACTGTTCGAACCGGTCCGCGCCGCAGCCGAACACGTTCGACGGCAGGCTGTGCTGCCAGGTCAACGAGGTCTGCACGAACGGCGTCGACGACGACGGCGACGGCCTCGTCGACTGCGCCGACCCCGCGTGCAACGGGGCCTCAGCATCGGGTGCGCTGAACCCGTTCAACGTGACGAAGCCACAGGTCTGCCGGCCAAGCCAGGACCAGTGCCCGACCACGCTGCACGAGGGCCTCGTCGGCTTCTGGCAGTTCGAGAACAGCTCCGAGGACGGCAGCGGCGAAGCAAACGACGCCAAGCTCAAAGGGAACGCGTCGTACACGTCGCTTGTCAACGGGAGTAACGGCCGTGCCGCGCGGTTCGACGGCGAAGGAGACCGCGTCGACGTCGCCTCGCTGAACACGCCGTACGGCGCTTGGAACGACGGCGAGGTCTCCGTGTCGCTGTGGGCGAAGTGGGCTGGGCCGAGTGGCTCCACGGATTCGAATGGCCGGTTGACCTTGCTCAACGCTATCAGCGACTCGCAGCCCAGTACAAACGACGACGACCTCTGGGTGAACCTCAACACGGGTGGTAGCGGGAAGTTCAACGTGTACTTCGATGATTTGAACG
>JBDGQN010000354.1:3230-16415 GCA_042219055.1 Salinibacter sp. | reverse complement strand
GGGTGGATCAGGCCCAGGCCGAACTCAACAAGGTGAAGCACCAGCGCACGGCGGCCCGCCAGCTCGTGCGCTTCGAGGTGGAGGAGGCCTACCGCTCCCTCATCACGGCGCAGGCGGACGTTCAGTCCCGCGACACGTCCACCACCATCTCCGGTGAGTGGCTGCGCACCGAGCAGATCAACTTCGATCTCGGGCTGGGCGACACCGAGGACCTCGTGAAGGCGGTGCGGGCCGACCTGGAGGCCAAGGCCCGCTACCGCGAAGCCGTAAAACGCTACAACGTGGCCGTGCTGAAGCTTCTGCAAGCCACGGGCACGCTCACCGACCGGATCCAGAACGGTACACTTCTTGAGACAAGACCGTAGTGCGTGACTCGTGATGCGTGACTCATGATGCATGATGACCGGATGCGACGCACTGCGAGAGCTCGCCGACTGTTTTTATTCATCATCGACCTTGCTCTTATGACTCGCCTCCACCCGTACGTCTCCGTGTTGCTCGCTGCACTTATGCTGCTGAGTGTGGGGCACACGCCCGCTCAGGCACAGAGTGAGAATGCCACTGCGGCCGAAATTCGGCAGATGCTGGAGAAGCGGGATCAGCAGATTAAGTCTATCCTCAGCGGCACCGACGACTACACCGCTGAGCAGCGCACAGAGTTGAAGAAGCTAATCAATGGGCTCATTGACTTTCGGGTCATGTCCCAGCAGGTGCTCGGCCCCCACTGGGATGATTTGAGCGAAGAGAAACGGGACGAGTTCGTGTCCGTCTTCCGAGACGTGGTGCGGGCGCAGTCCCTGACCGACCTCGGGGTGTACAACTCAAAGGTCACCTACGACCAGATTGAGGTACACGGCGACAGTGCCTTTGTGCGGACGACGACCGAGTACAAGGGACGGTCCACGCCGGTCGATTATGTGCTTAAACGCCGCGAGGACGAGTGGCGGGCCGAGGACATCATCGTGGATGGGGTCGGCACCGTAGACCCCTACGCCAACTCGTTCCGCCCCGTCGTCAATCAACGTGGATTCGAGACGCTCATGAAGAGCCTCCGGAAGAAGCGAAAGGAGGTCATGGCGAAGAACACGTCGGAAGGGTAGGCCAGACGACGGTTCGCCGTTGGCCGACCGCGGTCGGGATTATGCCATCTCGTCGGGGAGGGACAGGTTTTCCAACTCCTCGCGGTCGTCGACGGTAACCGCATCGAGGGCCGACGTGCCGGCGTAGGTCAGGAAGTTGAGAGCCCGGTCGAGGAGGGTTTGTGCCAGGAGCATGCTCCCCAGGGCGGCCGTGGGAATCTGGAGGGCGCCCGAGAGCTCCAGGCCCGCCCCCATGAAGACGAGGTTTCGGGTGGGCACGAACGGGATCCGGTTCACGACGATGTGCAGGGCCAGCAGCGTAATCCAACTCCCCACGGACACCTCGGGGATGACGACGGCCCACTGTGTGACCTGCAGGCCGGTATTGATCAGAAAGCGCGTCAGGTGAGCGCCCCCAATCCACAGGAGAAGCGAGGAGGAAAGGGAAAAAATTGCGCGGCGAAACGTGACGCCCACGGCGACGACGCAGATCAGGAGGGCAACGCCCGCCGCCACGGTCGAGGTCTGGTCGGGAAGATACCGGCTGAGCAGTTTGACCTGCCCGGAGAGAAAGAAAACGGCCAGCAGCAGGAACGCGACGCTGGTGGACGCGGCCGAGGAGATGATGGTGTTGTCTTTGATCGTCTCGAAGACGTCCCGGTATCCGAGGTTGGTGTTGCGCTGGGCCCAGAGCGAAAAGTACGCCTCCCCCGAGTAGCCGAGCACGTCGTTGTTGAGCACGCGCTTGCGGAGCAGGACCGGGAGCAGGGCCTGACCGGCGGTGTTCCAGGCCTTTCCATAAATCAGCACCTCCGCGATGGGGAGGTTGATGTACATCAGGAGGAGCAGGATGTAGAACCAGGGCGTCGTGGGGAGGGCATTCCACACCCGCCCCCAGCCGATGTCGGTGAACTGGTATCCGAGATACGAGATGACACCGGCCATGAAGAGCCAGCGGACGCCGGTGAGGAGGCGCTGGCCCCATTGGCTGTCCTGGAACTGCGCCCACCAGGTCCGGGCGGTGTGGAAGGAATCGGAAAGCCAGGTCTGCATGGCGGAAGAGAGGGAAAAACTACAGTGAGCCGTAGCCGAGGTCAGACATCAGATCCGCGATCTGCGCCCGCTCGATGCCCTCGCGGAAGCGCTGCTCAGCGGTCGACACGTGTTTCCAGCGTCGGCGCCGGTCGGTGGTGATGGCCTGCTGGGCGTACTCGCGAACCGAATCGGGGAGCGTGCGGTCCTGGAGCGCATAGATCGCCCGGAGGTGATCGCCGGGCGATTCGCAGAAGTCCTCGTACCGTAGCAGAAGGGCCCGGTCCCCGAACGCGGACTGGGCGTGGCGCTGACACACCTCAACCTGCGCCCCCCACACAGCCAGGGCCTTCACGTACGGCGGGGCTCCGCGCACAGTGTCCAGGCGCCGGAGCGCGGCTTCTGAGAGGGTGTTGCTCTGCTCATCAAAAAATTTCAGGCCCGCCTCGAAGTACTCGTCGAGCTGGTACGCCCCGAAGTACGCATGCTCGGAGAAGACCCGTTGCGGCGTACCGGACGAGAAGGGGAGAAGGCGGCCCAGCAGGGGCCAGTCCATTCGCACCCGGCCCGAGGCGGTCGTGAGTTGCGACCACACCACCGACCGGGGGTCGCGGACGAGGTGGACGAACGGAGCGGTCGGGAACGTGTGGGCGAGCCAGGGGATCATCCAGAACGCCCGGTTGAACTGGAGGAGAGACTCCGGGTCGGCGTCGGCAAGGATCTGCAGGTAGGCGAACAGAGCGGGCGCTTCGTCGTCTTCGCCGAGCCGGTGGGGCCACTCGGGCACATCGGTGTCGAACTGCGCGTCGAGCCGGGGGAGCAGCGGAGTGTACTCCGCGTAGAGCGACGACTTGGAGTGATCGGGCTGCTCCGAACGAGCCTCGCGGGCGTGGTCGAAGAGGTTGGGATGCAGGGGCTCGTAGAAGCACCGCAGTCGCTCGTCCCGGCGTAGCGTGCGGAAGAGCGCCGTCGTACCCGATCGGAAGACGCCCTGGAGAAGCAGCATGAGACGACAGGGAGGCGACGAAAAGAAGAGACGCCGGGACAGCGGTCCGTGTCATTCTACCAAGCTCTCCGGAGGCCAATGGATTCACGGTCCGGGCGCATCCTTCGCAAAAATCGCCCGGAGGTGCGACGAATTACGCCGGTTCGCGCCTCAGGAGGTCGTAGATGCGATCGGCGATGTGGTCCCAGCTCGCCTCGTTCACGGCCCGGTGGCGGCCCTGGCGGCCCAGCGTGTCGGCGAGATCGGGCGTCGTAAGGATGCGGGCGACGGCCTCGGCGAGGGCGTCGGGAGCGTTGGGCGGCACGAGCAGTCCGGTCTCCCCGTCCGCAATGGCGTCCGGAATGCCGCCGGTGCGCGCCCCAACCACGGGCGTGCCGCAGGCGTTGGCTTCCAGAAAGACAATCCCAAAGCCTTCCACGTCCGGCGGGTCCTCGCGCGCCGGCATCACGAAGAGGTCGGCGGCACTGTAGTAGAACGGGAGGCGGTCGTGGTCCACCGCCCCCACGAACCGGACCCGGTCGCGAACCCCAAGGCGGTCGGCGAGCCGCACGAGACGATCCCGGTCCGGCCCGGTGCCGGCCACCACGTACGCCACGTCGGGGCAGCGCTCGGCGATGGCGGGGAGGGCTCGCAGCACCGTGTCGACGCCCTTGCGGCGCACGAGACGGCCCACCGTGAGCAGAAGGGAGCAATCGGAGAGCCCGAGGCGTCGCCGAAGATTGGTGTCGTCGTGGGGACGAAAGCGCTCCGGATCGGTGCCGTTGGGGACCACGTGGGTGCGAGTGGCCGGAATGCCGCGCTCGTGCAGCAGTCCGGCCGTGTAGTGGCTTACGGGCAGAAAGGCGTCCACCTGCCGGAGAAGGAACTGCCGGAGCTGGTCGTATGCGGGGCCGAGGCCGGGCACGGCACCGGCCGGATTGAACAACAGCTCGCGGCCGTGGGCGGCGCACACGATGCGGCGGGGCCAGCCCCCTACGGCCCGTGCCAGCACCGACGCTCCCACCGTTTGCCACTGGGCGTGAACGGCGACCTCGGGGCGCTTCTGCCGCGCCCACAGTGGCAACACCGGCAGGGCGGAGAACGGGAGCAGGTCCGGGCGGCCGGGCAGCCGAAGCACAGGAAACGGGGCAGCGTGGTCGACCGATGCCGCCTGCGGGCGCCGCGGGGCCACGACGGTCAACTGCTCCCCCCGGGCCGCCAGCCGGCGGGTCACCTCCCACGAGTACGTTTGGATGCCGCCGATGTCGGGCGGAAAGTCCTGGGTGACGAAGAGGAGGCGCATGGGCAATCCAGATCGAGGCGGCTTCGGCGGGCAGGCCCGCCGCGAAATCTGATTCTAGAGCGGGAGGCGATTCTCTCCAAAGGGGTTCGCCCCGGGCGCGATGTTTCGGGTTGCGCTTTGCAGGCGCAACTGCGGGTCGCGGGGTCAGTAGTATTCGTACTCGTCAAGGCGGAGGTGGGGGAGGTGCTCGTCCAGCGAACGGTTCCCCTCCGCGTACACCGACAGGATTTCCTCCCTCAACGCATCCGTCAGTCGAATCTCGCTCCCCCGCCAGAGGTCGGGCCACCGGAGGAGATACCGTCCCTTCTTGATCGGGGTCCGCAGGGACCACGTGTCCGCCGACTGCGACCGGACGTTCTGCTTGTTGTGGCCGGGCCCCGAAAGAGTGTCCACGATCGAGTCCGGCGCGGGGACCTCAAGGAACCGAAGCCACTCCGTCAAAAACGCAGCGGGCGTCTCTCGGAGCCGTTCAAACGGGAGAAAAAACACGTTGTCCGTCCCCACGGCCTCTCCCAACTGCCGCCACCAGAGCGCGTAGTTCAGTTTTGCGCCTCCGCCCTTGTTGTGGCCGAGCACGTCGTGGAGAAGGTGGCGGATCCACGTCTCGAAATTCTGTTGGCCAGCCCCCCTCACCCGGTTGGACAGCTGCGCGTAGCTTGAGGCCAGCTTGGTGTCCTGGCGGCGGGTGGTCAGGAGCACCCGAACGCGCTCGTAGCCCCATCCGGCGGCCGCCCGGCGGAGCTCTCGGAGGTGACTGGCGATCCAGTAGGGGCCGAAGCGGCAGTGCGTGTGGCGCCGCGGGCTCGGCGGAAGTCCCCGGCCGGGAACCGACCCCGGAATCCAGGGCTCCGGGGCGGCGAGGCCCCCAAAGATCCGCTCGTCCGAAATCACCACGTCCCGGTCCGAACGCCGGACGATTCCGGCGAACGGGTTCTCCTCCAGTCCGCCCCAAAACCCCGGGGAGAAGCTAAACAGATCCCCGAACCGAAATTGCTGTCCCTGCACCTCGATGTGGGGCACCGGGAGGCACTCCGCCGACTCAATTGCCCCGAGCACCTTCCGCTGGAGATACGTGGTGGCCGTTTTGGAGGGGCCCACGTGAATGTAGAGGGTCGGTGCACTCATGCCCCACTGGCATTCGTCAACGGTTCGGTCCTCGCACACAGACTGCTCACCATATCGGGAGGCAAGGTGGAGGTTTCTGTGCCGCACTTCCACGAATTTGCCACTGAAGGCCGACGTTTGGCTCGGTATTTGACTGTGTATGGGGTGGAGGGGATGTATCGTCTCCGCTCTGGGAATGCGGGTCGGGGCCACTGACGCCGCACGTTACCTGAACAAGAGAGCAGGCGGCATACTCCCCTGCAGATCACTCGGATCCCCTCTTCACCACACGGCCACCCCTGTCGATGCCTGCACGTGAACGATTCTTTGCGACCATGTCCCTCCAGTTCGGGGGATTGCTCCTCGTGGTGGGGATGCTGGCGGGCGGGGCCGTCTCCGGGGCGTGGGCGCAGGAGCAGGCTCCGGAGCCGAACAGCCTGGAGCCCATCGTCGTGGACGATTTCGAGAGCTACGCCGTTGGGAACCCGCCGGGACAGTGGGTCCGCGTAAAGTCCGAAGACAAGGTCCGCCCAGCGGCCTCAGCCATTGGGAACGGCGAACGATTCACGGTGGTCGAGGAAAACGACAATCAGTTTGCGCGTCTCTACACGAATGGGGAGTACATCCGGTTTTCGCAGCGCGCGGGGAAGGAGTTTCAGTGGTCACTGAAGACTCATCCGCGGCTGCGGTGGCGATGGCGCGCACTGACGCTTCCGGAGGGGGCCAGTGAAAAAGGCAAAAACGACACCGGCGGGGCCGTGTACGTGACGTTCGGGAAAGACTGGCTCGGGCGGCCCAAAAGCATAAAGTACACCTACAGCTCGTCGCTCCCCGTAGGCACGGTCGTTTCCTTCGGCCCCCTGAAAGTGATCGTCGTCGATTCGGCGGCCGAGCCCCACCCGGGCGCGTGGCAGACCGTGCAGCGGAACGTGATGAGCGACTATCAGCAGGTGTTTGGCGACACACCGCCCCGTCGCCCGGTGTCTCTCACAATTTCCGGGGACTCGGATACGACCAACGATGTCTCCGAAGTGGACATCGACGACATCACGCTGCTCCCGGCACGATAACCGACGGCCCGTTTCGTCTGCGGTCCGGAACGGCGAGGAGCGGACCAATTGGAGGGCAGGCGTCTTGAAGAAGACGAGCGACCGCACACTCTGGCCTTTTCCGTCATGGCCGATCCCCGCGAAGGCTACGTCTTTCACAGCTACGGTCCCGACCGGTACGTGAAGCACGTCGTGGCGTCGGTCCACACGCTTCGGCGGCACGACCCGGATCGGCCCGTGGCTCTCTTTTGTCCGGAGGGGCACCGGGCCCTGCTGGAACGCCGCGGACTGGACCAGCTCTTTGACGTCCTCGGCGATCTGCCGCCCAAGCACCAGTCGATCGTCGGATTCAAGCACAGTCTTCACCAGTTCAAAGCGTTCGAGCGGTCGCTCTTCGTGGACGCCGATGTGGTGTGGTGTCGCACTCCGGATCCGCTCTGGCAGCAATTCGCAGCGTTTCCCTTTACCGCTACGGGCCTGCAGAATGCCGATCACTTCTTCGGGGGCCCCAAGAGCGTCGGGGTTGTCCTGGACATCCTGCTGGGGCGCCGGCGACGAACGCTCCAGCACTTTGGGCTCACCCGGCTTCCCCGCGTACAGGCCGGCATGATTTACGCACAGGACGATGCGTGTACCCGAGAGGTCGATGCCGCGGCCGCCGCCTTCCTCGACCGGGCCGACGAGACGCACTTCCGAAGTCGGCTCGACGAGGGCCGCAGCGAGGAGACCTGCGAGTGGAGCATCGCCTTGGCGATGAGCAAGCTCGACCTGCACGTCTTCCCCTGGCTCCAGGGCCGCAACAGTCCGCAGCTCGACTACATCGACAGCCTCACCGAGCACGACCCGGCCTTCCGGGACGTGTCGTACCGCCTCTACACGAACCGATTCGTGTACAGCCTGCGCGGCATTGCGAACACGTCGCTGCGCGAGACGCTGCTGGGCGTCGCCGAAGCCCTCCCGGGGATGGGCGAGTACATGGAGATCACGCCGTACGCGCTTCACTTCGGGTGGCTCCATCAGAAGGATCCCTTCTACGACTTTGCCAAGCGCGTCTGGACGCGCCTCTCCGCCGAGCAGGCGACGCCGCGGGCGGTAGAGGCGCCGGCGAAATCGGCATCGGGGGGATAGTCCAGGAACGCACGCTTCACGCGTTCGCCGAACGAATCTACGTCATGGCCGGCGAGTACGACCTTGACTTTCGGGCCCACCCGGAGGCCTACCGGTACGAGTCCAGCGAGCAGGGCGTGTTCAAGGTGCAGCCGTACAAGGACGAGCTCCTCCCCGACTGGGGCTTCAAGGACGAGGCCGCTGCGGAGGAGGCCGTCGAGGCGCTGCGCGACACGTACGAGACCTACCGGGCGGAGGAAGACTTTGTAGGGATGGACATGGTGCGCAAGTACCTGCGGATGGGCTTTACGCGGGCCATGCGTTACGCAAAGTATCCGGGCGGGCAGAAGTACGACGCGGACGGTACGGAGCGCGAGCCGCGGCAGTGGGCCGCCCCCGAGAAGCGGCGGGCAGCGGTCGTTTTCCGCGACGCGTGGCAGGCCCTCACCGACGATTCGGCGTATCAGCGTTTGAAAGTGCGGCACCGGGAGGAGGTGTACGAGCCAGACGCGAGTCCCATGGCAGACTGAAGATGGGAAGATTCGAAAATTGGGGGGCTGAGTGGGAGCATCGACAACCAACTGTGAGGAAATACGGAACGGCGATGGCCAGCGACCCGGAGAATCGATGCTCGGTTCCTCTTGAGCGGCACTGGGTCGACAGTGACGGGGTGCGGCTGCACGTGCGGGCGGCGGGGCCGCGCGACGGGCCGCTCGTGGTGCTCCTCCACGGGTTCCCGGAGTTCTGGTACGGGTGGCATCGCCAGATTCCGGCCCTCGCCGACGCGGGCTACCGCGTGGTGGTGCCCGACCAGCGCGGCTACAATCGGAGCGACGCGCCCCGGGCCGTGGCCGCCTACGACCTGGATCTGCTGGTGGACGATGTCTGTGCCGTGATCGACGCGGCGGGCCGCGAGCGGGCCGCTGTGGTGGGGCACGACTGGGGCGCCATGGTGGGCTGGCACCTCGCCCACGTCCGCCCGGAGCGCCTGCGTCGCCTCGCCATCCTGAACGTTCCCCACCCGCACATCTTTCGGGAGACGCTTCGGACAAGCCCTGCGCAGCTACTGCGGAGCACGTACGCCCTGTTCTTCCAGTGTCCGGCCCTCCCCGAATGGCTGCTCGGGCGCAACGACGGGCAGCTGCTCGCTGCGTTTCTGCGAGGGAGCGGCCACGCCGACACGTTTACCGACGCGGACCTCGCGATCTACCGGCGGACGTGGCGGTGGCCGGGCCGGCTCCGCGGCATGCTGCACTGGTACCGAGCCGCGGCCCGACGGGCGCTGCGAACCGCCCCGCCGGCAGATCCCATCGGCGTCCCCACGCTCGTGGTATGGGGCGCGCAGGACGTGGCCCTCAGTCGGCGTATGGCGGCCCCCAGCGCGGCGATGTGCGACGAGGGGCGACTGGAGGTGGTTGAGAACGCCACGCACTGGGTGCAACACGATGCCCCGGCGACTGTCAATCGGCTCCTGCTCGATCATCTGGAAGCGTAGGAGAATGGGGGAATGGGAGAAAGGGGGAGTGGGCGCGTGGGAGCATAATGCATCCTCAACTGGTCTCTTTTGGGAAAAAAGTTCTCCGGATCTGACGGAAGAAGATTGTCCCGGAGAGATTGCCCCACTACTGTCGACTTCGGTGGATTCGGGGAGATTTCTCGACTCCGCTACGCACTCCGGGGAGTACTCGTGCTGCAGGCAGCATGACCTTCAGCCCTCGCGTTCGCTCCCAGCGCTCCGCTCGAAATGACTCTACCTCGAAGGAATTGCTCGAGACTGCAACAAGGACGCGGCGGCCGATCCGGAGCGTGCGGCTCCGAGGAAGAGTAACAGTTGATGGGTCGGGAGCGTAGTGAGGGTAGAACGTAGCGTCTTCTCGCGATCTCTTTCCTACCATGCCAGCAGTTCAGAAGGCCACGGCCTCCATCGTTCGGTGGGTTCGGGGCGTTCCGCTCGAAGCGGTCTTCTGGGCGGCTGCCCTCGCGGCCGCGGCCAGCATCGATCCACAGGCGTCCGGCGGAGTCAACCTGTGCCTGATCGAACAGCTGGGCCTGCCCTGTCCGGGCGACGGCCTCGGCACGAGCATCGCGCACCTGGTGCGGGGACAGTGGGCCGCCTCGTGGGCCGCTCATCCCCTGGCCGGACCGGTCGTAGGCGTGCTCGTGTACCACATCGTGACGCTCTGTCGGTCGGGGCACCCCTGCCGCTGAGTTGCCATCACTCTCGTCTCACCATCCGCACCGCCATGTCCAAGATTCTCCGACATCTGCCCGAACTCGAAGGCGACGAGCAGGTCGAGGTCGCTCGTCTGCTCAACGAGATGAGCGACGAGCAGGCCAAGCATTTTGCCCGTATTTAGCGCTCGCGCCGTCGTGATCCTACGCATATTCTCCTCCTTGCCGCCGTCGGGTTCGCGGGGGTTGCGGGACTGCAGCGGATGTACATGGAAGAGATTGCGGTCGGTTTGGTCTACCTCTTCACAGGGGGGCTTTGCCTCGTGGGGACGATCTACGACGTGATCAAGCACAAAGAGCTGGCCCTTCGCTACAACCGGGACGTGGCGGTGGAAGTGGCCGAGACCGTTCGGCAGGTGTACGATACGTCCGATGACGCGAGGGGGGCGTAAGCATTCTGAGGAGTCTTCTGCCCCCCACTTTCTGACGTTCCAACGTTCAACGTGTCACGTTCCAACCCAAAACGCCTCAATCCCGAATTCTGAGACGTTGGCCTGGGTAGAGGCGCGTGCTATTCATGTCGTTCCAGGTCTGGAGCTCTTCCACCGTCACGTCGAAGCGCCGAGCAATCTCGCCGAGTGTGTCGCCCCGAGTGACCCGGTAGGTGCGAGGTGCGCTCGATGCGGTTTTGGCGCTCGACGCGGAGGCGGTTGCAGGAGAGGAGGCCTCGTGAGACGAAGCCACACGGGCCGTTTCAATCTCGTCGAGCCGGCGCACGGGCGTTGAGGTCCAGTACTGCACCCGCATTGGCTGTTGCTTCTGGGTTGCAGAGAGGGCACTGGCGTATTCCTGCACAGGCACCACCAGCCGCTCTCCGGGACGGATAATGGAGCCCTCGATGCCGTTCAGCCGCTGCAGCACATCGGTCGAGGTGCCGAACCGCACGGCGATCTCGGAGAGCGTGTCGCCCCGGCGGACGGCGTAGGTGGTGGCCGGTTGCTTCTTCTCCTCCGGCAGGGCGGCATAGTTCCAGGCGAAGCGCGGGTAGCTGCCCAGCGGGATGCGGAGGTAGTACCGCTCTTTCGAAGGGGGCACGCGGGAACGACGGAGCTCGGGATTGAGCGACTTGATGGTCTCGAGCGTGGTGTCGGCGAGCGTCGCGACGGTGCTGAGTGACAACCGGCTGCCGTGGACGGGAACGTAGTCGTAGGCGAGCGGCGAGGCGGGCTCGGGGGCCTTGAGGTCGAAGGCCTCCGGGTTTTCCATGATGCGGGCCGCGGCGATAAACATCGGCACGTAGCCCTGCGTCTCGCGGGGCAGGTACTCGTGGGCATCCCAGTACGACGGGTCCTCGGCGGCGCTCCGGCGCAGGGCCCGTTGCACGCAGCCCGCGCCGCAATTGAACCCTGCGAGGGCCAGGTGCCAGTCCCCAAACTTGTCATACAGGTCACTCAGGTATCGTGCGGCGGCCCGCGTGGCCTTTTCGGGATCCCGTCGCTCGTCGACCCACGCATTGATGGTGAGCCCGTAGCGTCGGGCGGTGGACGGCATAAACTGCCACATGCCCACCGCCCCGGCCCAGCTTCGGGCGTCGGGATTGAGGCCGCTCTCGATCATGGCGAGGTATTTTAGCTCCTGAGGCACACCCTCCTCCGCCAGAATGTGTTCGATCATGGGTCCGTACACCTGCACGCGCCGGCGCCAGTGGTTGACGTGCCGGCCGGGATTTTCTTTGAGAGCGATCGTGCTCTGCTTCACGAGCCGGTTCGAGGTCATCGGAATCTCGGTGTCCTTCACCTTCGCGTTCGGCTGTGCAGGCTCCACGTTCAGAAGTGGATTTTCGACATCTTCGAGCGACGCGAACAGGCGGGCCCGGACGGAGAAGATCTGTCCCCGGGCCAGGAGCGTCGAGTCGGAGTCGCTGGGGTAGCCGTGGAAGCGCCGATACTCGGCCGTCAGGTCGCCGTAGACCGAGCGGACGGCGCTTCGTTCGAGGGCCTTAGGCTGGGTCCGAAGCAGCGTGGAGAGCTTCGTCATCGCCCGGTTGAGAAGGTGAGCCCGACGCACGCTGTCTTCGGTCGCCAAGAGTTCAGAGTGCAAGACGTAGAGGCGAGCCACCTCGGGGGGGAGGGCGGTGGTGTCCTGGTTCGCCACGAGGATGGTGTCCTGAGGGACTCGTTCCGGCTCGGGGGTGGGGGCGAACGAGGAAAACGTCCCGCACCCGGAGGTCGCTAGCAGGAGGAGAGCAGTACAAAGGCCGGTTGTGGCGAGGCGAAGCATACGCAATGGACGGAAGGAGGCGGGTGAGAGAGCAACGTCGCCGTCGTGGCGAGTGGGCGGGCAGGCGATAACGATGAATACGGAATCCACAGGTCATCGTCAATCGGCAAGCCCGCTGCGGGGGTGAATACTGTCTACGGGGCGTGATTCTCGTCTGCGTCAGCGCTGCTGGTCCGACGCTCCGCGCCCGACCGAGTCGGCCTCGATGAAGATGTACTGTACGGTCGGATGCTCCCGGCGGATAGTCTTCTCCAACCGGTCGACGGTGGCCTCTATCCCCTCCGCGTCGAGGGCGTCGCGGAACGTCAGGTCCATGTTCAGAAGCAGCGAGTAGGGACCCATGTGCATCGTGAGGAGGCGTCGTACGTCTTCGATGTCGCCGTCGTCGCGGGCCAGCGCACGAATCCGGTCCCGGAGTTCCGGCGACGCGGCCTCGCCGATGAGGAGTTTCTTGCTCTCCCAGATGAGGAAGACAGCCACGCCGCAGAGGATGATTCCGATCACCATCGACGCGATACCGTCGATCACGGGCATATGGAGGGCGCTGGCGAGGTGCACACCGATCAGGGCCACGACGAGGCCGGAGATGGCGGCGGTGTCCTCAAACAGGACCGTGAAGGTTGTCGGGTCCTTGCTCGTCACGATCGCCTTGAAGAAGGGGGTGTCCCCGCGCTGCTTGTTGAACTCCTGGAGGGCCGTCCGCAACGCGAAGCCCTCAAACACGATGGCGGCACCGAGGACGATGGTGTTGAGGGTGAGGCCGCTGATCGTGTAGCCCAACACCGAGGCGGAGGTGGAGCCGCCGTGGCCGGGATTGAGGGTGTGGAGAAACCCCTCGTAGAGCGAGATGCCCCCGCCGAGTCCGAAGATGAGGACGGCCACGACGAGGCTGTAGAAGTAGAGCGACTTGCCGTAGCCGTAGGGATGTTGCTCGTCGGGCGGGCGCTTGCTGCGGCGGATGCCGAAGAGGAGGAGGCCGCCGTTGCCCGTGTCAACGAGCGAGTGGATGCCCTCGGCCAGCATGGCGGAACTGCCGCTCACGGCGGCGCCGAGAAACTTGGTGACGGCGATGGC
>JBDGQN010000354.1:0-3130 GCA_042219055.1 Salinibacter sp. | reverse complement strand
TCCTCGTCGGTGGCCTCGATGGTGACGGGGCCCTCCACCACGAACGGCCCATCCTCCGTGGCGCGAATGCGAAGCGACCCGTCCGCCTCCGCGTCGTCGGGCGTGGAGAGGCGATCGACGGCGATGTGTCCCGCGTCCTCGAATCCGTCGTCGTGGCTGCTGTCGCAGAGCGGTTTGTTGCCGGACCGTCCGCAGCGGCAGAGGGCCATCCGCGTGTCTTCGAGCAGCGTGGTGCCGTCGCTGTCGATGAGCTCGGCGTCGCCGTGGACGAGGAGCGGGCCGTTGGGAAACAGCGAGATGCGGTTTTCGTCGGGTGTCGGCTCGGGGTCCATGCCGTTCCGGGTGAGGTGGAGCGCGCCGGTGGGGCACCGCGGCACCACGGCTTCCACGGCGTCGGGATTGGCCTGGTCGGGCTCGATCCAGGGCCGCCGCTCCGGATCGAACACGTCGGGGAGCCCATCCACGCAGGCCTGGGCGTGGATGCAGCGCTCCTGGTCCCAGGTGACTGTGACGTCGTCGCCTTCGTAGGTGTGTACGTTGGTGTCCATGAGCGGGGCGGTGCGTGTGAAGGAGAGCAAAAGAGACACCCGTTCGTACGGGGGGCGGCGGGAGGCGTTCAATAAACGCACAACGGACGCGCAAGGCAACTCGCCAGATCATCATTCTCTCTTCTCGTTCTCGTCCTTCTCGCCGAGGTAGCCCATCTGGACGAGCTGGTCGTGGATGGGCGCGTCTCCGTCCAGCCGGTCACACTGCTTTTGCCACAGAACGTAGGCGTCGTCGGCGAGCGGGGTGACGTGCTGGTGATAGTGGTCGGTGACGAGGACACCAGTGCCCTGGGCGGCGGCCCGCTCGATTCGGGTCCCGATCGCATCAATGAGGATCGGTTCGACGCCCGTGAAGGGCTCGTCCAGCAGCACATAGTCGCGCTCCAGCCCCAGCACGATCGCCACCTCCAGCAACCGCCGCTCGCCGCCGGAGAGGGTGCGCACGCGCTGGTCCATGCGGGACGACAGGCGGTCGGGAACCCGTGCAGACGGAAGGCCTGCACTCCGAACGAGGGTCTGCACGGTCACGTCAGCGGGAAGCATCGATTCCTGAGGCAGATAGCCGATCCTCGCAAATCGGTCCCGCTTCGAGGGCTTGTGCAGCCGATTCCCGTCGATGATCGTGAGGCCGCTGTTGGGTTGAATCTGCCCGGCGGCCACCTTCAGCAGGGTCGTCTTGCCGCTGCCGTTGCGCCCAAAGAGACCCGTGATGGCCCCGGCTCTCGCTTTCAAGTGCACGCCTTTGAGGATGTCGAGCGACGGCACCCGGTAGAACACCCCGTCCACAATCAGCGCGTTTTCCTCATCCATGGGGCGGGCCGACAGCTATAACCAGAGGAACAGCGCGAGGCTGATCCCCTGCGTACCAACGAACAGGCTCCCCAGGAGTACGGGCGGCGGCCACCGCAGGTTGTCGTAGAGGACCCACAGGTTCCGTTGCTCGAAGCGGCGGGAAAGCAGGCCGAGAGCCAGGGTGCTGCTGCAGAATACGACCGACGGGAGGCTCGAACGCACGTGTTCGATCTCGAACAGGGACAACGAGACGAACACTGCTCCCAGTACGATAACTGTCAGAAGGATAAGATACTTCCGGAGGAGGTACAGAATCATGGTCGGGTCTCGTACGTGCCGCGATGTCCCGTCTTTGAATGTGAGTCGCTGAGGAGGCGCAAGGCTTCTTGGAAGATCTCATCGCGCCCGGTTCGCACCCCCTCGGTGGTGCGCTCGATGGGCATGTCCGGCCGGGGCTCCGCCCGGTTGGCAGCGTTATTTACCAGTTGCACGCCGTGGATGGCAAACCGACCCCAGTCTGTGTTCGCCGCCGCGTCGCTGGGGTGGAAGTAGCGGACGTAGCTGTACAGCTTGGCAAAGGTCCGCAGGGTTTCAAGCTGTTCGGCTCGTGGTGGATCGGCCAGGCCGAGCGTGTCGCGGTGCGTGTACGTGAGGGCGGCGACCCCGAGCAGGGGGAAAAGGGCGGCGACGAGAACGGATTTCTGACGAGATGTTGGCAACGGTCGGGGCGTGGGCTGGTTAGAGAGCAATGGAAAAGCCCACCCGAGAGGAACTCGGTGCCATGTTCGCATCGGGGAAGGGCCTGTTCCTCCTGAAAATCTCTTTCCGATTGACCCGGCGATCCTGCCTCGTTCATGAACGTCACCAGCGCCGATCCCACCCACGTCCTCCAGTCCGTCTTCGGGTACGAGACGTTCCGCCCGTACCAGGAGCCGATCGTGCGGCGGCTCATCGGCGGCGGGGACGCGCTCGTGCTGATGCCGACGGGCGGGGGCAAGTCCCTCTGCTACCAGATTCCCGCGATGGTGCGGGACGGGATCGGGATTGTCGTCTCGCCGCTCATCTCGCTGATGCAAGATCAGGTCGACGCCCTCCAGCAACTCGGCGTGCGGGCCGCTGTGCTCAATTCCAGTCTGGACCGCCGGGAGCGCGAGGCCGTGGAGCACCGGATCACGGCGGGCGAGCTGGACCTCTGCTATGTGGCGCCCGAGCGCGCCACCCGCGACCGCTTCAAGAATCTGCTCTCGCGGGCTCATCCGGCGCTCCTCGCCATCGACGAGGCACACTGCATCTCGCAGTGGGGGCACGACTTTCGTCCCGAGTACCTGGCCCTGGCCCGGCTCCGGGCAGACTTTGCGGAGGTGCCCTGCGCCGCCGTGACTGCCACGGCCGATCCACCCACGCAGCGGGCCATCCTGGACCGCCTCGGCATGACGGACGAGGACCGGTTCGTGGCGGGATTCGACCGGCCCAACATTCGCTACGTGGTGGAGCCGAAAGGCAACCGTCCCCGTCGTCAGCTACACGAGTTCATCCAGCGGGAGCACCCCGGCCAGAACGGCATTGTGTATTGCCTGAGCCGCAACGGCGTGGAGACGACTGCCGATTGGCTCAACAACCACGGCCACACCGCCGTCCCCTACCACGCCGGCCTTCCCGACCACAAACGAAGCGAGCACCAGGACCGCTTCCTCCGCGAGGACGGCCTCATCGTCGTCGCCACGGTGGCGTTCGGGATGGGCATCGACAAGCCCGACGTGCGCTTCGTGGCCCACCTCGACGTGCCCAAG
>JBDGQN010000353.1:0-12858 GCA_042219055.1 Salinibacter sp. | reverse complement strand
GAATGCGTTTCTGCATAGAGTGCTCCAACGAGGCGACAAGCTGTCTTTTGAATCGGACAGATTCGGATTGTTTTCCCCGCCTTCGAATCCCTCGATGAGGCGCTCGACCATATTTGGTATGCGAATCCACCGACGGTACTCGCATGGCAGCCTCGATAGCTGGAAGGCGTCTGATCGAGCACGTTGCGGTTGAGACGCGCCTGTCATCACTGCCAGATAACCACCGTTAGCCAATTCCAAATCGGAAAGCTCGGCTCACGAGGTCGCGATTGAAACGAGGTTGTGTCAAGATCGAAGAGAAACTATCGAGTTTAATATTGCAACCGATGAGGCCGGAATCTCATTCTTCCCGATGGAACTGGTTGGTTCTGTCCTATCGTTGTGGAGGAGCGAGGCGTTTACTGTCGAGAGGCGGGTGGGAAAAAGTTCTGTACCGGCCGTCGCGTGACTTCTGAGCGCATTGCCCTGCCTCATTCTTCTCTCAGCGAACTCATTTGCGGCTCTGCGAAACACTTGTTTAGTTGATGTGTGGAGTTGAGTGACCACTCAACACTAATGGGTCCGAGAGACTAGAATCTACGCCGTGGCAAAACATGACGTTCGGAGAAGTTCTGAAGCAGATTCGACGCGACAAGGAGGTAAGCCAGCGCGAGCTTGCCGAGCGCGTAGGCGTCGATTTCTCCTACATCAGCAAGATTGAGAACGACCGCATGCCGCCCCCCGCGGCCGATACCATCGAGGAGATATGCGAGGCCCTGGATGTCTCCCCCGACGACCTTCTTCCGTTGACCGGGAAGGTGCCCTCGTCAATCAAAGATGCTCTCGGTTCAAGCTCGGCTGCCCTTGGTTTCATGCGGGAAGCTTCGGAAATGGGCTTGAGTGAGGAAGAATGGAAGGAGCTGCAGGATAAGCTCAAACACCTGCGAGGTGATTAAATGGACCTCTTCGACAACACACCAGATCGGCCGCAGACCACCAAAAAAGCCTCCGGCCCAAGAAATTGGTCGTACTCGCGGCGGAGTATGCTGGATCAGTGTCCCCGAGCATACTACTACCAGTACTACGGCTCAAAGAAAAACACTGCCGAGCAAGAACCCCGTACGGAGGAGCTTCGCAGGCTCAAACAGCTGAGCAATCGGTATCTTCTGGCGGGGGACATTCTCCACCGCGTGATAGGAAAACATCTGGAGGATTTAAGAGAAGGAGGGGGGTGGTCCCTGGAAGGGATGAAGAGCTGGGCCCAGGATCTGTTTGAAGAGAGTCTAGCTGTTTCTCGTTCGTACGAGCATGGAGATCCGATCCCCGACGACTATCATGGCCCGAGCCTGCTCCTCGAATACTATTATTCAGTCGACGACGCCGAGTCCCTTTGCAAGGACGCGAAGGGGCGATTAATGACAGCGTTGGAGCACTTCGCCTCCGGCGAAGAAATGAATCAGCTCCAGACGGGCGCTTGCCACGAGAAGGCGCTTATCGAGGAGTCCATTCACCATGAGGCATCGGGCGTGACCATCACCGGCACAGTTGATCTGGCTTATCCAGACTTTGAAAAGGATGGGGGACAGATCCACGTCGTGGACTGGAAGCTCGGAGGAAAGCGAACCGGGAACGAGAGTCTACAGCTCCTCACCTACGGAATGGCTGTCGCGGAGCGATTTGACCGCGAAGTGGACAGGTGTCTCCTTCACCGGGCACGCCTCGCTTATGAGGAGGTTGACTCTTACGAAATGACACCACGGAAAGCTCTGCAGGCACGCTGCCGTATTCTACAGGACATGGATCGGATGCAGATGCTGGACGAACACGGCCGAGGGGCCGAGAGGGAAGCCTTCCCGGCCTGCCAAAACCCGAAGGTGTGTGCTCTCTGCAAGTTTCAAAAGTTCTGTCCTGGTAGCCCGATTTCTAACAGAGACATGCTAAAAATCGAAGTCGAGTGATATGATCGAGACAAATGCGCGTATTGTTCAGCCTGGTGCCGAACTGAAACTACCGGTCCGCTCTGCGGAGGTACGTACTTTGGACCAGTCCCCACCCCAAATCGAGCGGATCTGCGGCAAGATTCGTCATCAGAAGGGTCTCCCGGCGACTCCCATCAAAGGAGGACGGGAGATTCTCCTTCTAACTTCCGAGCCTATTCAGTCTTTCGAATTCCATTCTGGAGACCTGCACGTCAGGATAGAGTCGAAGAAAGAAAATCGAACGTTAGAGTTTGAAAGGGAGGAGGACGCATCGCTGGTTGCGCGGCTTTTACAGCAAAAACTGATTCAGCAAACGAGTCAGAGAACTGATCTCTGGACACTGGATAGCCCACGCATCTTCTACGAGAAAAACCCGAGAACGAAGAAAAAAATTGATTCCTACCGTCGCTATGGAGTCACCGCTATTCCTATTGAGGGCGTTGGCGTAGGCATAACGGTAGAGATTTCAACCGCGTTCTTCTCAGCGAAGTCTGTGGCTTGGTTTTTCGACGAGGAGGTTTCCGATCGCGAAGGGGAACGACGGAAAGATCTCTTTGAGCGGCTCAGCAAGCGCCAGGATGGACAGAAAGGAACGCTTCTCTACGATCGGGGAAGGCGCAGACGGGGGAAGTGTTACCTCGAGAGATACGCCGAAGGTGTCAGGTGTGGAGATCCTGTCACGGGACGCTCCTTCAGAGGGAAAAGCTATGACTCACTTCTAGACTACTACCAAAAGCGGTACGCTCACCTTGAGGTAAGCCCGGAAGATCCCGTGGCAATGGTATCCTTCCGCAACGGTCCCAACAACGTCCCGGTGTCAGCTCGTCTTCTCCGGCCTCGGGTGATGAATGACATGCTCCCGGATAGTTTTCAGGGGAGTGTTCAAATGAAGCCATACGATCGCAGAAAGGGAGCGAAGGCGTTCTGGAGAAAGCTTGGCAGCAAACCTTTCGGTAGAGAGAACCTTGGCCTGAAGGAAGGATTTTGGGCACCGTCCGTGGAGAGGCGTTCCATTCAAGTTCAGACGCCAGCTCTAGAGTTCGGTGATCAGCAAGTTGCAGGGGCACCGTCCATCACCGGCTACAAGGAGCGTGAGGGTCATTACAGGAGTAGAAAGCGACTCCTCGATGAGCATGGGTGCTTCGACACGCCCCACACTGTAACGCGCACGATTCACTTCTGTGTGCCCGATGAAGTAGGTGAAGAAGCCACTCGCCGACTCGCACGTGAGGTGACCCGGCGGTTGAGCAAATGGACTGGATACCCAATCGAGCCTGAAATTTCTCTTTACCAGAACCGCGCCGCTCAGCTTGCCCGACTTTCGGGGGAGGACCCGTCGATGGTGGTTTTTGTCTTCGAAGACGATCGCCGGGAGGCTTATCACATCGTAGAGCATGAGCTTTCCGGTGCTCGAGTAAAGCGGATAACTCTCCAGAAGCTTACGGAAGCGATTGGTGCCCTAAAGTCCGCCGAGGAAGGCACCGGAGGGAATAGCGGACAGCCCGGCCGAAGAAAGCAGGAGTGGAAGCACCTCGTTGAAAACAGTGCCCTTGATGTCCTTCAGCAGTTGGACTGCGTGCCGTGGACGATCAGAGAGGAGCTCTTCCATGAGGCGCAGCTTGCAATCGACGTAGGGCCGAGACGCCGCTCTTTTGCCCTTTCTCTCCTCGTTTGCCGAGATGGAGAATCAAGTTCTGCTTCAGCTCCACGGGAGTTTGTTCTTGACACGAGGGTCTTTCCGAAGTCTGATTCCAACAAGGAAGAAATTAGCAGGGCTGTCCTCCGGCGAAAAATCGTTTCTCTCTTTAGGGACAATGGCTATAAACTGAAGGACCGTCCTCTCCGCTCTTTGCTTGTACTTCGCGACGGACGGAAGTGTGGGGAGGAGCTTCAAGCGATCCAGAATGCGAGGCGAACGCTTGCGGAGGCCAGGCTTATCGAATCAGAGGCGCGAGTTGAAGTAGTCGATTTTCGCAAGAGCACCTGTAAGGGAGTACGGATTTGGGATAATGACGACGGTTACATTCAGCAGGCCTTTGAGGGAACGGCTGTCCTACTGGATAGACAAACTGCCGTGGTAATAAACACAGGAGCACCCACTCTTCCTCAGGGTACGGCATCACCTCTGGTGGTTAAGGCTCAGACAAAGGGTGTCGATATTGAAGAGGTGGTCCATGATATACACACCTGCTCCCACCTGAACTGGACCAGCCCCAACATCGCGCAAGGTCTTCCGCTCGCCATAAAGCGCACGGATGATGAGCTACAGAGGCGGGCCGCGCAGGAAATACTGCGTGTTCAGTAGCGGGTGGCTACTTCGATTTCTTGTCCAATGTTATAGAGGTGATCGTCATGAGCTCCGAATGGACAACTTACCAAAGCTTTCAACAAGGCCAGGAGCTCCTGGACGCGGTCAATACGCTTTCCATCCATCTTAAACTCGACGAAGAGGAGCTGGGGGATGAGGAGTCGTTGGAAAAGGCTCGGGAGCGTATCGAATCCTTTCTAAACGACCTTCAGGAGCATATTGCGCAGGATGAGGAAGGAGAGGGGTTGATTTTAGGGACTGGGCCCCGCCTGCGCCAATTTGCCCACCGATTCGCAGAAGCCCAGCACGAACCGCGCCATTTCCAATCGCCTTTGATGAGTGGTGAGGTCGACCGCGTGCGGAGGCTCTTGCAGAAAGACTCCTTCACGGAGAAGGAAAGCAGAGAGCTCGTTTCCTCGCTTGACGAGTTCAGAGTGCTTCTAGAAGAGCACGTGGACACTGATGCTAATCGTCTTTTTGGAGAGATATAGAAGAGAGGCGTGCGACGGATTCTGAGGGAGAACAACCTCGACCTTCTGCGAGAAGTTCGGCGGATGCGCGAGGTTCTTACTGGGGCAGAAGATCGCATTCCGCCCGAAATGGAGGCTTACTACGAGTGGGCTCTCCGCACGTGTGAAGCATTCGAGGAACGGATCGAGCAAAATTTGGCGTATCTGGATCAACCCAGTGACGACATTCTCCAAAACGTCCACAGTCGAACCCAGAACCAGGTACGGGCATTCCGGCTCTTTGACCAGGTCCAGGTCAGCCCAATTATTCGAGCGAACGAGTCTGATCGCCTGCCCCTAAATCTTCTGCAATGGCTACACGGGGTGCACCCGAAAATCCAGGACCTTCCCGTAGCAGTGGGGGATGGGAGCGCAAGCATTATTGTCAGCAGCTCAGGGGCGTTGGTAAGAGAACCGGTCCTGTACCGGCTCCCAAGCAGCATTCAGCGTGGGCTCCTCTATCTTCCATTGCTTTTCCACGAGGTTGGACATCAGCTCTACCAGGTTCACAAGCCGGAAATGGATGCTCTCGTAAGGGAGCTGCAGCGGAGAATTCAGTCGCTGCTTACGCCCTCAGTACGGCGCGATGATTTCGAAGAGAGCAAAAATGAGGAGCGCCGCAATGCTATCGTTGAAACATGGTATGAGTGGGCGCAGGAAGTCTTTTGCGATGCTATGGGTCTTACCATTGGAGGACCAGCCTACCTCCATGCGTTTTCGATGTTTGTGCGCATGCATGGAAAGAGCCAATTCCATGAGGACCCTGAGAAACTAGAGGGCCGGGATCATCCGATCGGTTGGATTCGCATTCGTCTCCTCGCTGAACGGGCTCGGCGGAAGGGGTTTACCAAAGAGGCAGATGCCTTAGAGGCGGACTGGTCTCAGGTAGCTTCCGCACTCGGCGTGAGCGAGAATTACTATGGGTATTACGACGGAGACTTTCGACCTGAGGTGCAGGAAACCGTCGATTACATGCTCATTGAGGCCAATCCCTGGGAGCTGGCGCTCGACGAAGATTTAAGCCGTGCTGACCTGGAGGAGTTGGCCGGGAAGCCTGCGCATCTTCTGAACCGAGCGTGGCATCTGTTCCGGGAGCACCCTGAGGGGTATAGAGAGTGGGAGGAACGAGCCATTAGGGCTTTCCTTGCGGAGTGACGCCGGATATGTGCCGGAGGTACGCCGAAATCTCCCTGTTTGGCGGCTCTTAGGTTGCCTTCTTCAATCGGACAACTGAGCCCATGCGGCTTTCGAAGAACGGCCTGCGATTGACCCGAATGGAAAACCTGCGAGACAAACTCAATGATTTAGACCGTTCAGCGCCATTTCTGTCGTCGATCTTTGGGCGTGATGAGGTATGTAGGGAGGCGGTAGAGTTGCTCAACGAGATCGAGATGGAGTTCCGCGAGAAGATGGACTCTGATCGGGGTCCCGAATTGGGGAAGGTGGTGGACAAGACCCTCGAGCAGATGGATGTCCTCGTACGGACCCGGGAGCACCGGAACGAGATCAAAACGAAGTTTACTGGTGAGAAAGCCGATCGGCGCATCCAGCGCCTTGACGATCGAGAAGCAAAAGTTCTGTCTTACGTCCGCAAAGAGTGGGATGTAGGGCGGCTCAAAAACCTCAGCGAGGACGACTTGGATTTGGGGCTGGAAGCGGAGGAGGGCGATATAAACGGCGACGCCGAGAATTCCGCCGGTATCATGAGCAGTGCCACGAGGGCCTTGTTTGGCGAATCTTGAATTTTGTACCAGCAGTGGTAAGCGCTTGCGAAACCGCCACTCATCGGGCACGGGGCGATTGCCCTGTTTCGGATTTAGGTGTCAGCCGAGACGGGTTCCCGGCCTACCCTGCACTTTGAGGGGAATCCGGACTGCGAATGACATGGTTCTTGAAGTCTTTAAAGAGCACCGCGAAGAGACTGAAAGCCAAGATTGATTTTGACCTTGAGTAGGTTGAGGATAATTACTTGCGGCTCATCTGCTATGTCGAGCGGGTCCGCTAAAATGACGAAAAACAGGGGAGTGAGAGCTGGGCAGAGGGAATGCATTTTGTTTTCTCTGCCCTAATGAAGATACTACAATGTCAAAATAGGCGGTGAAAGTTAAGTTCTCTCTTCTTCAGATCGTCCCGAGACGTGAACGATGTAGAGGAGCGGTTGCAAACGTTTGAGCCCGTGGAGCTTGAGGGCGATAAGGAGCATATCGACAGCTCATTCGCCGACCAGTTCCTGAAGGTCTTCACGCGCATGGCCAAGGCGCAGTGGAAGACCCAGAAAAAGGCAGATCTCTCTGCCCAGAAGGTGTCTGACTATCTTGACGAGCACGGCGATTTGATTGATGAGATAAAGCGCCATCGGGCTGACCTGGAAGAGGAGAACGAACAGTTCCGGGGGTTTATCTTGGAGGTAGTAGACCTCATTGAAGGATTTCTGCAGACCGCGGAGGAGAGCGATTCTCCAAAGATGCTTTCGGCGGCTGAGACGATGCATGAGGCTCTACGGAGTAGCATGGACAAGATCGGTCTCCATCCCATCCCCGCCGTCGGTGAAGTGCCGGACGGGGATTATCATTTCGTTGTCGACACTAGAGCGCCCGAATCGGAGGGCGAAGAGGATCGAATCGTAGAGGTGGTCGAACAGGGGTATACGCTTCGAGGGGAGGTCCTGCGAAAAGCAAGGGTTATTGTTGCAAAGTAAGTTTCTTTCCAGAACGTACTACTCTGACTTATGGCATTCGTCGGAATTGACCTCGGTACCACGACCTCTGAGGCAGCAGTTTTTGAGGAGGGGGACGGTCCGCGCATTCTGAAAGACGTTCGAGGAAATGAGATCGTTGATTCTTACTTTGGAATCGACCCGAAGACGAACAAGCCGGCCGTCGGCGAGAAGGTAAAAAACATTTTCCAATCAAATCAGAAGCTTGCCGTTGAACAGATTAAGCGGCAAATGGGAGAGGAGGTTCAAATCCCCTTCGGAAGCGAGGACATCGAATCGCAAAGACTGTCGCCTGAGGAAATCTCGGCTCACATCCTCCGCCACCTAAAGCGCTCTGCCGAGGATCAGCTCGACGAGGACGTGGACCGTTGTGTAATAACGGTCCCGGCCAATTTCCCAGACCGAGCCCGACGGGCAACCGAGCAGGCAGGAGAGATTGCAGGAATGACCGTTGAGCGAATCGTCAACGAGCCTACGGCAGCAGCTCTGGCCTACGGCTATGACCAAGAGGTCGAACAGGAGCACGTCATGGTGTACGACCTGGGAGGCGGTACTTTTGACGTGTCTATTGTAAAGCACATGGGAGATGTGCTCGATGTGGAGGCCTCCTCAGGGGATCCGAAGCTTGGCGGAAAGGACTTTGACGAGGCGCTTCTGTGGCACGTTGCTGAAAGGTTTGAGGACGAGCACGGAATCTCCATCGAACCGGAATCAGGAAACTACTACCGCCTTCTGTTCGAGTGTGAGGAGGCTAAAAAGGAGTTGAGCTTTAACCGGCGGACGTCCGTTCATATTCCGTTCTTTACCGTTAAAGATGGGGAGCCTGTCGACCTCGACGTAGAAGTCAGTCGCTCGACGTTCGAAGACTTGATTGGAGACAAGATCGACGCGACGGAGGAGTCGATCGAAAAGGCCTTGGAAGATGCGGAGCTTGGCCGAGGTGACATTGATCGCATCATTCTGGTAGGGGGAAGCACGCGAATTCCGTATGTACAGCAGCACGTTGAGAAGGTGATGGGCCAGACTCCCAGAAAGAAAATTGATCCGGACAAAGCGGTTGCTCTCGGCGCTGCCGTCCAATCCGCAATTATCGACGGGAAAACGGATCATGTTATCATGGATGTGTGCCCCTTTTCCTTGGGGACAGCCGCAATGGAGATGTTACAAGGCGGTGTTCGGCCGGGCCGATACACTGAAATTATTCCCTCCAACAGCAAAGTCCTGCGTGAACATAAGAGGACATTTCGGACGATTCATGGAGATCAAGAAGCAATCGATTTCCGTGTGTATCAGCGCGAAAACACGTCCGACTCGAAGCAGGCGGAAATTGATGGGGAGCCCAATGTGGAAGAGGGGTTCAAACCAGTGACAGATAAAGAGATTGAGGTCCCGCAACTGGGCGAGCCACAAGAAATAGAAGCGACGTATATCTATAATCCTGATGGGATGCTCGATATAACAATTGCCTTTCCTGAGGCGGGAGAGGAGGTTTCCTTTCAGGCGTACGCGGGACTTGATGAGGAGCAGATTGAGCAGTCCAGACAGAAATTGGAGCAGGCCTGGAAGGAATCCGAGTACTTTGAGGACGTGGAGGCGCTTCTTCAAGCAGCGGAGGACGAACTCGAGAGTGGCATGGGGCCCGAGAAGGAAGAGCAGCTCCGCTCACTACTCGAAGACATAAAGCGCGCACTTGCTGCAGACGACGGGGAGAGAGTCGAAGCGCTTGAGGAGGAGATTACCGACGTGCTCTTCGAGCTTAGCTGACGTTTCTGAGCCGAAATCTCGTTTTCTCGTACTACTTTGCAGACGGCAATGGGTCCTTTCGCAGTTCGTACCATTAATGACCTTCAAGTGGTCGTTCCGGACTCTGTTGCCGAGCGAGAAGAAGCAGAGGAGGCGGTGGAGGCTCTTTTAGGTGCGGCTATCCCTCACTACAACGAGGGCGTTCGCGCACTGCAGGAAAAGCGTGTTCCAGACGCAATACGCTCAATCCAATCCGCACTGCGGGTTTTCCCGTACTGTCCGCGCTTCGTGGACTTTGGTCTGGCGACGACGATCCAGCATGGGGACTTTAAGATTGCGGCAGGACTTCTGGCCTGGTCAGAGAATTTGAGGATAGAAGAAGGATGGCCAGACTACGAGGCTGCACTTCAAAAGTCCGTCTCGGATTGGAATCAATTCCTCGGTGACACCTCCGATTTGCGAGGTAAGTATCAGAGGTCCGGCGTGTCCCCGTCGTATCGCGAGCTGCTGCTTCTGGCCGAGCGGGCACGGAAAAAAGACCTTCCACCACTTTCTAAAGAGGAACGCTCGTACCTCGAAGCCTTCGGAGTGGCCTATGAAGTGGGCGAGCCATCAGAGCCGTCTGCACCAGTCCCGCCGGAGAGGACGGGTACAGTATGGCGAAGGCAAATCTTCACGGCAGGCCTCGCCGTACTGGTTGGGATTGGGGTCGGTGTTGTAGGAAACGGCTTCATTTACCAGTCTTCTGATAGTGTACCTCCTGAGCCTCCGGAGGTAGAAGGCACAACGGGCAATTCAGAAGAACAGCAAGATGTTGAGTCTACTTTCAGCCGAATGGCCCGCGCAAACAGATTTTTGGCAGCGGGAAATCCTCTCAAGGCAGATGATGAATGGGAAGTCCTGAACGACACCTCGAACGTAGTACAGGTCGGAAGCGCGCGTGAATCTCTCCGCCGTGCGATTGACCAGAGGCTTTATTCTTCCGCTGTCCAGTTTTGGGAGCAGAGGGAGTTTAGCAGAGTTGTGGGTCTTCTGAGCCGCATTCATTCGGACACAGTCGGTATCAGAAGAGAGCGTCTCTACATGCTTGGCATCTCGGCTGATCAAGTCGGAAGGCCGGACTTGGCGATTCAGAATCTAAGGATGCTGTTAGAGCAGGAAAGCTTAGAAGATTACCCTCATTACGAAGCTCAAGCTGCTTACGTCCTCGTGAAGCATCTTCCCGGCGGGGAGGCCCGAAAATATGCAGAGCTAATTGCTGACAAGTATTCCGATACGCTCTTCTACAACTCTACGGTGCGTGCCCGTCTTTCTTCTTGAAAGAGAAATTAGCGTCCAGTGACTTTCGACCAAGACCATTATCAGGTACTCGGCGTCTCGGAAGATGCCTCCGAAGCGGAGATCGAGACGGCGTTTTATCAGAAAGTGCGAGAGCATCCTCCAGAGCAGGATGAGGAGGGCCACAAGAGAATCCGCGAAGCTTATGACGTGCTCATCAATCAAGACACCCGGGACGAATACGACGCATTGAGACGTTCCGGCGGACAAATAAACCAACTGAGGGAAGAGGCAGAGCGCCTTCTTAACCAAGAGAATCCAGACTTCGATGCGGCGATCAAAAAGCTGAAAAAGGCAGTTGTCCTTGGAGGTGAGATTGGCCTCCTCCGAAATCAACTTGGGAGTGCTTATCTCCAGAGCGGCCGTCCCGCGGACGCGCTTGAACAATTCAACAAGGCCATTGAACTCGATCAGGAAACATCTGAAAACTATGTGTTGAATCGGGGCCATGCCCTCCGGGAGCTTGGTCGCCCTAATGAAGCAGAGCGTGCGTTCCGTAGCGTGTGGGAGGGAAATGAAGGAGACTACGCTGCCGCAAGGGCACTTGCCGGGGTCCTAATCAATCAGGAGGAGTTCGATGAAGCTCACGAGGTCCTTGACACAGCCATCTGGGCCGATGATAAGCTCGACTTCGAGGATTTCTTCTGTTACCACGACAAGCTCCAGCTCTACGTCCTTGAAGGAAAGACAGAGGTTCTTGCGGAAGAGCTTGAAACTGTAAAGGACTTGCCTGAGACGAAGGACGACGAGACGTTCGCGGCGTATATGCTTGCCAGCACGGCCCAAGACTTGGGTGAAATTCATGCCTATAGCTTGGCTCGGGACTTTATTGCCGCAGCCATAGAGTTGGATCCGGACAACCCGCGTTTAAGAAAGCTAAAGGAATTCATTCAGGAAAACACTGAGTTACAGGAGAGTATAAAAGAAATAAATGAATCTAACTCCATACACGAAGTTATTAAACATGTAGCGTCAACTCACTATCAGGTTTATTTGAGGGTGTTAAAAAGTGAGGAGGAGAGGAATAGAATAAATGAAATGTATGAAGTAATAGAAAATGCACTTGCAGTTGATCCCCACAACAAGGAGGTAAAGGAATCAGCAAAGACTATCAAGGAGGAATATCCAGAGATATACGGACTTAATGAGGACGTATACGAATCGATCTTGTCGACACCGGCCGCAACCCATCGGGTCGATGACTGTCCGCACTGCGGTGACCCGGTCCGGTTCGAAAAAGGCTCCTCCGGACGGGGGACATGTACTGGCTGCTCGGGGGAAATTAGAATTAGCGGGACTGAGGTCCGACCTGTCTCCACTGCCACTCAAACGTCTACCGGTCGTTCTGGGAGCGCAACCGTGGGGACTCGGGGATCGTCTAAGGATACCAGAGAGAAGTCTTCTCGGAGCGGAAAATCTGAAAATAGTCAGGAAGAAGCCTCGAGCGGAGGGGTTTTCTCCAGCAAATTATTTTGGTTAGCAGTTGTGGTTGGATTCCTAATCCCTCCTCACACTTACGGAATATTCATCTTAATCGGTGGCGCTGTCTTGAACGCGTTTGTCGACGTCAGGTCAAACTAATCAGGTTCTGTAAACCACGTCGTCGGTTAGGTACCATGAGTCGACTTGTAGTGAGTCCAATCACAATAACTGGCGACCGGGGCCCATATTCTTATTATGGCTTGTTTACACAAGGTTGTTGACTGCCTTTCTCGAATGGAATCCTTTCTCCAGATCGGAAGGTGCCCTCCCAAAGTAGTGGGACTACGTCCGTGGTTGTGGTGACTCGAGAGCACTCGGGCGCTTTAAACCGGTGGCGTTTTGGCCAGATGTCCGCGGCGCACATTCGCATCGGCACATCGAGTCTTTAAAAAGAGCCCTGAGCGCTGAAAGTTCTGTCCCCTTGATCGGCGCTACGAACCGCCTCTCAGCGGGTCTCGCAGCGCCGAAAGGACCGACTCAGCAGCTCAGAATGCCGTTTGGGGCCATTTTGCGGATGATCGTGAGTAATCTGTCCCCTCGTCCTTGGCCTGTCTAGGACGGGCGGCCGTCTTTTCGCTTCTGAGTGGTGTCCTCGGGCCCCTTGGCTTGCGTGTTGGCTATTCGTCTTGGTAGAGACTACTCTTGATAGAGCCCGAGGAACGCCGAGCTGGACTCTTCGAGCTGCTGAGCGGGCCGGTCGTACCTCCGGAGGGTCTTCGGGTCCGCGTGCCTCGTTTGCATCATGAGGACATTGTCGGGCGCTCCGTGGCTGGAGGCGTCGGTGACGTGGCCCGCCCGAAGGGA
>JBDGQN010000352.1:0-6449 GCA_042219055.1 Salinibacter sp. | reverse complement strand
GCCGCACAAGGTGCTGCCCACCATTCTCTCGCGGTGCCAGCGGTTCGACTTCCGTCGCATTCCGGTCCCCAAGATCGTGGAACGCCTTCGCGAGGTGTGCGAGGTCGAAGGCGTGGAGGCCGACGAGGAGAGCCTCATGCTCCTGGCACGCAAGGGCAACGGTGCCCTCCGTGACGCCCTGTCGGCGTTCGACCAAGCCCTCTCGCTCTGCGGCTCCACGCTGGAGTACAGTGAACTCACGCAGGCCCTTGGCGTGGTCGACCAAGATCTATTTTTCAAGCTCACCGACCACGTGGCCACGCAGAGCACGGCGGGCATGCTCAAGCTGGTGCGCCACGTGGTGCGCAGTGGGTACGATCTGCAAGAGGTGCTGGTGGGCCTGGCCGAGCACGTGCGCAACCTGCTCGTGGCCCACTCGCTGGGCGGCGATGCGCTGGAGGAGGTGGCCGAGTCGACGCGCACCCGCTACGCTGAAGAGGCCGAACGCTTCGACGAGCCCGACCTGCTGCGCCTTCTCACCATGGCGGGCGACGCGGAGGACGACATCAAGCAGAGCCCGCAGCCGCGCCTCAAGCTGGAGACGGTGCTTCTGAAGATGGCCCAGCTTCGCCGCTCGGCCGACCTGCGCCGAGTGCTGGACAAGATCGACCGGCTGGAGCAGATGGCGGAGGAGGGCGACCTGCCCAACACAGTGCCGGGCGAGGCCGACCCGAACGACGCATCGGTCTCGGCTGAAGACGGAGACGCCGGCGCCGGGCGGTCGGATAATTCGGGGAAGGAGTCCGCGCAGGAGGCTGCCGACGCGGCGGCCGAGCCCATGCCGGAGTACGTGTCGGAGTCGGACGTCGTGCCGACCCCGGACGACGACCCGTCGCCCGCCGAGCCGAAGGCGGTAGAGGAGGACGAGGCGGCAGAGGGGGACGAGACGACAGAGGGAGAAGCACCGGCGGAGGACGAGGAGGGGGGCGATGATTGGAAGGACTCGGACGGCGGCGCCGATCCCGATGCAGATCCGTCCGTCGAGTACAACGACCTGTTCGGCACGCCCGCGCTCGGGGCGGACGAATCGAGTGGGGGAGGCTCCCCCGACACGGACGCGGCGGGGGAGTCTGCCCCCATGGACGATCCTGAGGCGACAGGAGGCGGAACGGCGCAGGCCGCAACGGTCGCGGAGGCCGACTGCCGCCGGACCGCCGCTCCGAGCGACGACGGCCTGGCCGTCGAGTGGCCTCGTGTCGTACAGGCTGTGAAGAAGGAGTACGTCAGCCTTGGAGCGCTGCTGGACGAGACCGAGCCCGTAGAGTACGAAGAAGGAACCCTCACTGTGGCCGTGCCCCGGGACCTCCACCGGGACACTCTTCGGGATCGCAAGCGCGACCTGCTGGAGCACGTCACTGCGACCCTCGAACACTCGATCGAAGAAATCCGGTTCGTCGTAGCGACCACGACCGACGATGCCGCTGCGGATGCCGACACTTCGGACGAGCTCCTCAGTCCCCGCGAACAGCTTCAACAGCTCCGCGACACGTACCCTGCGCTCGATGTCCTCTTCGCCGACTTCGGGGCCGAGCCCGTGTGGTAGTGGTGCCTTACATCTTATTTTTGAGATCGCTTTCAAGCACAAAACAACGTGTAGCAATCCAGTAGTGGGAGGACGGCGGTCACTCCGGGAGTACTCCGCCCCTGCATTCCCGGCGCTGCAGACGACGGAAACGACATCGTTCCATTCACACATCCAGACCGCCACGCCCCAAACTTTCCGGGAGGGATCGGTTCCGAGCGTTGCCCGTTGAACCCCTCTGTGAACGAACATTCAGGCCTCCGTCGTCCGCACAATCGGACTTCGGCGGGGAGTCCCGCACTTTTCACCCCCACAACTCTTCGAATTGAGACCCTTTTTGCTATGGCCAACCCAGGAGGAGGAATGAACATGCAGGACATGTTCGGGAAAATGATGGAAATGCAGGAAAAAATGAACGCCGCTCAGGATGAGCTTGAAGACAAAACCGTGACGGCTGAGGCCGGGGGCGGTATGGTCAAGGTCACCGCCAACGGCGCCCAGAAGATTACGGGCATCGAAATCGACCCGGAAGCCGTTGACCCGGACGACCTGGAGCTGCTCGAAGATCTCGTCATCGCGGGTGTCAACAAGGCCCTCGAAGACGCCTCCGAGATGGCCCAGGAGGAGATGCAAAAATCCATGGGCGGCATGCTGCCGCAGGGCATGGACCTCAGCCAGCTCGGACTCTAGCGAATTGGGAATGGGGAGTGTGGAATGGAGAATTCCTAACTCCGAGCACCAAGCTCCACACTCCGAATTCCACATTCCGAATTCCAAACTCCGCATTCTAGCGATGCAGTTTACCTCGGAGTCCGTCGAGACCCTCGTGGAGCAGTTCACGAAGCTGCCCACGATTGGCAAAAAGACGGCGCGGCGATTGGCCAACTACGTGCTGAAGATGCCGCGGGAAGAGGTCGAGACCATCGCCAACGCGCTGATGGCCGTGAAAGAAGAGGTCCAGCGCTGCTCGACCTGCTACGTGGTGGCTGATCGGGACCCCTGCCCCATCTGCAGTTCCGAAAAGCGGGACGCCTCCACCATCTGCGTCGTTGAAGAATCGAGCGACCTCACAGCCATCGAGCAAACGAACGAGTATCGGGGCGTATACCATGTGCTTGGTGGCGTCATCTCGCCGCTCGACGGAGTGGGGCCCGACGATCTCCGAGTGCACGAACTGGCCGCACGGATCGATTCTTCGTTCGAAGACACGGCGGCTGGGGCGCCCTCGGAGGCCACTGCTTCCGACGACACCCTCGATGACGAGGCCCCATCGGCAAATGGGCAGACCGACGACCCGGAGGTGTCCGACGCTCCGGTCGACGAGGTCATCCTCGCCGTCAACCCCAACGTCGAAGGGGACACGACGGCGTACTATATCTCCCAGCTGCTTGACCCCTTCGATGTTCGGGTCACCCGCATTGCGAGGGGGTTGCCCATCGGGGGCGATCTCGAGTATGCCGATGAGGCAACCCTTTCCCGCGCTCTGGAAGGACGAGGTCACGTTGAGTAATCGCCCCCTGCCGCATTTCGGTGCCGGGCCGTTTTCGGGACCTGCTTGCTGACGGTTCATTGCACATGACGATCACAGTTCTTGGCGCTGGATCGATTGGCGAACCCGTCGTCCGCGAACTCTGCGCGCGGAGCGATGAGGTGAACCAGGTGCAGGTCTGCGACACTCGGTCGCAGGCCCTCCAGCGACTGCACGACCACGTGGACGACGACCAGACGCTGCGCTCTTTCCAGGTCGACGTGCGTGACACAAGCGTGCTCTCCCAGATCATCAAGGGCAGCGACTGTGTCATCAGCTGCGTGCCGGCCGAGCTTAACCCCGAGTTGGCGGAGCTCTCGCTCAACGTGGGCGTTCACTTCTGCGACCTCGGGGGGAACGCTGAGACCGTAGAGAAGCAAATGACGCTCGACGAGCGGGCCCGGGAAAAAGGCGTCTGGATTGTGCCGAACTGTGGCCTTGCCCCAGGGCTCGTCAACGTCCTGTGTCTCCACGGCATCGATCGCCTCGACAGGGCCGAGGCGGTCCGCCTGCGGGTGGGCGACGTGCCGCTTCACCCGGAGCCCCCCTTCAACTTCCGCGTCTCGTGGTCTGCCGAGCGCATTCTGGCCGACTACACGAACCCTGCGCAGCTGATCGAAAACGGGCAGGTCGTTGAGGCTGAGGCTCTCTCGCAGGAAGAGGAAATCCAGTTCGAGGAGCCCTTCGGCGCCATGGAGGCCTTCTGTACACAGGGCGGCCTTTCCACTTTGACGGACACCCTGGCCGGGGACGTTCAGGCGTTCGACCACAAGACCGTTCGGTGGCCGGGGCACGCCCACCAGATGCGCTTCGTCATCGGCCTTGGGCTCGCCGAAAACCGCAAGATTGGGGTGCGGACGCACCTGACGTACCGTGATCTTCTGGTGCGCCGGATGCGCAGGCGCCTCGGGGGCGACTACGAGGATGCCGTTCTCATGCGCGTGTTACTACGAGGCGAGCAGGAGGGGAGTCCCACTACGCTCGTCTACGAGATGATCGAACGGTACGATGCGGCCACCCAGCAGACGGCCATGATGCGCTGTACGGCCATTCCTACGGTCGTTTCGGCGCTGTTCCTCGCCCGCGAGGCGGGCGTGTCCAACGGAGGCGTTGACGTCCCGGAGAACGTGATGCCGCGCGAGCGTTTTCTGGACGCGGTGGCCGAGCGTGGGCTTAACATTCGGAAAGAGCGGCACGACGACTTTCGGGAGGTCACCGCCAAACAGCCTCTCGACAGCCAACATGCCTGACGTGCAGAGCCGCGGCGTTGGACACCTGCTAATTGGCCATTCATCGGGTCCTCCGACGGTGCGTATCGGCCCCGTCGTTTCGTCCGTCCGATTTCTTCTCAAGTCCCCGGACGGCCAGGCTTCCCAACCTCACTGTTCCTCCCACAGGCGTCGAGAGACGAGCATGCAGAGAGCACCGAGCGTGGGATCGCCAAGGGCAGTAGATTGTGGTCTCCATCGCGTCGTCGCGTGAGGAGTCTCTCTGCCGCCATCGTGCTCAGGTGCTCACTGACGTTAGACTGTCGGCGTCCACCAGGGCCAACCGTCTGCTCGTCCTCGCTTCGCAGTACGCTCAGCAGCTTCAAACGGTCCGGTTCGCCCCGGATCTCGAAGCGGCCCCCGTGTCGACCTCACCGGGAGGGATCAGCGGACGATCCATCCGAGAACCGAAGTTAGTGTGGAGGAGCGATCTGGAAGACCTGTCCTTTCACAACGTGCTGCCGTTGCACCGTCTTTCGCGAACCGCCTCAGAAGGTTAGGTGGAGGCGTGCATTGAGGGCTCGGGGCGTGAGCCGCTCGGGGACGCGCTGGAAGTTGCTGGTCCAGTTGTAGTCGACAGTGTTGTCCATGTCGAAGAGGTTGAGCACCTCGAAGGTGAGTTCGAGATGAATGGGGCCGCTGATTCCATTTTTCGCAACTGTAATCCGCTTCGTGGCGCCTACGTCTACCCGACGGTAGGCCGGGAGGCGGCCACTCATCCGATGTCCAGCGGCCCTTCCGTTCGCCCCGTTGTTGCCGTTTGGGCTGGGAGGAGGAACGGCGGGGGTATAGGGCAGTCCGCTGCCGTAGAGAAGCCGCAGGTGAACCTTCCACGACTTGTCGCCCGGCACGTAATCCTGCACGAAGGCCGAGAAGGTGTGTCGCTGGTCGGCGGGGCGGGGGAGGAGGCCCTCTCGTCGGTTCCGATATTCCTCGGCATAGCCCTTCGGGGCCTGCGCCGCGTACCGATCCAGCGCCGATTCCGTGAACCGCTCTCGGCTAACCATAAAACTGTAGTTGAACCAGCTGTCAAGCCCCGGCACGAACTCGCCCCGCAGTTGCAGATCGAAGCCGTAGGTGTAGCCGTAGGTGTCGTTGACCCCGGAGTAGTTGACGCGGACATCCTCGATGGTGTAGGAGATGAGGTTGCTCAGGTCCTTGTAGTAGGCCTCCGCCCGCAGGGACAGACGCTGCTCCGGAAAGAAATACTCCCCCCCCAGCACGTACTGGATGGATTTTTGGGAGTTAATGTCCGGATTTAAGGCATCGTCGAGCGTTTGCCCGAACTGCGGCGTGCCCCGAAGCTCGCGGTAGGTCGGTTTCTGGTAGTAGATGCCCCAGGCGCCGGTGAGGGTGAGCCGGTCGTTGGCCACAAACCGGGCCGAAAGGCGAGGCGAGACAGTCCATTCGTCGTTAAATGAAAAGTAATCGGCCCGGACGCCCCCCGTCACAGTGAGCCGGTTTTTGGTGGGGAGCAGGTCCACGGCGTCCTGCAGGTAGGCGCCGAACTGGTGCTCACTGAACGAGGTACTGTCCTGGACTTCGTGGACCACCGTCGAATCCCGTCCATTAATGCTTGCTCCCTCAATAGTCGTTCGCTCGTTGAGGCGATCCTCGAAGTTCAATCCGCGCAGATGCCACCCGCCCTTGAGTCTGTGGCGCCCCAAATCCCACGTGTAGCGTCCCCGACCGGTCCGGCGCCGCACCTCCACGGAATTATCGGCGAACCGGGTGAGATCAGCATTGCCCAGACTTCTGGTACAATTGCCAGTTGTCGGCTTCACTTGACACACCTGCCGGTCGCTCGTGATGTTGAAGTGTTCCGTCTCCCGCGTGCCGAAGTAGGCAAAGTCGTGTTCAAGCGTGAGCCGGTCGGTCAGTTCGGTGTGGAGCCGCACGCCCCCGAAGGTCGTGGTGTAGCCGTCCGTGCGGGCCCCGGAAAGGGTGGAGCTGAGCGCCTTAAAGTCGGAGGGCAGACTTGGGTCGAGGCTGATGACGCCGAAGTAAACCTTCCGCTTTTTGGGGTCAAGCTTGAAGGTATTGTCGGCCCAGATGCCGAGGGCCTCCACCGAGACTCGGTCGGAGACCCTGT
>JBDGQN010000351.1:0-4263 GCA_042219055.1 Salinibacter sp. | reverse complement strand
CCTGCTGCGTGGTCCAGTGCGATTCACGGAGGGCCTGAGCAGAATCGAGGAGTTCCTCTTTCGTGAGGTCACCCTTCCAGTACCCTTCCACGGCGCGTTTGAGCTCGCGATGGGCACCGATGCGGGGAAAGCCAAGGTTGGTTGCCGTCGCCATAGACGTAAAGGTGTGGTCGTGTGGAATAAACGTAGAAAGTAATGTTTGTGGGAGCGGACGGAATTGCTATAAACAGAAGGTTATTTTCCGAACCTCCACATTTTTGCGTTGGGGCTGAGGGTTCTTTGTGTTGAGGGTTCAGGGTTGAGGGCTCAGCGTTGAAGGTTCGGCGTTGAGGGTTCAGCAATGGAATTTGGAATCAAACAGTCAGGTGAACGAGCGGAGAGGGATTGTTGTTGGGAGAACGTGTAGGGGAGAATGGGAGAATGGGCGAGAGGGCGAACCGACGAACGTGCTGTACGCAGAATCCTCGCCTCCTTTCCTCCCTTCCCCTTTCGCCTACGGATCCCTTCTCCACGCGCTTCTTCCGCCCGACAGCATGCCCTTCGACCTCGACCGCCTCCGCGCCGACACGCCAGGAACGGATAACGTCCTCCACTTCAACAACGCCGGCGCCGCCCTCCCCCCGCAGCCCGTGCTCGACGCGCAGGTGGACCACCTGGAGCGCGAGGCGGCCATCGGTGGATATGAGGCGGCGGCCGAAGCAGACGAACGGCTTCAGCACACGTACGACGCCATTGCCCGCATGCTCGGGTGCGACACCGACGAGATTGCACTCTTGGAAAATGCGACGCGAGCCTGGGACATGGCCTTCTACGGGATGCCGTTCGAGCCGGGCGACCGCCTCCTCACCTCCCGGGCCGCCTACGCGAGCAACCACATCGCCTGCCTCCAGGTGGCGGAGCGGACGGGTGCAGAGGTGGAGGTGGTGCCTTCGGACGAGCACGGTCAAGTGGACGTAGCGGCACTCCGCTCGATGATGGACGACCGCGTGGCGCTGATCGCCCTAACTCACGTGCCCACGAACGGCGGGCTCGTCAATCCGGCGGCTGAGGTGGGGGCCGTAGCCCGAGAGGCTGACGTGCCCTATTTGCTCGACGCGTGCCAGTCGGCCGGACAGATGCCGCTCCCGGTCGACGAGCTCGGCTGTACGATGCTCTCGGCCACCGGACGCAAGTACCTGCGGGGGCCGCGGGGGACCGGCTTCCTGTACGTGCAGCGCGACTGGATCGAGCGTCTGGAGCCGCCGCTCCTCGATCTGCACGCCGCCACCTGGACCGCCCCCGACGACTACGAGATCCACCCGGACGCCCGCCGGTTCGAGACGTGGGAGAGCCACGTCGCCGGGCAGGTGGCGCTGGGCGTGGCCGTCGACTACGCGCTCGACCGCGGCCTGGACGCCATCTTCGAGCGGAACCAGCGCCTCGCCGCCACGCTGCGCAGCGAACTGAGTGGCATTTCCGGGGTCACCGTTCACGATCAGGGCCGCGTCCGCTGTGGCATCACCACCTTCAGCGCCGAGCAGGCCGACGCGTCGGAAATTCAGACGGCTCTGCGGGAGCGGGCCATCCACGTGTCCGTCTCTACGCCGAGCTCCACGCGCCTCGACGCGGAAACTCGCGACCTGCCCGATCTCGTGCGCGCCTCGGTGCACTACTACAACACGGAGGATGAGATCGGCCGGTTCGCTTCGGCGATTCCGGGCGTGGGGACCGCGTGAGACGCCACGTACGAATTGGGACGCAAAGATGCCCGAGCGCCCACATGTCAGGGATCATTCAGACCACCGGGGACTTCTAGCCATGTGCAGAATCATTACCCCACAAACCCAACTCCCCGACGACACTGATGCAGACCATTTCTTTCGACAACGGCGACGAAATGCCCATGCTTGGCCTCGGCACCTGGAAATCCGATCCGGGGGACGCCTACGAGGCGGTGAAGACGGCGCTGGACGCCGGATACCGCCACATCGACTGCGCCGCGATCTACAAGAACGAAGCGGAGGTGGGCGAGGCCCTCACCGAGTCTTTCGACGCCGGCGTGACCGACCGGGACGATGTGTGGGTCACCTCAAAGCTCTGGAACGACGCGCACGCCCCGGAGCACGTCCGCCCGGCCCTGGAGCAGACGCTCAGCGACCTTCAGCTCGACACCCTCGACCTCTACCTCATCCACTGGCCAGTGGCCTTCGAGCGGGGCGTGGACTATCCCAGCTCCACCTCTGAGTTCGTGTCCCTGGACGAGATTCCCCTCACCGAAACCTGGGCGGCCATGGAGAACCTCAAGGCCGAGGGATTGGTCCGGCACATCGGCGTGTCGAACTTCAACATTCCGAAGCTGCAGCAGCCCGAGATGCTGGACTTTGCCGAGGAGGCGGGCATCCCGCTCACCGCGTACTCCCCCCTTGGCTCCTACGACCGCCCTGCGGAAATGAAAGCGGACGACGAGCCGGTTCTGCTGGAGGAGCCGGCGATCCACAACATCGCGGAGCGGCACGACGCCACGCCCCCACAGGTGCTCATCAGCTGGGCCCTGCACCGCGACACCGTCGTGATTCCGAAGTCCACTACGCCCGCCCACATCCGCGAGAACTTGGCCGCCGCCGAGCTCGAACTGACGGACGACGACATGGAGGCCATCGCCGCGCTCGACCGGGGGTACCGATATCTCTCCGTAGAGGACTGGACGATCGAAGGAAGCCCCTACACGCAGTCCCTGCTCTGGGAGGAGTAGCCACACGGATCTGTAGTTCATTCTCGCCTCCTCATGCCCATGTCTCTTTTGTTCGACTTCTCATCTTCCTCGCCGGACGACCCGTCCGACTGGCGGAGCGTTGACGACCCGGTGATGGGCGGGGAGTCGGAGAGCCGGTTCGTGGCGACCGACGACGGGGCCGCCTTTGCCGGCACGGTGTCGCTGAAGCAGGGGGGCGGCTTCGCCTCGGTCCGCGCCCCGGAGGTCGAACGGGACCTGAGCGGCACCGAGGGGCTGCAGGTGCGCCTCCGCGGCGATGGAAAGCGCTACTGGCTCACGACCTACACGGAGGCGGGCGGCCCCATCAGCTACCGGGCCTCCCTGCAGCCGCCCCCCGACTGGACGACGGTCACGGTTCCCTTCGCCACCCTCACCCCGTACCGCCGCGGCACTGAAGTCCCCGACGCGCCGCCGTTCGAGCCCGCACAGCTCCGCACGCTGGGGGTCCTCATCGCCGACGAGCAGGCGGGTCCCTTCCGGCTGGAGATCCAGTGGATCCGTGCCGGACTGAACAACACCGCGTCGTGAGGTTCCGCCCCCCTCCCCCCGTCCACACTTCCACCCGTCGCCCAATTGCACCTCTCCGCCGCCGATGACTACTTTGCAAATCGCTCCGTCGCCTGTCCGTGCTCCAGCCCGACTGCCCGCTCCATGGACGACCTCTTCTCCGACGACGACCGCGAGCGCATCGCCGAGGCCATCGACGCGGCCGAAGCCGCCACGTCCGCCGGGATCGTGCCCTACGTCGCGGTGCAAAGCGGCGTGTGCCCGGCGGCGCGCTGGCGGGGCGGCGTCCTCGGCGCCCTCCTCGTCGCAAGCGCCGCCGCCCTACTCCGCACGGGCCTTCTCCCCGGCCTCACGCCGTACCTGACGGACTTGTCGGTCCCGGCCGCCGCGCTCGGCGTGTCCCTCGTGATGGAGGTCGGCTGTCTCCGCTATATCTTCTTCGGAATGGGCTGGCTCTGTGCCATTTGTCATGGATTACTCACAGGAGCCATCGGCGGGGAAGGGGTCCCCGCGCTGACGTTCCTCACGAAGCCCATCGCTCACGTCTTCGTGTGGGGCTACCCCATTGCCGCGTATTGGGGCCACAGAAAGCCCCAGTCGATGCCCGAGGAGCGGTACTGGGCGTGGGACCAGACCCTCACCGGAGGCGCTTTGCTCGGGTTCGGAGCCGGATCCATCGCCGGACTCTTCCGATCGGTGGGGAGCGGCTTCGGCGGGTTTGGCGGCAAGCTTTGGGGGCGGCGGGGCCTCGGGCTCTTGGAGTGGCGCCTCAGGGACCGCGCCCGGCGCCGCCGTGGAGTCATCGTCTGATGCTTCAACGAGCGGATCGTCCCCCGAGGGCTTTTGGGCGCGTCTCCGTCGGTGGTCTCAGAAATTCCAGTGGTACCACGGCGCCGTGTTCGTCCTGACAACCCTCGTCTTTGTACCCCTCGGACTGGGGGCGATGCAGGCCTTGGCAATTTGAGAGAAAGAGAGGACGACCTTGGCGTATCAGTGAATGAACT
>JBDGQN010000350.1:4019-4661 GCA_042219055.1 Salinibacter sp. | reverse complement strand
GAGGAGGCGGCCCTTCCGGACGACGAGGCCCCGGCCTTTCAGTCCGGAGCCCCTTCGCTGGACGGCACGCGCGCGCTAGTGGTGGAAGACCACGAGACGACCCGGCGGCTCCTGCTCCAGCTTCTGAGGCGGTGGGGCGTGGAGGGGACGGCGGTCGCCGCTGAAGAGGAGGCGCGCGACCGTCTCGACGAGGAGGCGGCCTCCTACGACGTGGTGCTGCTGGACCGGGACCTGCTCGGGGAGGGGGAGACTGTTCTGCGGGATCGGATCCGGGCACTTCGGGACGCCGAGGCCCCCTCCGTTCTCGTGCTTGGCGTGGTCGGTGAGAATGCGGACTCCGCGGAGGCGGCGGACGGGGCGGTGTCCAAGCCGATCAAGGCGTCGAGCCTCTTCGAAGCCATGAGGCAGGCGCTTGGGAGTGAGAGCGAGGCGGACGCCGGCAGCGAGACGCCCGAGACCGAGCAGGCCTCCCGGCGCGTCCTGCTGGCCGAGGACGACACGGTCAACCAGCGCATGATGGTCCAGGTCCTCTCCACGATGGGCCACGAGGCTGATGTCGTGGATACGGGGACCAAGGCCCTCGATGCACTCCGGGCCGATTCGTACGACGTGGTTCTGATGGACGTGCAGATGCCCGAGATG
>JBDGQN010000350.1:0-4009 GCA_042219055.1 Salinibacter sp. | reverse complement strand
GATGGACGGTCTGGAGGCCACCCGCCAGATTCGAGACGAGTGGCCTCCAGCGGAGCAGCCGTACGTGATTGCGCTCACCGCTGCGGTGACCGACGAGGACCGAAAGCGCTGCCGGGCAGCAGGCATGAATGCATTTCTCAGTAAGCCGGTCCAGCAGGCCGACCTCGCCGAGGCCCTCAACCAAATGGACGAGTAACCGGTCGGGATGCAGGACCGTGCGGGTCCAGACGGGGCTCCGGGAGGATCAGCTCTCTTTTATCCCCCCAGCATTTCGGCGAGCGTGCGAAACCCATCGTCCGACATTTTTTCTGCGACAAAAATGTAGACGAACACGCCGTAGATGCTCACAAGGCAGAGATTGAACGTCATTCGCGCCACAAGATTCTTCCAGCTTGCCGTACCGTCCGGATTCCGGACCGTCTGACGCAGGGCCGAGAACGAGTACGCAATGGTGACGAACCCGCCCAGCAATATAATCACGCCCTGAAGCAGAGTGGATACGACAGAGAAGAAAGCCATGACGGAGGAACTGTTTGCGCGATGTATGCACGAGGGGGAAACGTTGGGGGCGGTCATGCAACGCCGAGAACCGACTCGGGTCGACCGAAGCCTCCTTGAGCGCCACTTTCCGTTCCCCCCGTTCGACCTGGAGCTCCCGAGTCGAACGATGGGTCATTTCTATCCAACTGGGGTAATATTGTCCGGCCTTTCGGGCAGAAGTGCTTTCACATATCGCGCGGATTTGTGCACATATCCGTCATCGGCCCGAATTTTGATCTATGTCGTCGGTGTTGCCCTGATTTCAAGGGAGACGCCGCTGCCTGTTGCACCTATGCCACCAACCAATGCCCGACGGATTTCTCAATCTCGTTTTCGTGCTCTTCCTGGTTGCCCCAGTAGGGGGCGCGCTCGGATCGGCGATCATGATGTGGGGACGGATCGTATCGTCGCGGCAGGCCGAGGCCTCACCCGCTGCGGACGGAGGGCGGACCGAAGGAAGTGAGCGGGTACCTCCATCGAGGCCTACCACCAGCGATCTCCTTCCTCCCACTTCCGTCGTTCCTGCGGCCACTCGTCTTCCTCGGTGTTGTATTGACGGCTCATCCAGTTGAGTGCGAGCCCAGCCAGCGAGGCGACGATGATGATGACGGCTGTGAGGTCGGGAAAGCGGAAGATCAAAATCAGTAGCCCCACGAAGACGAGGGGCGTCAGCGTCTCGTAGGGAATATCCAGCTCTGGCATACGTGGTAGGAGACGAGGGGCGTTTCGTGAAGCGGTCGGTCTCAGCCGTGGCGGTTGCGACCGGCCGCGGGAATGGAAGAAAGCACACACGATCCACTGTCGATTCCTTGTAATAAAATGTTAATTTCTTCAAGTTGCAAGGATCGCAGTCGGCAAATGTTCGCTTCTCATCGCGGACGTGGAGAGACGTACGGGCCTCGACCTCTCATTTCACGAAGCAGTGTTCTCATCATGTCTCCAGCCAATGCGACGCCTTCGGATTCAGGCTCCGTCGCCCTCCCTGAGCGCACCGAGGGGAAAACGTTCGAGCACAGTGTAGAGCTTGCGGCGCACCTGTTCGATGTTCCAAGGGCGATGGCGGCCTTCACGGTGCCCGATCGGCAGCGCGTGCTGGCGACGGTGGGGATTGAGGAGGGGCGGGTCGAACGGGCCCGTCCCTTCTGTGCCTACGCGGCCCGGTCCAGCGGCGTAACGGTCATTGAGGACGTGACGAGCGACGATCGCTTCGCCGACCATCCGCTCGTGACCGATGCCCCCAACATCCGGTTCGTCGCCGGGGCCGCCCTCACGGATACGGACGAGTGTCCCGTCGGGGCCCTGATGGTCTTTGGCTCCACGCCGAAGGTGCCGTCGGAGGCAGCACTTCGGCACCTTGAGCGGCTGGCCGCGATGGCGTCGGAGACGTGGGCCCTGCGCCGCGAGAGTGCCGCTCAAAACGAGACCGAGGAGGCCCTGCGCAGCAGTCAGCGCCGCTACCGGACGCTTGTGGAGCAGTTTCCGGAGGGGGGCGTGTTTTTGTTCAACGAGGATCTGGAGTGCACGCTCGCGGGCGGCGCCGAACTGGAAGAGGTCGGTCTGTCGACCGAAGCGGTGGAGGGGGCGACGCCGCACGAGCTTTATCCCCCGCGCCTCGCCGACGAGCATGCGGAGCACTTTCGGGCCGCGCTGAAGGGGGACGAGCGGGTGTACGAACAGGCGTATCAGGGCGAGCACTATCGAATTCATGCGATCCCGGTACGGGACGCGGAGGGCCGCATTACGGCGGGCATGGCGGTTTCGCAGAACGTCACCGACCGCCACGCCGTCCAGGAGGCGCTTCGGCAGAGCAGAGACCGGCTCTACTGGGCCCAGCGCATCGCGAGCCTCGGGTACTGGGAGCTCGATCTCGACACCCAAGACATCGTCTGGTCGTCGGAGACTCGTCGCATGTTCGGGTGGGCCGAGGACGCCGACGTCACCTACGAGAAATACATATCCACAGTCCATCCCGAAGATCGCGAGTGGTTGCGGGCGGCCCAGACGGCTGTGGTGGAGGGGGAGGAAGAGAAGATTGATGTCGAGTACCGCATTCGTCGGTCCTCCGGCGAGGTGCGGATGATTCACGAGCAGGGGGCGCGGCGCTACGACGAGAACGGGCGGCCCGTGGCCGTGACGGGGGCGGTGCGCGACATTACCAAGCGGAAGAAGTCGGAACAGGCCCTTAAAGAGAGTGAGGCGCGCTTCCGCACCTTGTTTGAGGAGCATAGTGCGCCGATGCTGCTAATCGAGCCCGAGACTGGCCGCATTGCTGATGCCAACGCCTCGGCCGTCGACTTTTACGGGTATGACGCCGACACCCTGACATCGAAGTTTATCCAGGAGATCAACCAGCTCTCTCCCGAAGAGGTGGAGGCGCGACGGACTGAGGCGGAGCGGCGATCTCAGAACCACTTCGTGTTTCCGCACCGCCTCAAGTCCGGCGAGGTGCGAACCGTAGAGGTGCATTCCTCTCCGGTGACTGTGCAGGAGCAGACCCTGCTCTTCTCCATTATTCACGACATCACCGAGCAGAAAGAGGCGGAGCGAAAGCTTGAACGATCCGAGCAGCGCTACCGCACCCTCGCGGAGCACTTTCCGAATGGCGCGGTGGCGGTGTACGACCACGACCTCCGCTACACCCTGGCGGCGGGGGCCATGCTGGGCGAGAGTCTGCCGGACGCGGATCGGCTGGAAGGAGACCGGATGCCGGAGATTTTTCCGGACGACACGGTCGCCGACCTGGAGCCGCTGTTTCGCGCGGCCGTAGAGGGGGGCACCACCGGCAGTGCCGAGACTACGTTCAACGGGCGGCACTGGAGAGTGTGGACCGCCCCCCTGCGCGACGCGGAGGGCTCAATCTTTGCCGGGCTGAGCTTTGCCCAGGACATCACCGAGCAGAAACAGCGCGAGCACGACCTGGAGCGGTCGATGAGTCTTCTGACTCTCGCCGAGGAAATGGCGGGGGTCGGCGGGTGGTCGGTCGACGTTTCGGACGAGCCGGACTACAGGGCGGAGTGGACCGACGAGCTCCACGCCATCTTCGGCATTTCGCTCGACGAGGGCCCGTCCATCGAGGAGTTCATTGAGCGCTATCACCCCGAGGATCGCTCCCGGCACCGAGTGGCCATCGAGCGGGCCATCAGGACCGGAGAGGGATGGGACCAGGAGCTCCGAGTCATCACGCCGTACGGCACCGAACGGTGGGTCCACAACGTGGGGGAGCCGGTCTGTGAGGACGGAGAGGTCGTCGAGATACACGGCATGATTCAGGACATCACCGAACGGAAGCGCCGCGAGCAGGAGTTGCGAGTGGCGAAGGAGGAGGCCGAAGAAGCCAGCCGTCTCAAGTCTACCATGCTGGCAAACATGAGCCACGAGATCCGCACTCCGCTGACGTCGATTACGGGCTTTTCGGAGATGCTGAAGGAGAACCTGGACGGCGAGATGGGGGTCTTTGCCGACAAGACCT
>JBDGQN010000035.1:0-6663 GCA_042219055.1 Salinibacter sp. | reverse complement strand
TGAACATGGGCATCACCGCATCCATTCTAGCAAACCCCTTATCTTAACGGTGCCGCCCAAGGGGGATGGCCGTCATGACTTTCGGAGATGGAAGCAGGCCTACATGGTGAGCGAGCCCCGCTGGTTGCGACCGATGTCCATGGGAGATGTCTTCGACGAGGCGTTCCAGCTTTATCGGGACCATTTCGGGACGCTGTTCCTCATTGCGCTCGTCGCTCATCTTATTCCCATCGGAGTCAATCTGATCACGAGCATCACAGGCACACCGCCCGTTGGACAAGCCCCGCCGCCGTCGATGAATGGCACCGGCAACATTCCGTTCGCTCAACCGCCATCTGCAGGCATAATTGCAAACAATTGGTTGTTAATGGTGGCCGACTCCTTGGCCTTTTATGTGAGTTACGCTGCGCTGGCCTGGGCCATTGCTAATCGCTACCTGGGGTCACCTTCTTCCATCGGCACGGCGTATGGTTCGATCCTGTCAAGGCTGTTGCCGTATCTGGCCACATCATTGTTGGTCGGGCTGATGTTTGTCGGGGCTGGATTGCTCTTTATCATCCCCGTTCTCGGCTGGATAGGCGCACCCATCTTGATCGTGATCCTGTTGTTCATGACCGCCTTCGTCAATCCGGCCTTCGTTATTGAGGATCGGCGCTACACCGAGGCCATCAGTCGCAGCCGTGAGTTGGCTCAGGGCCACTGGGGTCGACTGTTCATCCTCGGCCTCGTTGGATTGGTATTGCTCGGCGGCCTTCCCGCGTTGATCTCTTTCACGATCGACGCGTCACCGCTTCTCTCTGATACCCTCGCCAACCTATTAAGAGCTCTGCTCTTGCCGATTATGCTATCGGCTACGGTCATCCTGTATTTTGACATCCGCGTGCGTGAGGAGGGATTCGACCTTGAGCTGCTCGTTCGCGAGCTGCGACAATCCCCTCCATCAGACACGAGTGAACGTGACACGTCTCGACCCGAGTCATTTGGCGATGACGAGGGGACACTAGGCTCGTAAATTGGCATGCAACGGCCATGAGCAACGGACCTATCCGGCATCGCATCGGGATTATCGCGCTCGCGATCGTCGTATCCATCGGCGGTATGGTCGCCACCGCCGAGGAGCCGACGGCGTCGGAGGAAGATGATCCGTGTCGCCGAGAGTCGTCATCCTGGTTGCCGCCCTTGTTTTCACGATCGAATCAGAAAGACACGGGCAATGGTTCCTCATCATCCGCTGACGACAGTCGCGACGACTCAGCTTCCCCCACGGCGGCGTCCGAGCCAGACGGGTCGGCACCATCGAGCGGTCCGGCCCTGACGATGCCGAATGGTTCCGGGCTCTACTGGATTGCGCTCGTCCTGCTGGCCATCGGAGCTGTATTCGTCATCTCGCGACTGGCTGGTTCGGTGATGATCGATCGCCAATACGGCGATGTCACGGGGGACGTCGACACGACCGAGGGAACATCCGCATCGTCGCTTGCTGAACCGGACGGCCTCTGGTCGGAGGCGGAGCGCCATGCCGAGGCCGGCCGCTATCGCGAGGCTGTGCGGCTGCTCTATCGCGACCTGCTGCAGTCGTTGCATCAGGCCGGCCTGATCGAGTACGAACAGGGCCGAACCAACTGGGAGTATCTGCGCCATGTGCGGGCGCAGGGCCACGACGAGCTGCGATCGCTGTTGCAGACGCTGACCCAACTCTTTGAAGCGAGCTGGTACGGACGGGCATCGCTCACGGCGGAAGACTATCAACGCGCGCGTCGTCTGGCAGCCGACATTCGAGGAGGTCTGACCTTGTGAACCGACGGACGGACTGGCTGGCGCTCGGGCTTCTGATTGCCGTAACGCTCGCCATCGTCGCCCTCAGCACCATCCAAGCGCCGCACTGCCCACCCGCAGACGGCCCAATGGGCGCTTGGATCTTGGCTCCGTGGCCGCTCAAGGTGGCGTTCATTCAGGGCTCTACGGCGCTCGGGCTATTGTTGTTGACGCTCTCGCGCCGCTTCGCCGCCCCGATGGCGCCCACGCTCGGGGCCCCACCGCGCCGGTCGAACGAGTACATCGCGTCGATGGCCCAACTGTTGCGCCGGGCCGGGGCCCACACAATGGCGGTCGAGACGCTGCATGCTGATCTGCGACGGACGCTGGCGCGCACGCTCGGGCTGCCCGAGCACGTCGACACGCCGACGCTCGTCCAGGCAGCGCGACACCAGCGTCCGGCCTTGGGCGAGGAGGTGCGGCACGTGTTGGAAGACGGAGAAGCCTTGCAATCGAGATCGTCAGACAATCCGCCGGATGAGGGCACGGTCGTGAGCTGGGCCCGTCGCTGCGCGGCGCTCCGTCGCAAGTGGGAGGGTCGCGCGTGAATATCCTCGAATTCGGCGAACGCGCAAGGGCCGAGATCGCCAAGGCCGTGCAGGGTCAGGAGGCGACTGTTGAGGGCTTGCTGGTTGCGGTGCTCTCGGGGGGCCACGTGTTGCTGGAAGGCGCGCCTGGCATCGCAAAGACGCTCTTGGCACGCACGGTCGCGCACTGTCTTGGCTGTGACTTCAAGCGGATCCAGTTCACGCCGGACATGATGCCATCGGACGTCGTCGGCACCAACGTCTTCGACATGCGGCAGGCCGAGTTCCATCTCCACAAGGGGCCCATTTTTGCCGAATTATTGCTGGCCGACGAGGTCAATCGGACGCCGCCCAAAACCCAGGCTGCGCTCCTGCAGGCCATGGAGGAGCACACTGCTACGATCGACGGCGTCGATTACGACTTGGGCTCCGTCTTTACCGTCTTCGCCACCCAGAACCCGATCGAGCACGAGGGAACCTACCCTCTGCCCGAGGCGCAGACTGATCGCTTCATGCTCAAGATCGATATGCCTTATCCCAGTGAAGCCGAAGAACGGGCCATTCTGCGCCGACACCATCGGGGATTCGATCCCCATGATGTGGTCGCCGCCGGCGTTGAGCCGCTGACGGATGCCAGCGAGTTGATCAAACTACGGCAACAGCTCCGCGACATCCAAGTCGACGAGGCGCTCCTCGGCTACATGATCGAGATCGTGCGCCGCAGCCGCGGGGCGTTCCAAGTGGCGTTCGGCGCGAGCCCGCGCGCTCAGATCGCGCTGCTGCACGGCGGCAAGGCGTTGGCGGCCCTGCGCGGACGCGACTACGTCATCCCGGACGACGTTAAGGACTTGGCGCCGGCGGTGTTGCGCCATCGCCTGCTGCTCCAACCGGAAGCCGAAATCGAGGGCGTCACCAGCAATCAGGTGATCGCGAACCTGCTGGACGAGATCGACGTGCCGCGATGAAGCAACGATGACTCGATCCTCGGACCTGCCCAAGATCCAGGACATGTTGGCCCTTCGGGCGATCGGCTTGCTCGCGCTCGGGGCCATATGGTTCGTCCTCGCCTTGGCTTGGCCTCCCTTCCTCTGGATCGGGCTCGCGCACAACGCCGCCCTGATCGGGCTGATCTGGACCGATCGGGCACGCACCCGCGACAGCACTCACGTCCGGATGAGGCGGGGCGTCCCCGATCCGCTCTCGCTTGGCGTCGAGCAGACCGTGACCCTAACACTCAACCATTTGGGGCGATCTCCGTTCGACGTGCGCATCCGTGACGATGTCCCCTCGTCGTTCGAGACGCGGCGCGAACCGATGGCGCAGCACGTGCCGCCCCGATCACGGATTGAGGTCCCTTACGCGATCCGTCCCCAAGCGCGCGGCCCCCATCACTTCGGCCGGGCGCATGTTCGTTACGCCACGCCCTGGCGGCTCTGGGTTCGCCAGATCGACTATCCGCTCCAAGCCGAAGCGCGCGTCTATCCCGACATTCGATCGGTCAAATTACACGAGCTGTTGGCGCGGCGCGATCAGCTGACGCGCATCGGGATGCACGTCTCGCGCGTCCGGGGCACCGGCCTGGAGTTCGAGTCACTGCGCGAGTACGTGCCCGACGACGACCTGCGGCGAATCGACTGGAAGGCCTCGGCCCGCCACGGCGAACTCGTCACGCGCGAGTACGACCTGGAGCGGAGCCGACGACTAATGCTCGTCGTGGACGGCGGCCGGACGATGGCCGATCAAATCGACGGCCTCACCAAGCTCGATCACGCTGTCAACGCCGCGCTACTGTTGGCACATGTGGCACTGCAGTCGGACGACCGCGTTGGCCTCATGACCTTTGCCGATGAGATCCACGACCTGACGCTGCCACGCGAGGGAAGCGGCCAGATCGACGCCATTGCCGAACGGCTCTATGGGCTCCAGCCGCGGCGCCGGGAGGCCAGCTATCAGCGCGCCGCCGTCCGGTTGGCCCATCGGCTCCGCAAGCGGGCGCTCATCGTCCTGTTCACTGACCTCGTCGATCCCGACTCTTCGCGGCGACTGATCCGGGCGCTGACAACCGCCTGGCGCCGCCACATGGTGCTGTGCGTGGCGCTGCGTGATCCGGCCTGGGACGAGCGGCTGCGCTCGGCCCCCGACGACGCGACCGCGCTGTATGAGCAGAGCATGACGCTTGCTGTGATGGACGAGCGTCAACAGGCGCTTCGCAAGCTGAACGCTAGCGGCGTCTGGACGATCGACGCCTGCCCTTCCCAGCTCTCGGTGGAGACGGTCAATCGCTATCTGCGTGCCAAACAGGCGGCCCGCTTCTGAGCCACCGTGACGAGCACTCATCGTTCTCCATCGGTCGCGAACAGCGGATGAGATAGCTCGCAAACACCCCGGCGATGAGCCCCGCCACGCCCAGCTTGACTGACGGCGACAGCGTCGTCGGCGAGAAAAAGCCCTCAATGAGGCCGGCCACGATCAACAGGGCAATCACGCCGTAGACGAGAGTCATCGCCCGGCTGGCGGCCCGTTTGAGCGCAACCGGGCGACGATCATCGCCCGGATCAACGAGGGCGTAGCCGACGATAAGTCCGGCCGCCCCGGCGATCATGATCGCGGGCAGCTCCAGCACGCCGTGGGGTGCAACGAATGCCCAAAAGTCCAGCGCGGCGGCCGGCCCGGCTCGGCTCACCCCGACGGCGACGGCGCCCAGAATCAGACCGTTGAAAAACAGCACGTACAGCGGCCCGATGCCGGCCAGAATGCCCGTACTGAACGCCAGAAACGCCACGCCCAAATTGTTGGTCATGATCGACGACGACGCCACGGGGCGCAGCATTCCCGGCAGCCAGTCGCCACCCGCGCGGTGACGTTCGGCCACCTGTTCGACCATCGTGTTTAGCTCCTGAGGCAATAAGGCACGGGCCCATGGCGCGTCCGCCAGCATGGCGAGCGAGGCGATGCCAGCTCCACCGAGAAACACCGCCGTCGCCACGATGATAAACGCCGCATGTCGACGTAGCGCCTGCGGAAAATCTCGCTGAACGAACCGAATGAACAGGTCGAGACGCAATCCCTTGGGCGGATCGGCGTAGACATGGCCGTACGCTCGGCCGACGAGCCGATTGAGTTCAGCTTGATAGGTCGGGTCGATACCATGCGCGCGGACAAATGACAGCTCTGCAGCCGCCTGTCGGTAGAGCCGTCCCAACTCCAGTAGCTCTTCGGCTTGGAACGTTGCCAGCCCGTCGCGATCAGCCCGGTCCAGAAGACGAACCAACCGACTCCAATCGCGCGTCCGTTCGGCCTGCATTGACTGGCGCGTTGCCATAGCTATCAATGCGAATCCAGAATACGCATCGTAGGATCTGGGTGCCGATCCGTGGTCGATGATTCGAATCGAAGCGATGGTAGGTTATCGGCATGCCCAAACGGGTCGCAATCACCACGCCGGAGCAGGTCGAGCTGGAATACGAGTTGGCCGGACTCGGGTCGCGGCTCATGGCGTTCGCATTGGACGGGCTCATCGTCAGCGGCATCTTGGTGTCGCTCTATGCCGCGTTGCTGATCTTAGGCCTGGGCCACCCTGAGGCCGTTGGAGGGTTCACGAGCTGGGTGCTCGCCCTCCTGGTGCTGGTGATTTTCGCCGTTCAGTGGGGCTATTTCATCTACTTTGAGGTGGCCCACAACGGGCGGACACCGGGCAAGCGACGACTCGGCTTGCGTGTGATTCGCGATAGCGGCCAGCCCATTGACGTTCGGGGCGCGCTCATCCGCAACATTGTGCGATTGGCCGACCTGCTGTTCGGGATCGGGCTCGTCGTCATGTTCGTCAGCTCACAATGGCGGCGCCTCGGCGATTACGCAGCCGGCAGCTTCGTGATCAAAGACCAACCGACCGAGCAATCTACTCTAGACGCCTGGCATCGCGGGCCCGCCAACATGGGAGCTGGGCCATACGAGACCTTGTCGGATGAGGATCTCAGCCGCGTCTCCCGCTTAACGCGTCGAGACTACGAAGCGATTGCCTATCTTCTGCAACGTTCGTCAAGCATGTCGGCAAGCTCCCACTGGATCGGGAAACTGGCCGACGAGATCAGCTCGCGTATGGGACTGTCGCTGCGAGCGGCGGAGGGCCAACGCCTTCGATTCCTCCGGGAAGTTGCCGACGCCTACGAGCGGATCCACGGTGAGCGCTGATCCACGTTCACTTCCCAGACGAATATGTCGATCCTGCAAACGACCTCGCGCTCCGTTTATCGTCCTATTCGACCTATTCAGTCTTGACTGAACTCACTGAATTTGCTAATGTTCATCCGCCATGGTGGCC
>JBDGQN010000349.1:0-5810 GCA_042219055.1 Salinibacter sp. | reverse complement strand
TGGAGTACAGCAGCATGCTCGACCGTCCCATCATCAACCACATGGAGGAGGAGACCCTGAATCCTGGAGGGCAGATGCACGAAGGCAAAGTGTCGGCCCGGCTCGGACTTGACGGCATCCCCAGCGCCGCCGAGGACGTCATGATTGCGCGGGACATCGAACTGGTTGCCCTCACCGAGGGTGACCTCCACGTGGCGCACCTCTCCACGGCCCGGGGCGTAGAGCTCGTGCGACGGGCCAAGGCCCGCGGCCTTCCCGTCACGGCAGAGGCCTGCACGCACCACTTGACCCTCACGGACGAGGCCGTGGAGCAAACCAACTTCGACACGAACACGAAGATGCATCCTCCCCTCCGTTCAGCGGCGGACGTGGCGGCGCTCAAGGAGGGCCTCGCCGACGGCACCATCGACGCCCTCTGCACCGATCACGCGCCCCACGCGTCCTACGAGAAGGCCGTCGAGTTCGCGCAGGCCCCGTTCGGCATCCTCGGGCTCGAAACGGCCTGGGGCCTCATCGGCCGCGAACTCATCGAGCCGGGGGTACTCTCGGTGGCAGAGGCCGTGCAGAAACTCACCGTGGCCCCGCGCCGCATTCTACGACTCGACGTGCCGGAACTCGTGGAGGGGGAACAGGCACGACTCACGATCTTCGACGACTCGACCGAGTGGACGTTTACCGACGATTCGATCCGGTCGAAGAGTGACAATACCCCGTTTGTGGGACACAAGATGGTGGGACGGCCCTGGGCCGTCTACAGCGACGGACAGTTCGTGGAGTGCGACGAAGCGTGAGGAGTCGTGATGCGTGACGAGTGATGCGTGATTGTCCCCTCACGTGTCACGCTTCACGAATCACCGTCCCTCTTCGAGCCGGTCGGCGAGCTGGTTGGGCAGGCGGTCGGCAGTGCGGATTTTGCGGGCCGCCGTGGCCACGTCGTAGTCGAGGCGGACATTTTCGTAGGAGAGGGACTCCGTGTCGAACAGGCCGAAGCTTAGTTTGGGGTCGCCATCCCGCGGCTGGCCCACGCTGCCCACGTTGATGAGGAAGCGATGCCCGGGCCGCACCCGAAAGATGCCCAGCGAATCGGCCATGACGGCGGGGGAGTGGGTGTGGCCGATGAAGCAGACATCCGTGGCGAAGTGGTCGAACTGCGCCTGGGCGGCCGGGTACGCCGTGAGTCGTTTCCAGGCGGTGGGGTCGTCGGGGGTGGCGTGGACGAACGTGCAGTTCGCTGCGGTGTGGGTGAGGGGGCGCTCGGCGAGGTAGTCGCGCTGGGCGTCGGAGAGCTGGGCGCGGTTGTGCCGGGCGGCCTCCTGCCCGTCGGCGGGGAGAAAGTTCATGTCCGCCTTTCGGGCCACCGCGGCGTCGTGGTTGCCGAGCACGACGGCCTCGCAGCGCTCACGCACGAGGTCCACGCAGGCCGTCGGGTCGGCGTTGTAGCCCACCACGTCGCCCAGGCAGTAGACGGCGTCCACGTCGGCGTCGTCGATGGACGCGAACGCACGCTCGAGGGCTTCGAGGTTTGAATGAATGTCGGAGATGACGGCCAGTCGCACGAGGGACGTTAGCGTTGGATGAGTGCGGGGAAAGTGCGGGAAAGCTCGGCAGTCACATGGCCAACATCAACGACGACACCGGGGCGTCGATCCGTTTGCGCCGAGTTTGGTCGGGACTTGATTGGAGCGTTGAGGGAAGAGGGAGAGGGCGTGTGTGAATGGGGGAATGGGGAAGTGTGGAAGCATGGAGGCTTGAACACGTGGGAGCGGTGGGGCGCGTCGTTTCTGCTGAGCGTCGATCCCGTGTTCGGTGAAGGATCGAACGGGGCCTGTTCTTCGTATCGATTTCTGCGACGTGCCTTCAGGCGAGAAGGGCGGCGTAAGGCCTCCGTGCCTCCAGGCGCCCAGGCCCGATCTGGAGCCTGAGTAGATCCGGAAAAGAACGTTAACTTTACGCATCCGAACACCCTCTGTGGCACATCATCCTCAGTGGGACTCAGGGGCCCGGAGGGTCATCCGTTAGGGGATCTTTTCGAAGAAGGGCGCTGCTCAAAGTGACGTGATTCCGCATCGGAGTGCGGAATGACTGCGTAGGTTTTCGGATGCGTGGTTTTAAAGGATTTCTGCCGTCCTACTTGGGAGGGCGCCGACCTCCGGGATCACAACGAACCTTCTTCGTCACCAGAACAGCCTCTCTCTCGTGTCCACCGACCCCCTCAACGTCGGCGTCGTCCTCGGCGGCGTAGCCCCCGAGCACGAGGTGTCGGTCATCTCCGCGTTGCAGGCCGCGGCGGCGCTCGATCGCGACCGCTACACGCCCGTGCCCATCTACGTCGCCAAGGACGGCACGTGGTACACGGGCAAGCCGCTACTGGAGGTGGAGCGATACCGCGACCTTGACGCCCTGCGCGAGGAGGCCGTGCCGGTGGCCCTCGTGCCAACGCCTCACGGTCACCTCAACCTCCTCGAAGACCGCCAGTCAGGCGTTCTGCAGCGCCTCCAGCGCCCTCCGCTCCGACGCCGCATCGACGTGATGCTGCTCGGGCTGCACGGCGGCTCTGGGGAGAACGGCGGGATTCAGGGACTCTGCGAGACGTTCAACGTGCCGTACACCAGCGCCGGGGTTTTCGGCTCTGCCCTCGGGATGGACAAGGTCATGTCGAAGCGCGTGTGCCGGGAGGCCGGCCTTCCCGTCGTCGACTTCGTGGCGTTTCGCGAGGACGAGTGGAGCTACCAGGAAGAGGCGGGCCTCGATCGGTGCGAGGCCGAACTCGACTACCCGCTCGTCGTGAAGCCGGCCCGGTGCGGGTCCTCCATCGGCATCTCCCAGGTCGAGGACCGGAACGGGCTCGATGCGGCCATCGAGGACGCGTTTCGGTACGACGACAAGGTAATCGTGGAGGCGGCCGTGGAGGCACTGCGCGAGATCAACTGTTCGGTGCTGGGGGACGCCCACGAGGCCACGCCCAGTGTATTGGAGGAACCGGTGCCCTCGACGGAGGATGAAGTGCTCACCTTCCGGGACAAATACATGCGGGAGGACGGGGAGGGGGCCAAGGAGGGCAGCGGAAGCGGGGCCAAGAGGGGCGAGTCGGCCCCCGAGGGCATGGCTGCGCAGGATCGAATCGTGCCCGCCGACCTCTCCGACGAGCGCACCACGGAGATTCAAGAAATGGCCGTCCGCATCTTTCACCATTTTGAGTGCGCAGGCGTCGTCCGGATCGACTTTATGATCGACGAAGCCACCGGTGCGCTCTACTTCAATGAAATAAATACCATTCCAGGCTCGTTTTCGTTTTACCTCTGGGAGCCCTCCGGCGTCTCATTCGATGAACTGATGGACCGGCTGGTCTCCATTGCCCGTCGCCGCCACCGTGAACAAAACGGACGGGTGCAGACCTACGACGTCAACGTGCTCGCAGAGAAGAGCCTGCAGGGCTTTAAGGCAGAGGAATCCGGATCCTGAGCGCGGGCGCTCTCTCCGATCCGCGACGGCGCAACGTCCACGTGTCCACGGAATCGATCAATTATTCGATCAATTATGAGGTCTTGCCTCCTCCTCGGTCTCATCGGTGCACTGCTGCTGGTGGGAGGGGACTATGCCGCAATGGCCCAAACCCATTCCTCGGGGAGCCCGGATCGTTCGGGGCTGGCGGAACAAACGTCCTCCATTCTCGACGACCCCTTCGTTCGGAGGGTCGGCACGAAAGGGATCAGCGACCTTTACGGCATGCGGTTCGAGGAGGCCAGGGCCCACTTCGACAAGATCGATGCGCGCTACCCCGACCACCCCGTGGGTCCATTTCTGAAGGGGCTGAATCTGTGGTGGACCATTATGCTCGACCTTACGGACACTTCCCACGACGAGGCCTTCATCGAGCAGATGAACACCGTGATTGATCGGTGCGACACGCTGCTGGAGAAAAATTCGGACCACTTCGACGCGGCCCTTTTCAAGGCGGCGGCCCACGGCTTCCTGGCCCGCCTTCACTCCAACCGGTCACGCTGGTGGAAGACCATTCAGCACGGCCGGGCGGCCATCAAATACGTCCAGAAGGTGGAAGCCGTAGCGCCGAAGCGGGGCGACTACGTGTTCGGGTCGGGCCTCTACGACTACTACGTCGATGTGCTCGCGGAGGAGTACACCCTCTCGAAGGCCATTACGTGGCTGCTGCCCGACGGCAACAAGAAGCGTGGGCTTCGGCTGCTCCGCGAAACCGCCACGAACGGGCGCTACGTGAAGACCGAAGCGATCTACTTCCTCGCCAAGGTGCACTACCTGTACGAGGGGGATTTTCAGGGAAGCCGAAAGTGGGTTTCGAAGCTCCGCGAGCGGCACCCCAACAATCCGTTCTTCCACACCTTCGAGGGGCGCGTCTACGCCCGCTGGGGACGGTGGGGCGAGGCCCGGCAGATTTTTCGGACGGTCGTGGAGCGCTGCGACGCCGGAATGCCTGGCTACAACGCCCACATGGAAGAGGTGGCCCACCTGTACCTGGCCAGGGACCGTCTCTATCAGAACCAGCACCAAGCGGCCCTGGATCATCTGGCGGAGCTGAAGCGGTTAAGCCGCCGGGGGGTCGAGGACAAACGGTACCGGATGCTCGGCTATCTGTACCAGGGTATGGTCTACGACGCGATGGGGAGGCGGAAGCTCGCCGTCGCCCGGTACCAGAAGGTGCTCGACATGAAGGACAGTGCGGGGGCGCATGAACGGGCCCGGGACTACCTGGAGTCGCCATATGAGGGTTGAAAATTGGATATTTCAAATTTAAAAATTACAGGCCGGGGGTATGAAGGGGGATTGGGGAGGGAAGGAATGTGCGGTCCTTGTAAGAGGTGGGACAGTGGGGGCGTGAAGATCAAACAAACGTCGATTGGACGGCGTAACTGCATTCCATATTTGCTCTAACCTGCGTCTCAAGTCCATGCGTTTTCGGTATACCGAGTGGGATCCCGTTCGGCACGGCAGTCAGAAGCCGCTTTTCGAAGAGCTGTTCGATCTCTTCCAGGAGTTACTCGAACACACGGCGGGCGACGCCGAGGAGGCCCTCGATTGGATGAAGCAGCTTGACGACCAGTATGACCTCACCGAGGGTTCGGACAAGGACCTTGACGACTTCGTCGAGGAGTTGAAGAACCGGGGCTACCTCGAAGAAGGGGAGGAGGGGGAGACGGTCGAGATTACGGCCCGCACCGAGCGTTCGCTCCGACAGTCGGCCCTGGAGGAAATCTTCAACGACCTGAAGAAAGGCGGGGTGGGCGACCACCGCACGTCCTACACCGGGCAGGGCGACGAGCGGCTTCCGGAAACGAAGGACTGGCAGTTCGGGGACGACCTCTCGAACCTCGACGTCACCGGCACGCTCTCCAACTCGTTCAAGCGAAGCGGCGTCGGGGACGACTGGCACCTCGCCGAGGACGACTTCCAGGTCCACAAGACGGACCACCACGCCTCGATGGCGACGGTGCTCATGATCGACCTCTCCCACTCGATGGTGCTCTACGGCGAGGACCGCATCACCCCGGCGCGGCGAGTGGCAATGGCGCTGTCGGAGCTCATTATGACGCAGTACCCGAAGGACTCCCTCGACATTGTCGCCTTCGGCAACGACGCCTGGACGGTGGACGTGAAAGACCTGCCGTACCTCGACGTGGGCCCGCATTACACGAATACGCGGGCGGGACTGCGACGGGCGCGCGACATTCTGCACCGTCGCAACAGCCGCAACAAGCAGATCTTCATGATCACTGACGGGAAGCCGTCCTGCCACATCGAGGACGGGGAGATGTACCGCAATGCCTACGGGCTGG
>JBDGQN010000348.1:0-7556 GCA_042219055.1 Salinibacter sp. | reverse complement strand
CCTCCACGGTCTGGATCGGCTCGACGACGCGCTCGACCAGCATCGAGTCGCCAACCACAGTCCACACCACCGGCGGCTGATCGGGCGTGCGGCTGTGGACGGCCCGGCGGGGCACCACGTGGTACGTGCCCTTTCGTCGTCCCTCGATGCCGACCTCCACGTAGGTCCCCACCGCCAGCGGCGGGCGCTCCGGACCCGAAGGCCCTCGGCCCTGCTCCGGCGCCCGCGCCTGCACCGACGGGGCCTGGTCGTACGGATCCGGCACGCGCACCACCACGTCGACCGTGCGGGTCTGCTCGCTGATCGCCCCCTCCACGCGGTGGACCCGGCCCCGCCACGAGAATTCCTTTCCGCCGTACTCGGTGGCAACGGTCGCCGGTAGGCCGGTGCCGGTCTCCATCGTGTCCCACAGGTTGCGGATGAGGGCGGCCTTGCGGGTCGGGAGCGAGACGACAATCTCGGCCTGATCGGTGCCGTAGACGGTGGCCACCGGCGTGCCGGGGGCCAGGTAGGCCCCGAGGTCGGCCTGCTTGGCCCGCACCCTCCCGTCGAAGGGCACCTGCAAGCGGGTCCGTTCCAGATTGGCCTTCGCGGTTTTGAGGGCGGCCTTTGCGCTCTGGAGGTTGGCCTTGGCCCGCGCCACCTGCGGCTCGTTGAAGAGGAGCCGCCCCAGCGCAGTACTGTCGGGCTCGGGGGCCTGGCCGGCGCGCTCCTTGACGCGCTGGTAGTCCTCTCGGGCGGCGCCGGCCTGCTCGCGGGCCTGGATGAGCTGAAACCGGGCCTGGGTCACCTGGGCCTCGGCCTGGGTCACGGCGCTTCGGTAGTCGGCGGGGTCGATGCGGGCGAGCGTCTCGCCGGCCTCAAACCGGCCCCCGCTCACGAGGGCGCCGGACACGTCGACGAGCCGTCCGCCAACCTGCGCGGTCAGTTGGATCTCGCGGACGGGCCGGACCGTGCCGGTGCCACGGACCAGCAGGCTGCCGGCCCGCACCTCCACCGATGTCGTCGACACGAGGGGCGACTGCGGCGGCGGCTCGCTCGTCTCAGGCTGGGGCGCGAGCACGTACAGAAGTCCTACCATGACAGCGGCGCCGACGAGAAGGCCGCCGCCAACGAAGTACCACTTGAGGTTGCCGAAGTCCATGGATCAAGCTGGGTCGGTTGAAAGGAGGAGCGTCGGCCGGGAAGAGAGCGCGGCTACTGGAAAAGCGAAGTTACTGGAAGAGTCGGGGATCGTCGGGGGCGGGCGCCTCCGTCCAGGCCCCCCCGAGGGCGCGGTGGAGGGCAAGCCGGGCGTTCACGACGGCCAGCCGGACCCTCGCGAGTCGCGTGCGGGCCTCCGTGAGACTGCGCTCGGCGTCGAGGAGCGAGAGCACGTCACCGACGCCCCGCTCGTAGCGATCCTGCTGGGTCTGAAAGACATTCTGGGCGGTCTCTACCTGTTGCTGCACCTCACGGTAGCGCCGCCGCTGCTTGTCGTAGGCCACCAGCGCCGCCTTCACCTCCCGGAACGCCGTGAGCACCGTCTGCTCGTAGCGGGCCGCCTGCTGCTTGTAGCGGGCCTCCGCGGCGCTGAGGTTGGCCCGCAGCCGCCCGCCCTGAAACAGGGGCGCCGTCAGCTGGGCGACGAAGTTGGCAAACGCCTGGCCCGGGTCGATCAGGTCCGCCAGCGCGCTGCTCTGGGTCCCGCCCTGGCCGGTCAACGACAGGCTCGGCAGCATCTCGGCCCGCGCCACCCCGATCTGCTGGCGCGCCGCCTCCAGCCGACGGGCCGCCGCCCGCACGTCGGGCCGCTGCATCAAGAGATCCGACGGCAGGCCCGCGGGAATGGGCTCGGGGGCGAGCGGGACCGCCATCGAGTCGGGAAGGAGGACGCGCTGCTGTCCCGCAAAGCGGCCCAGGAGCGTCGCGAGGCGGCCCTGCGCGTCGTAAAGCCGGCTCTCCAGCTCCGGCTGCGCCGCTTTGGCGGACTGCAGGCGCTGGCGGACCGTGTAGAGCTGAAACGACGGAATCAGGCCGCGGGCGTAGCGGTCTTCGGTAATAGCCACGCGCTTTTTCAAGAGATCGATGGTCCGCTTCCCAAGACGCACTTGTCGGCGGAGGGAGGCGATCTGGGCGTAGGTCGAGATCGTCTGGCTGATCACCGAGAGGCGGGCCGTCTGCAGGTCCGCCGCCGTGGCGAAGTACTGGTTGAGCGCGGCCTTGCGCTGGCTGCGGAGGCGGCCCCAGAAGTCCAGCTCATAGGAGAGCCCGAGGTTGGCCTGATAGGTCGTAAACGAAAACCGGTCCGGTCCCCGCCCGCCGCCGATGGCCCCGCCGATGCCGGTGTTGGCGGGCTGGCTTTGGTAGTTGCCCTGTCCGTTGGCGGTGATGCTGGGGAAAAGCGGCGCGCGGGCGATCCGGAACTGTGCGGCCAATTCCTTGAGGCGGGCGCGGGCTACGCCGAGGTCGAGATTGGCGGCGAGAGCGGTGTCGACGAGGGCTGTGAGGGCCGGATCCTCGTACGCAGTCCACCAGCGGGTGGCGTCGTAAGCGCTCGTGTCGGTGGCCGCGGCGGGCAGGGTCGTGTCGGCCGGGGCCGCCTCAAACCGACCCGGAAGCTCCTGCTCCGCCTCCGGCGTCGTCATGGAGGGCGTGAGCGAACAACCGGCAATTGTGAGTAGGACCACCACGGCGGCGGCTGCGGTCAAGCGAGAAGTCTTCATTTGAAAACGTTTAACGTTAAACGTTTGAACGCTGAACGATTAGCTTCGGGGCGCAAGGCCATGGTAGATCAAATCAAACAGGTGCTCCTTCCGAGCCTCCACGAACGCATCCCAGTCGTCCTCCGCGGCGGGATGCATGATCTGCACGGTGGGCCGTGCCATGAAGAAAAAGAGACAGGTGGAGATGACGGAAAGCACTGTGTGCTGGGGATCCACTGGGCGGATCTCGCCCGCGTCGATCGCGGCCGCAATCGTCTCGACCAGAATTCGGGGCGGGGCCTCTCCGGAGTCGGTGGCCTTGCGGAGATGATCGCCGAGCAGGCTTCCCCCGGCCAGGTTTTCCTGCACCATGAGGCGCATCGCGGCTTCGTCGGAGCGCACGAACTCTACGTATCCGTCGATGAACGCGTGCAACGTTTCCTCAAAGGTCGGCGCCTTCTTCAGCGACTCGCCGAACGACGCCATGAACTGCTGCATCGTGTAGGCGAAGACCTCCTCGTACAGCGTCTCCTTGTCCCGGAAGTAGTAGTGCAGCATCGCCTTGTTGATGTCGGCAGCGTCGGCGATGGCCTGCATGCGGGCCCCGTGCCGCCCCTCCCGGGCAAACACCTGAAGTGCCGCGTCGAAAATGTCCCGCTCCGTCTCGGAGTAGTCTGCGGACGGGTCGGAGGGGTCGGGCATGGGACGGAAGAAGCACCTGAGCAAAATACGCTCGTCTCAACCGGACGACAACTGTATGGTTCAACCAAATGGTTAATCGTTATGTGAAAAACGATCGATACAGGAGGGTATCGAGTCCGGTTGAAGAATCAGCTGTTGAGCCACCCGGCGACGCGGCGGGCGAGGGGACGCGGCGTGAAGCGCACCAGGAAGGTGCCGATCTTATTGGGCCAGCCGGGCACGACGAGCGTGCGGTCGTTTTGGAAGGCCTCGTAGCCCGTGTCGGCCACGTCCTCGGGCGTCATATGGGAGGCGGTCTCGAACAGGGCGGTGCCGTGCATGTCGGCGCGGGCCATGAAGGCCGTGTCCGTGGGACCGGGCGCGAGGCACGTGACGGTGACGTTCGTATTTCGCGCCTCGTGGGCGAGCCCTTCACTGAAGGAGAGGACGTAGGCCTTCGTTGCGTAGTAGACGCTCATGTAGGGGCCGGGCTGGAAGGCCGCTGTGGACGCCACGTTGAGCACACCGCCCCGGTCGCGCTTCAGCATACCGGGGAGGAGTCGGCGCGTAAGATGCGTGAGGGCCGTCACGTTGACCTGAATCATGTCAACCTGCTGCTGGGCGTCGATTTCAGTGAATCGTCCCTGGGCTCCGACCCCGGCGTTGTTGACGAGCACGTTGACCGCGAGGTCTCGGTCCGTCAGGTTCGCCGCAATATCCTCAGCCGCGCCGGGCTTGCTCAAGTCGGCGGGGAGGACGGGAGCGTCGGCATCGTACGTCGTTTCGAGGGTGTCGGCTAGGTCATGGAGAGGGGCGTTGCTGCGGGCGAGCAGGACACAGTCGTATCCGGCCCGGGCAAAGCGGTGGGCCAGCGCCCGGCCGATGCCGGAGGAGGCCCCGGTGACGAGGACGGTTTCGGGGGGAGGCATGATCGTGCGTGTGGGGATCTCTGCGTGTGGCCGAGAGCGGGGGAACAGGAGAACGGGGATGCGTGGGATGTACCGTGGGCAGGTCGGGCGGGTCCGCTCGTCACCAGACCCCTCAAGACCGAGAACCCGGCATCGGACCGATATGCCATCGGGGCGGGCACTCTGGGCAGCGTTTACTGCGGGTAGGGACCTCGCCCCCTGTTCCTCCCGCCGGTTTATACCGGCTATGACGGATGACTGTACAATTTCGGGGGATTTGCATCTCCTTCTGGCTCCCCGAAACTCTTCTCTCCCGTGGAGCAGGGTCGACCGGTCGGTCGACCCTTCGTCAGTAAATTTGAGGGGCGGTGTACAATAAACCGTCGTAATTGGCTTTAATACAAATTGCGATTTTTCGTTGTACACTTCTGCTCCGATCCGTCCATGTAGGGACGACCCGCGTCGTCCCTACATCGAGATCGAGGCAGGATCTACATTTCAGTTCCGATTTGCTGACCGCACCGACCGCTCACAATCTGTACAACGATTCGGCGCAGATGGTATAAGCCCTCGGGGTCAACTCCGAACGGCCTGTGCTTGCCGCTGATCAAGTCGAGCGCAGCCTCGGGGTAGTGTCTTTTCGGCGTTTGCGCCGATCCTCGATAAAATTTCTCGACTCCGCTTCGCTCGAAATGGCCGCCTCTTACTAACGTACTTTCTAAGGCCTACGTAAAAGCCGATAGCCTCCCCCTCGCTGCCCCCTTTGACATGCACATCATCTGCTTCGACCTCTCCGCACTCCGCTCCGAACAGTCGCGTTCGGGACACGGCGGGCGGGTCAGAGCTCCACAGTCACGAGCGATACGGTGCCGTGCAGCCCCGACCGGGGCCGGCGTTGAACGCTAATCCGCACGGTCGGCGGTCGTGCCCGCCACGACCCGTTTTCATAGCTCAACGCGCCGCTGGACTCGTTCGAGCCGACCTTCCGCACCCCGGCGACCGGGGGAACTGACATGCTTTTAGGCATAACATTGTACAAGTGAACGGAAACATGGTACAACTAACTGCGGCATGATCAACCCGAAGGAGCCTGAAGCCTCCGATTCCTCCGAGAGTGAGGTTCTTCAGAGCAAGATCTTCGATCACCTGGGCCTGGTGGCTGGGATGTTCGAGGAGTTGGAGATTGGGGACCGGATCGACGAGCAGATCGCCCAGGATTTCGAGGAGCGCAACGTCTCAGTTGGTCAGGCGGTGAAGGCGCTGGTTCTAACCGGCCTTGGATTTGTTCAGCAGCGGCTTTATCTGACCGCCCAGTTTTTCGAGAAGATGCCGACCGATCGGCTGATCGGGGAAGGGGTTCGCCCAGAGCATCTAAACGACGATGTGTTGGGGCGAGCGCTCGACGATCTCTACGACTACGGCGTCACGGAGCTTTTCCGGGATCTAGCGGCCCACGCGGCCGAGAAGCTTGGGCTCACCTCGCGGTTTGCCCACCTGGACGCGACCAGTTTCTCGTTCGAAGGCGAGTATGATTCGGACGAGTCCTCAGAAGACGAGGTTATTCGTGTCCAGCAGGGCTATTCGCGAGATAACCGGCCGGATCTGAATCAGGTCGTTCTCGACATGATTGTCGAGCGGAAGGCAGGCCTTCCAGTCCTCATGAAGCCGCTGTCCGGGAATGTGAGCGACCCGGGGAGCTTCCCGGAGCTGATCGATCGGCACGTTGATCATCTCCGTGAGCCGCGAAAGTGGCTTTCGAAAACTGTTCTTTAAATACAGGAGAGCCTCGCAAGGGAGGCTCTACGCCCTATGGCTCGAAGCTGTGGGATCTGGGGTCCCGGGGTGGAAAAATCTGAGCCAGGACAGGGGGATTGAGCGGTAGCAGGATCCGCGAGCTGTATGGGGAATGATCCTCTTGGCGTAGGTCCAACATGGCGAGTCCAAACGAAGTGGGTTTGTTCCTTCGGGAAATCGACCCCCCTGCGTAACCTGCAACAAGAGGATTCCCGCGAACAGAGGATTAAATACGAACGAGCGGGCCAGGGAAGCGCTATGCCCACCCTGAGTCAGTGGGAGAAACCACGGAAGCGAGGGCTTCCGTGAGCGTGCGCAGGCTCGGAATACAGGTGTTTTGTAGGTACGCCTGCTAAAGCGGTCGTGACAGGACCGCAGTGGGCACAAACCTTGATCAGGTGCCGATTCCGAGGGAAGCTCCAGCGCGGAGTGCTAGGAATGTTGGTAACCACCGCCTACGTTGGTACCGTCTAAGATCGAAAGCCAAACGCGGGAAGTCCCGTCTGTTCCAGTTGAGGCCCCCAAGTATGCCAAGGAGCAGATGGGACGGCGGAGCCTTCGTAGTAGTCCGACCGGTGCAAATCGCCGGCCTCGACGAAGGAGGGCAGCAAGCCGCTAGGCTTCAAGTAGCAGAGGTAGTCAAATGGCAACAGAGGTGAATGGCCTCATGGACGTTGACAAAATGCAAAAGAAGCTGGCAATCTGGGCGGAAAGGGACCCAGACCATAGGTTCTACGACATCACTCCTGATAGAGTCCCTATTATTGTTGAAAAGCCTATTGGCCGAGGTGGCGATCGAAGCCGGAGTGGGGATAAAAAGGGTCACCGCGCTGCGCTAGGTTTGGAACTGCTCACAACAGTAGAACCAAACCCAACTTCACGCGATGACCGATTTGAATGTAAGCTTTAGCGCAGAGGAACTCGAACAGATTCTGTTTGGCGACGCCGGGATGGAGGTACTGATGCAAAAGATGTTCAACGAGGTGCTTCAGGCGGAGATGACTGAGCATCTTGGGGCCGATCGGTACGAACGAAGCGAGGACCGGACCGGCTACCGGCACGGCAGCTATGAGCGAGAGCTCACCACACGTGTGGGGCGGCTTACCCTGGAGATGCCCCGCGCACAGGACGGAAGCTTCTCGACCGAGCTCTTCGACCGGTATCAGCGCTCGGAGAAGGCTCTGGTTCTGGCTCTGATGGAGATGGTCGTCCAAGGGGTGTCCACGCGCCGAGTCAAGAAGATCACCACGAAGCTCTGTGGCCGCCGGTTTACGAAGTCGACCGTCTCGCGGCTGACCAAGGAGCTGGATGAGCAGGTCGAGTCCTGGGCCGAGCGCCCGCTGGAGGAGGAATATCCGTTCGTGCTCTTCGACGCAATGCACGTCAAGGTGCGCCGTCAGGGCGGGGTCCGGTCGACGGCGATCTTGATCGCAGTTGGGATCACCGAAGACGGGCAGCGGGAGATTTTGGGATTTCACCCTGCGCTTCA
>JBDGQN010000347.1:0-4607 GCA_042219055.1 Salinibacter sp. | reverse complement strand
GATCGTCGAGGGCGTCCGGTGCTCCCGGCACGCGGCGGAGAGTGCGGCCCACTCTCTCAGGCCTTCGTACAGGGACGCCCGCCCGTCGGCTGGGAGCTTCCAGAGGAACGCATCGCTGTGTTCGGTCTGTGGACGCTCCTCATTCGACACGAGCCCCTCGACATGCACCGTTACCTGTAGGGCGCCGTCTTCCCCAAAGTCGGATTCAAACCGGTGCCCGTCCACGTCAAAGGTGCACTGAACGGGATAGCGGTCTCCTCCCTCGTCGTACGGGACGCGCTTCGGAAGATCGAGGTGGCGTAGCACCTCATCCCACAGGGAGGCCGATCCGGCGGCGCCGAACACGCTGGTGGAGGTGGTCATCTCCTCGACAATGTCGGCCGGACCGAAGGTTTCTTCTTTTTGCTCGGCGGCTTCGAGCACGGCCCGTTCTTCGCGGTCGGTAAAGCGGCGACGGGACGGGTCCTCGTCGTCGGTGCGGATGTATCTGCCCAGGCGGCCGAGGGACTCGTCGACGGCGTTGGCCATGCGGTGCAGCGTATTGCCGTTCAGGTCGTCCATGAGCCCCACGGCAATGTTTTTCGCATTGTCGAGGGGGATCATGTCCGGGACGCGCTGAAGGAGCAGCACGACCTTGCAGACCTTCGCGTCGATCGGTTCCAGCTCCCCGTCCTCTACGCGTGACTCCACCTCGTCGATGGTCTCGACCTCCCGGGGCACAATGTCCTCCAGCTCCGGCCGGATGACCTCGAAGAAGTCAACGAGCGAGACGATGCGGGTCGGATCCGCGTCTTTTCCATCGAGCGGCCCGTCGGACACCGCAGCCCAACGCTCCAGCAAACCATTCACGATGGCCAAGACCGCCCGGGCTGTCCCGGAGAAGATGGACTTCGCCCGGTCGGCCTCCTCGGTGCGGAGGTTCGACAGAATGTCCAGAAATAGCGGCGGATGATACGGAAGCAGCGGGAGGTACGCCTGCACGTCCTCCTCGGACAGGTGGTCGAGGGGCGGGTCGGTGTTTTTCTGGACGTCGTAGAAGACCAGCGAATTCGCAGGCTTCAGCTCGGCGTCGACCGTGGCCTGGTTGAACGTCTCTGCTCCGTCCTCCGTCTTCCGGAGCAGGCGATTGCGAACGATGTCCCCGACGTGGCTGGAAGGAAGGCTGTACTGGTGGGGAAAGCGGTCGTCGAGAATGCTGAAGTCGACCTCCCGGGCCGAGTATTCCGTCTGGACCCGAGAGGGGTCCTCCTGGGCGGTGCCAATCGTGAGGATGTTACCGTCCCCCACTTCATCGAGCGCCTCGGCAAGCGCATTGAGCTCCGTAAGGAGCCCGTACCGCGTGCCGATAAACAGCGTGATCTCATCCAGAAGAAGAAGGAGACGGACCGGTCGATTGCTGTCGCTTTCGATCTGCTGGCGGGCCTCTTCGATCCGTCCCGCGACCGTGCTGGCGTTCAGTGCACGATTGATAACGTCGTCGAGGCCGTCTCGCGTCCCCGTTTCCGCCTCAAAGAGGGCCGGGAGGGCCCCATCCGCCAGCACCCGGTACTTCTGAACCTGCGTCCAGAGATTGTCCCCGGGCAGGTCTCCAGCCACGTCCGGAAGCACCTGCTCGGCGTTGGCTTCGAGCTCCTCTTCAGAGTGATTCTCCAGATACCACTGCTCAAAGAAGGCCGTCTCAAGGTGCGGGGAGAGGCCCTGCTCTTCGTGGAGGCGGCGGAGAATCACGTTTCCGAATCCACGCTGGCGATTTCCCTGCTCCTTGAGAAGGTTGACGAAGAGCGGATGGAGCTTGTAGTCGTCCAGGCAGCGCTCCCAGAGTGCGCGAAGCTCTTCTAGCGCATCCGATCCTTCCGAAAGCTCCGCCCAAACCTCGTCACGGCCCATCGTTTCTACCCACTCCGAATCGAGGAGAAGCCCCGTGACGGCGAGCAGGTGGCTTTTTCCGCTTCCGTAGTAACCGTAGAGCCAGTGATTGGCGCCACGCCGCTCGCCCTCCGCCTCGCCCAGGATCCGCGCAAGAATGTCCTGGAGGTAGGCCTCGGCCGATTCGGTGACGTGGTAGCTTTCCACGAGGCGAAGCCGCTCGGCCTCATCGTCATCCGAGGCCCGGCGATCAACGCGGACGGACTCTTCCAAATCAGTTGTAGACTCGAAAAGGGCTTCCACCGACACAGTGCGCTTGCAGTGAAACAGATTGACATGAGGAGGAAGATGTGCTCAGGGCCGAACAGGCTTGCCCCCCTTGTCCCCAATCAGCAGCGCCTACGCGGACGTCTCTTCCCGATCAACAGGCGCGATGACCGACTGGTCTCGGAGCCGAGAGGTCGTCCACCGCTTGCTCGTCTGGATCGTATCGAGAAGGGTCTCCCGATGGGCCGGCGGCTGAAAGAGGTACATCCACCCGATCGGCCGATCCGGCCACTCCTTCCCTTCTTCGTTCCATGAATACAGCGCCCCTACGTGAGCAGGCGGGGCGTCTACGCTCGGCACGACGCCGTTCTCGTCGTACGGCCCCTTGAGGACTCCAATGTCGCGAAGCACCGACCGGAAGCCCTGGCCCCATCGATGGAGCGTCGAGTCCGCATACTGAAGCCCGGACCCATCCTCATGCTCGAATTGGTTGAGGACGGATACGATTTCGTCCGTGGTCAGGTGCCACTCCGAACGATCGGTTCCCTGCTGGCGCAGCACCTCGTGCAGGACGAACCGGAAGAGGTTATCCTCTCGGAGAAGGTAAAAATAAAACAACTGCGCCTTCGCCTGCTCTGTGGGGCATTCCTGGATAAGGTCGTGGAGCTCGGTCAACGAGGGCAGCTTTTTACCGCCCGACTGGAGCCGACGCTTTAGGATCCGGAAAATCCCCTGGGCACTGCTTCGCGATCCGCGTTCGTGGATGCGCTCCTCGTGCCACTTCTCCTTCACGGTCGTCCAGTTGTGATGCTCGGCGTAGAGCCGAACAATCATTTCTACACGGTCCGGCAAGAGGCCGGCCTCAGTCAGAGACATCGCTACCTCAGACGCGGAAAACGCTCTGTTCAATGACGGCAAACCGGCGCTGGACCCCATCGGGCGCTTTTTTGGATGGCGAAAATCTTCATATCTACGGATTCTAAACGTAGCCGACAACCGCCTCCAATTCAATCACTTCCCGGAGGTTCAGAACGGTTTCTTCGGGACGCTACCGCAGCACAAATGTAAGACGATCAAAACTCATGCGGAGTATGTCGCTGAGCTGCATTTCTAAGACGACCATGAGCACTGCCAATTATTCTATTAGGATGTTCGTGTACTTTCGCCTCCGAGAAAGACATGACTCTAAACCCAGCCCTTTCAAGTTTGCTGTGACTCTCCACTTCCGATTCATCAGGGGTTGTTTCTGAAATAAACTCCACGACCACTTTTTCTACCGCCTCCACAGATTTGCGGTCTCGTGAATGTTTTCCCTCTTTCTTTTTGGTCTCTATGGAAATCAGCGCACCGGCAAAGTCAACTCTGTACTGACTCTCTTCATCAAGAAACGGTTGGATGAGAGCCTGTGGATAGAAGTTATACGAGTACGTCACGTTCGGCTTTGTGGACGAGTCTTCTGTGTAGGTCACGCGTGCAGAGCCCTGCCAGTTGGGTGCTCTACTGGTTGCCTCTAATAGGCTTGGAGGATTGTCTTTCTGCACGTATGGGCGATACGAGAGATCGGGTCCAACCAGTGCACTCAGAAAAAGCCGTTCTGCTGAGGACTCGCAAACCTCCAGAAGTGGACGCAGATCATTGTATGTGGACCCGATCTCGTCGTACCGTTGACGTGCTCCTAACAGCTTGGCAAACTCGATATATTCCTCAACGCTGTCTTCAAAGGCATCGTCTCGGTCATGTCTCCCCGAAAGCGCTAGGGCCAACTGTTCGATCGAAATCAAATTATCAGACATGTCTACTTTTCTAGATACAGGTCAGCCGTTCAGGATGACCTCACGTTGGCAACTCTGTCGAGCGGTGAAGCGCAGGTGTTTCTAATCGCAGCTGAAAACCGGTGACGCAGGCACGATCTGAGGTGGGAGTGTGGCACTGGCGTTCTTTCACACCAGAATGGGGTAACCAGTCCGCAGATGCGAAGATGCGATTGGCATACCCCTCACGATGATTCGAGTCCCTTCGGATCAAGATTACTTGCCGGCAGTCTCTCTCACCCCGTCACACCATATGGATTTCGCTCTAAGGCCACGACCAACTGCTGGTTGAGAATTAGGAAAATGAAAACTGACTAACAAGAGCCCCCGCTAAATTCTCAAATACTCCCGGAATTCTGATCTGAGAGACGGTTGATCTGCGGTGAGCGCGTTCAGTTTCTGGTTACTGTAAGAGAAGGCGACAATTGTCTCGCCCCCCAGATACTTAAAGACTACGACTTTGAGTCGTGTCCTTCGACAAGGGAAACGAGAGTAGACCCAGGGTCAAATTCCGGAACCAGCTGTCATTATTGCACCCATTTCTGCACCCAACAAAAAAAACAAACCCCGTAAGCTCCTGTTTTCAAGGAACTTACGGGGAATAGTGTGTAGGCCCGGAGGGATTCGAACCCTCAACTCACGGATTAAGAGTCCGTTGCTCTA